>NZ_JAHGAN010000012.1:0-208907 GCF_030248625.1 Vibrio sp. D420a | reverse complement strand
TACTCGTAATGACGCATAACGCCGCATTAAGGGGTGAGCCAACACTTACACTGAACTCAAACAGACCGCCTTTAACCACTGAACCCGACCAAACCGACAGTACCGAGCGTTGGCGAATCCCTCTTAAATGCCTTGTTATATGAATTTATCACCAAAGCCAAATTTATCACGAAACCCCTGCCAAAGACTGCGACCAAACCAACAGCATATGCAATGTTGGAGTGACCCAAGAAACCGCCTTAGCCAACAAGCTGTGCTGCATAGCTTCAACAAAAGCAGTACACGGACCAACTAACCCACGGATGCTTTTGTTTACTCGAAACTCAACCAGCGAATGTTCAGCAAAGCAGACCGGTTTCTATGAAATGATACTTTCAGCGATTTAGGCACACCAGACTCACAACAAACAAACGATGAACGTAAGGAAGGCAACTCACGAACCTTGGATATAAACCGGTTGGGGAACAAAGAACTTGGGGAAATACAGAGCTAAATTGCCGGGAATATGGACGAATGGTCTGAGAGACCGGTTTGATTTATACCCCTAAATTTCACGACTTCATATAACGCCGCGTTAAGTAGTGAGCAACGCCACCACTAAACTTAACCATACCACCTTAAACACAAATCCCAGCGATGGAGTGAAAAATGCCAAGCGTTGGGAATCTGTCTTAAACGCTTTGTTATGTGTGTCTATCAACCAGTACGCAACGCTAAAAGTTCAGGAATATTATGAGTTTCTCTATACAAAGAAAGACTTTCGTCTTGAGACTCAATAGCTATGATAGACATCCTATCAGCTAACTCATTACCCTCGATGCCAACATGCCCGTTCACATGGTGAATCGTAATTTGAGATGATATTTCTTGATAGAGAGAATAAGCTGGTTTAATTATGTCTAAGTTTTTAATTTCACCGCCAGACTTAGTCCAACCTTTTTTCTCCCAACCACTAGCCCACTTTGTAATACAGTCGATAGAGTATTTAGAATCGCAAAAGATACCAACTGAGCTTCCTGTGGCTAACTTCTCCTTAGCAAGTAGTAGAGCCTGATTGAGTCCATGAAGCTCGGCAGTATTGTTAGTACCGAATGATTGATACAAACCATACCAGAGTTCAGTTAACTTATTGTTCTCATAGACTGCAAGCCCAGTACCCGCCTCTCCTGGGTTAGGTTCACAAGCACCATCGGTGTAGATTTTTACTTCAAACGGCATTGCGTCTATTTGCTCTTGAGATAATGGAACTGATTTCAACTTGCTAGATTTTTTTACGATCTTGGTTTTAGCCTTTGGTGCTGTAGATTTTGCTTTTTTACCAAACGCAGATTCCGCTTCCTCTAAAGTTGGAAACGATTTAAATCTTGCTCCTGCAAAACCATCAACTAATGATTTGCACTTCGCCCACGTTGTGAAAATGCCAGTCTCTCGACCTTTCCAAACCACATAATACTTTTTAGCCAAACTGTACTCCTAAACCCGAATTGACCCGACACACATAACATTGTTAATAACAAGCCAGCTCGTTTTTCTGCTTGCCTAACTTGTCTTAAAACTATCATAAACCATTGAGATATAATGCATATACTTCACGTTTCGCATTTTGTCTTTATATAAAAACGAGCACGCGTGTTATCACTTTTTAACAATGCGCGTTATCCGAGGAAGAAATAGCGCGAATCATATTGATAACAATAGCTTATCGAATCCTCTATCAACTAAACGAGAATAGACTCTCGGCAAAACAAGCCATTTTTCATACTCAAACCGAATCTAACTCAAATAAACTGTATAAATAAACAGAGAGAGGAGGTGACGATGGCAAGCAAATTTTTGGAAGAAATTCGCCGACACATGCGGATGCGAGGATACAGTATCAAGACCGAAAAGGCCTACTTATACTGGATAAAATACTTCATCCGATTCCATAAACTCAAACATCCAAAAGATATAGGCGAAAGCGAAGTAACGGCTTTTCTTTCTTATCTTGCTAACGAGCAGTGCGTAGCAATTAACACTCAAAAAGTTGCGCTCAACGCAATTGCTTACCTCTACAATCAATTTTTACAACTACCATTAGGGGATTTAGGTTTTACCTATGCCAAAAAACCACGCAAACTACCAAACGTTCTAACGGCCAACGAAGTGCAGGCTATTCTCTCGCATCTATCGGGTGTGAATCACATAATATTTTCGTTGCTTTATGGATCAGGATTAAGAATCAGTGAGTGTTTACGACTCAGAATACAAGACCTAGATTTCACTAACTTGTCGTTAACAGTACGTGATGGGAAAGGTAAAAAAGATCGAGTGACATTACTAAGCCCCGTCATGATTTCATTACTCCAACAGCAAATAGACAGAGTATCAACAATACAAAAAAATGATAATAAACAAGGTATCGGCCCTTCGCTACCTCATGCTCTTGGTAAAAAGTACCCCAACGCGTTTAAACAAAGTTCATGGATGTTTATCTTTCCTTCAACAACTATCTCTAGACATCCAGTAACCAATCAACTCTGCCGACATCACCTACACGACTCTTCACCACGAAAGGCCTTAAAACGTGCTGTACAACAGGCAAAGATCTTTAATAAGCGAATCACCTGCCATACTTTTCGTCATAGCTTTGCAACTGAGTTACTACGTTCTGGACAAGACATTCGTACTGTTCAAGAATTGTTAGGCCACTCAGATGTCGCAACGACACAAATCTATACGCATGTCATTGGTGAACACTTCGCAGGTACCGTAAGCCCACTGAATAAAATATCTACTGCAAGCCACAAAACAAATCCATAGTTTTTGCATTCGATTCGAGTTCGTTAAACTGACTTTGAATCTAGCAATAAAAAACCTAGCGCATATTTAGAGTCGGGCAGATCAGTAAAAAAGATATACAGTTATTTATTCGAGACTAAAGTAACCAACTTCATTCCAATCAGCATACTCGCAATAAATGAGATGATGGTAATGCTGCCCTCGCCCAAACTGGCGACCGCTGGTCCCGGGCAGATACCACCGATTCCCCAACCTAAGCCAAAAATAGATGCGCCCAAAATCAGTTTGCGATCAATCTTTGTATTCGTAGGCAGGCTAATAGCATTGCCATCAATGGTTTTACTGCGAGGTTTAATAATGAAATGGTAGAAAGGCGTGAATACGAGCAAAGCTCCTCCCATCACGAACGCAAGGCTCGGATCCCAATCCCCCGTGATATCGAGAAACGCAAAGATGTTAGCAGGGTCGACCATTCCGGATATATTCATTCCAGCACCGAAAAGTACGCCAGACAAAAGAGCGACAAACAAAGAGATAGGATTCATTTATAGCACTCCCAAGTTACGACGAACAAATACAACGACAATCGCGACAATCATAAACGTGCATGTCGCGACGATTGAGCGTTTAGAGAAACGCCCCATGCCAACAATGCCATGTCCACTAGTACAGCCATTGCCTAGGCGCGTGCCAATACCAACTAATACACCTGCAACCACAACCAAGCCTAGATTCATTGTGCTTAAATCCGGCAGTTCAAAACCAATTGGGCGTGTAAATACAATGCTGATCACCATGCCAAACAGAAACAGCACTCGCCATAATCGGTCTCCCGCTTTCGGGGTAAGTAATCCACCCAAAATCCCGCTGATACCAGCGACTTTACCGCTAAATAACATGAGTAGACCTGCGGACAAGCCGAGCAAGGCACCACCAGCCAACGCATGCCAAGGCATTGAAAAGCCCATCTACTTCTCCTCTTGTTGATGTTTACAAAATACGCTGTGAAGTGACCCCATCAACATCATGACTCGGTCATCGGCTAACGAATAAAACACTTGCTGCGCTTCTTTTCTTACTTTCACCAAACCCTTCTTTTTGAGCACGGTGAGCTGTTGTGAGAATGCAGATTGACTTAGATGGGAAGACTCCAGCAATTCCGTGAAGCCTACTTCACCACCACTCAATTGACACAAAACCATCAGCCTGTCGGGGTGAGCCATCGATTTTAAAAACTCAGCAGTTTCATTTGCGTTGTCACGCATCTCTTCAATGTTCATCGATTCAATCTCATCACTTAACTCTGGCTACTATGATGATTCAACCCTTAAAATTAGTCAATGCTAATTTAGTTAAATTTAAATTAGACTTTTCTAATTATGGGTTTTATAGTGGTCGCCAATCAGAAGAATAAAAGGTGACCTTATGACTAAGATTGTTATTGTTGGTGGCGTTGCAGGTGGCGCATCAGCCGCTGCACGTGCTCGTCGCTTGAGTGAAGATGCAGAAATCATCATGTTCGAAAGAGGAAGTTTCGTCTCGTTTGCGAATTGCGGCTTGCCATACCACATAGGGGGCGACATCGAAGATAGAAGTAAGCTTCTACTGCAAACGCCAGAGAGCTTCTTAGCTCGATTCAACGTTGATGTCCGCGTTATGAGCGAAGTCGTATCCATTGACCGACACAACAAACAGGTCACCATTAAGAATCTTCTTGATGGTAGTGAGTATATTGAAAGCTATGACTTCCTCTTGCTCAGCCCTGGCGCTGGTCCCGTGGTTCCGCCAATTCCTGGTATTGATAACCCGTTAACCCACTCACTGCGAAACATCCCTGATATGGATCGCATCATTAAAACCATTCAAATGAACAAGCCTGAACACGCGACGGTGGTTGGTGGCGGATTCATTGGTTTAGAGATGATGGAAGCCTTCCACCAGTTGGGGATCAAAACCACACTAATTGAAATGGCGGATCAGGTGATGACGCCTGTAGATCGTGAAATGGCGGGCTTCGCTCATGCTGAAATTATAGAGAAAGGTGTTGACCTTAAATTAGGCGTTGCACTTGAAGCGGTCGAATACATTCCGAACCAACACATGGCCAGTATCGACTCTGGTGAAAACGAAGAGCATCAACATATTGAAGGTGAGATCGAACTGACTCTTAGCAACGGTGAATCGCTCACTACCGATATTTTGATCATGGCCATTGGAGTGCGTCCTGAGACTAAGTTGGCAAAAGAAGCTGGGCTTCAAATCGGTGCATTAGGCGGCATTTACACTAACGATTCAATGCAGACGAGTGATCCAAGTATCTACGCTGTCGGTGATGCTATCGAAGAGAAAGACTTTGTCACAGGCGCACAAACGTTAGTTCCGCTTGCAGGGCCTGCAAACCGCCAAGGTCGAATGGCTGCCGACAACATGCTCGGACGCAATGAAACCTATCAAGGGACACAAGGCACTGCCATCTGTAAGATCTTTGACCTTGCCGTTGCCTCAACAGGTAAAAACGAGAAGCAATTGAAGCGTGAAGGTGTCGAGTATGAAAAAGTCTACGTGCACACCGCCAGCCACGCCAGTTACTACCCAGGTGCAGAAATTGTCTCATTCAAAATGCTGTTTGAGCCATCCACTGGAAAAATCCTGGGTGCTCAAGCGGTTGGTAAAGATGGTGTCGATAAACGTATTGATGTGATGGCCGTTGCTCAACGAGCAGGCATGACTGTCGAGCAGCTTCAGCACTTAGAGCTCACTTACGCGCCGCCATATGGCAGTGCCAAAGATGTGATTAACCAAGCTGCTTTTGTGGCAAGCAACATCATCAAAGGTGACGCAACACCAATACACTTTGATGAAGTCACAAATCTAAATGACAATCAGGTTCTGTTGGACGTACGAAACCCGGCTGAACTTGGGAACGTCGGATTTATTTCAGGTGCTATCAACATACCCGTCGATCAACTTCGTCAGCGCATGGATGAGTTGCCAAAAGAGAAAGAGATCATTATCTACTGCCAAGTTGGGTTACGCGGTAACGTAGCCTATCGCCAACTCGTAAACAATGGGTTTAAAGCAAGAAACTTAATCGGCGGCTATCGAACGTTTAAGTTTGCGAATGCTTAAATGCTCTAACAACAGAGGTGAGTGAGAAACCACGCACTCACCTCTGACACAGAAACCGAATTTATCCACAACGCGAAGCTATGAGCCAAACGTTCTTAAAATGAACCAAAGCTCTGTGTTGAGTTAGGTTTAAGACATGAACATATCTCCCAAGCCCCGTGAATCACCTTCTACGCAGGTTGATAGTCAAATACGATGATGTCATCCAGTATCGGTCTAAAGACGTCCTTCAACGCATTATGTTCTGGGTGAGGTAAGTAGTTGTCACGTCCTGCCTCATCTGCGAATGTCATAAAAACAGAGTGTGTGTAGCCCTTATTTTTTCCTTCTAGGCTGTTGTTTTCTCCCCATTCAACATCAATTACACCATCAACCTTGTCAGTCATTGAAATAAACATCGCCATCAACTCTTCAATCTGCGCTTGAGCAGTTTCTGGTTTAAATTTAATTAACAAGATATGTCTAATCACGATGTAGTCCTTTTCTGTTTACCGCACCAATTAAGGTTATTGATAGCAACAATGTAAGAGTGATTGTCCTCAAACTAGAAGACCAATACTTCTAGCTAGCTCTCAAATTCAGCAGCCCCGAACTTAGCGTTTGAGGCTGTTTTCGTATTCTCAAACCACTTGTTTAGGCCTTTCACACGGTCATACTTCCTTCATTTGGCTATACCATAGAACAAAAACATGGCCCAAACAGCATTTCGAGATATTGCGATATCCTATTTTTAGGCGTATGCTCTGCATCATCAACCAACGTAGTATCAAGATAAGAAACCATTCGGCATGTTAGATATCAACGAAATTCTAAAATCGATTAACAACCCGGTAAGGCGTAATTTCTTACATTGGCTTAAGTCGCCACATGAACACTTCAATCTCGAGAAACAGCTCGTTGATGCTGAAGTCGAAGGCGTTTGTGTCAGTATTATTCAAGAAAAAAGTGGCCTATCGCAATCGACTGTCTCTTCTTACTTGTCGAACTTGCAGCGAGCGAACCTCGTCAGCTCAAAGCGCATTGGTTCTTGGACTTACTACAAGCGAAACGACGAAATTATTGAGCTGTTCCTTGCTCAGCTGAACGACTCACTTTAATTCCATAAATAGGGAGCATGTTTCACACCTCCCTATTTATTTAAAACCACATATCGAGATTTTTAGATATCTAATTATCTAAAAATTACAAACACAGTTGAAGACAAACCCGGAGAGGAAGCCTTCAGCGTAATAAATACAAATACTTGGAGACAATGAGTATGACCAGCCTTATTCAATCTTTTGACCCTAGCAATGGAGAGTTGTTGGGCGAAGTTGAAAACTCAACAACAGAACAAGTTAATGCCGCGGTTGCCAGAGCGAATGTCGCTCAAAAGCTTTGGCGAAAAACACCGCTCCCTGAGCGAGCACGCATCATCAACAGCGCATACCAAGCGATCGACCACCTAACAGACTCATTCTCTGAACTGCTTGCCCGTGAAATGGGTAAAGACATTCGCCGAGCAGCTGGCGAGGCAGGCGGTGCGGTGTACATGGGGCAACATTACGCACAAGATGCAGCACGCGCGCTCACTACTCGTCAACTATCCGGTGGCACGGAACTGCAGTACCGACCTCTAGGCGTTGTTGGTGTGATTTCGCCTTGGAATTATCCCGTCATGATGGCCAATAACCTGATTGTTCCTGCGTTGGTGGCGGGTAACAGCGTGGTTTTGAAGCCATCAGAAGAGACACCTTTGGTGGCAGAAACCTTCTTCGGCGAACTCAAAAAACATCTTCCTGAAGACGTGTTGACCATTGTTCATGGCGACCGAGAGACAGGAAAAGCCTTAGTCGAAAGCGATATCCATATGATCGCATTCACAGGCTCTAAAGTCGCAGGTCAAGACATCATGGCGCGCGCAGCTTCTAAGGTGAAACGCCTTGTTATGGAATTGGGTGGTAAAGACCCAATGATCGTCATGCGCGATGCTAACCTCGAACAAGCGGCACGCTTTGCCGTGGCAGGTAGCTTTGAGAACTCGGGCCAAATGTGTACCTCTATAGAGCGTATCTACGTTGATGAACGTATCGCCGATAAATTTGAACAACGCGTTACCGAAATCGCCAACATGTACCAAATTGGCCCTTGGGATATGCCAAGCGTCAACATTGGTCCCATCATCAACGCAACACAACACGCCAAGATCGTTGAACAAATCAAAGATGCAGAAGAGAAAGGCGCCACGATTTTACTAGGCGGTTCACAACAACCTGAGCGTTACATCCGCCCAACGGTAATCACTGGGATGACGCCAGAAATGAAGATTGAAACAGAAGAGACCTTTGGCCCTGTTGTTGCGATCAGCCGTTACTCAGACGTTGAAGAGGCAATCGAAAGAGCAAACGCCAGTGAATATGGCTTGGGTGCGGTCGTCTTCGGTAACCAAGGCGTTCAAGGCGTTGCGGAAGAGCTTGAGGCTGGCATGGTAGGAATTAACCAAGGCCAAGGCGGCAGTGGCGACGCACCTTGGGTTGGCGCAAAACAAAGCGGTTTAGGCTTCCACGGCTCGGCCGATGGGCACCGCCAGTTTGCACAAGTTCGAGTCGTTTCAAAATAAGGAGAGACCAATGACGAATAACGAATCATTTTATGTTGTCAGAAGAGAGTCTGGCACTCAGCGAAACGACTTACCTGTATGGGCACCTAAGAATCAAAACCCGTTTTTGCTCGACAGTGAATACCAAGGTGTAACGAGAAAAGAGGTCGACAACGTACCTGGGGCATTTCAATTGCTCAACGTGTTAAAACCTGAAGAGGTAAAGCGTATATTGGCAGCAACCAACGAGCTTGGTTTTACCGAAGATGCTGCGGTGTCATTGCCAAGAGAGATTCGCCACAACAGTAACCTCAATTTCATTGCCGACACTGAGACCTTGGAGCAAATTTGGCAACGCTGCCGCGATCATTTCAGTGATCAATACGGACACTTTGGCAACAAGCAACCACTTGGGATCAATGGTCGTTTTCGATTTTATCGTTACGAACAAGGCGACTATTTCAAAATGCACATTGACGGTTCATGGCCGGGAAGCCAAATTGTCGACAATCAGTTAGTCGATGATGCCTTTGGTGACCGTTGGAGTATGTATACCTTTCTGATTCTATTAACGGATGACTTTGTTGGTGGCGAAACCCAGTTTATGGTCAACCGTGATGACCCGACTAGACCCGCTCACCAACATGAAGGAGCCAACATTGAATCGGTAAGAACGCCAAGCGGAAGCGTGTTGTGTTTCCCACACGGAACCCACCCATTCCATTGTCTACATGGCTCAGCACCAATTCTTTCAGGAGTTAAACACATCATTCGTACTGATGTGTTATTCGAACTGTGATTCGAGCTTCAAAAAGTAATCTGAGCTAATTAGTAGCAAGGCACATTCATCAATGTGCCTTTTTACTTTTATCAAACTTTCATGATATCTACTTCGTAACCGCATGAGCAAACTCATCGGCAAAATCTGAGAAGGTTCTGGCTGGCTTGCCCGTTACACGCTCCACAGTATCGGTAACTTCTGTATAAGCTCCAGTAGCAAACCACGCCATGATCTCAGCGAGTGCGTTAGCAAACCACTCGTCCATTCCCGCTTCTTTAATGGCGCTGGCAAAA
Organism: Vibrio sp. D420a; assembly: GCF_030248625.1. Taxonomy (NCBI): domain Bacteria; kingdom Pseudomonadati; phylum Pseudomonadota; class Gammaproteobacteria; order Vibrionales; family Vibrionaceae; genus Vibrio; species Vibrio sp. D420a. The sequence continues at coordinate 199,345 of NZ_JAHGAN010000012.1, read as the reverse complement.
GCCTCCTCAGAGATGGCAACGTATTCGATATTTTTGCCCATGGCCTGCGACAATACTGCTGCTTGTTCAGCAAAAGTTAGAGCCTCTGGGCCTGATAACAGATATGTTTGACTATGATGACCATCACCAGTTAACGCCTCAACAACAACCGCTGCCACATCTCGAATATCGACCACACTCTGTTTTGCGTCTGCCAAAGGCAAGAAGAATTGCCCCATACTATTGATGGTTTCTAGACTTCCGTACAAGTTCTGGAAGAACGAATTCGGTTGAATGATAGTCCATTGTAGGTTTGATTCTTTAAGCAAGTTGTCGGTAATAACATGAGTACGAATGATCTCAGAACCTGCATCGATCTTTGCCCCCATGCCCGAAAGTTTGACTACGTGCTCTACATTCGCAGCTTGTGCCGCTTCAATCACATTCGCCACCCAAAGTTCGTTATCTTGGTGAATGGGCATAGAAACGTAGATACGCTTAACGCCTTTCATTGCGCTTTTCATCGATTCAACATCAGAGAAGTCACCTTCACGAATCTGCTCGGCTTTCAAATACATCGCTTCTGCGGATTTCGACTTACGAACCATCACACCAAAGTCCGCGCCTTTGAGTTTAAGCTGACGAACCACTTCAGAACCTGTGTTACCTGTTGCGCCTAATACTAAAATATCCATGATGTTCTCCTATCGAGCTGAGCGTTAATTTGTTCAGGCAGTGAATGCTGCGGTATGGATATACTTTAGTTAATCCCGATTATATTGACTAGATACAATAACTGGGCTTCACTATCCCACATACGGGACAAGAGAAACACAATGAAAGAGATATCTGCACTACCTTTGTTCGCAAAGGTCATCGAACTGAATAGTTTTGCTGAAGCAGCGAGACAATTGAATGTACCGACAACGACCGTTAGCCGAAAAATTCAGCAGTTGGAAGAGCAATTAGGCGGTAAACTGATTAATCGTTCTACTCGATCATTGTCACTTACCGAGCTAGGGCAACAAGTTCTACCAAAAGCACAGTTGATCGCCGATACAGTCAGCGAACTCTATGACCAAGCAGAAGATGCTGCAAACAAGCCGGTCGGAACTCTAAATATCACGGCACCAAGGGCGTTGAGTCAAAACTTACTCGCAACACTCTTTGCAGAATTTCAAGCGCGTTACCCCTCTATACGAATCAACCTCACGTCATCAAACCGCTATCAAGACATGACAAAGCAGAGCTTGGATTTTGCGTTTAGGCTCGGCCCATTAAATGACTCATCATTGGTTGCAATGACGTTATCTCCGGTGAGGTATGTACTCGCTATATCGAGTGAACTTGCAGCCCAACTTCCGGAGATTAACCATCCAAATCAACTAACATCGTTGCCATGCATTCGAAATCATGTGGAAGGATATTTCCTACCCTGGCGCTTCAGGGACCATAATGAAACGATTGAAATATCTCAAACGAGCGGCATCACTTGCGATGACTTTTTTGTCAGCAAACAGCTTTGCTTAGAAGGTGCAGGCATTTGTTATCTTCCTATATCCATGCTTTACAAAGAGCTTAAGGAAAACAAACTCAAACTCCTTCTCCAGCCTTGGGTTCCGCAAGATAAAACCATGCTATTGGTCTACCAAGATCGAACACACCTTCCTCAAAAGTCTCAGCGGTTCATCGAGTTCATGAGAGAAAAAAGAGAGCAAATTCACTCTTTCCTATCCTCTCAAGGGTATGAGTGATTCAAGATAAACCATTATTTATCTAATGTACTTTGAAGCCATTCAATGAACACTCTGACGCGTGGTGAGTCATTTCGCGTACGCGGGTAAAGAATCGAGACTGGAGAAGACGCAGGAGGAAACTCTGAGAGCAGTTCCACTAGACTGCCATTTCTCAGGTCATTTTCGACATGGTATTTGGGCACTTGGATGATGCCTAGTCCCGTTTTTGCTGCATCAACCAATGATTCCGCCGAATTTACTAACAATGACGTAGGCAGACTCTTAAAGAGCAATTTTTCTTTGACAGAGAACTCAAGTGGCATAGGCCCCGATTGTCCTGTTACACAAAACCCCACCATTTTATGGTTAGACAGTTCCTCCAACGTGTGTGGTATCCCGTTCCTTTGCAGATAATCCGGAGAAGCGACAGTCACTTCTTCTAACGTGGTGAGCTTCCTAGCCACTAACTCGTCAGTATGCAGCTCGCCGACGCGGACCACGCAATCTATACCTTCGCGAAGTAGATCAACCAGCCGATCTCCCTCACTCATAAATAGCTCTATCTCTGGGTACTTGCTAAGAAACTCCGATAATCTAGGAAGAATAAAATGCCTAGCGAGAGTCCCGTGAACATCGACACGAAGCCTGCCCTTAGGCTGCTGGGTGGTAAACAAACTTTCTACATCTTCAATATCCTTGATGATGGAGATACAGCGTTTGTAAAAATTCTCCCCGTCTAACGTCGGACTGACATGTCTCGTCGTCCGCTCAAAAAGACGAACGCCTAATCTTAGTTCGAGCTTTTTGACTGCATCGGTCACTGTCGAACGAGGCATCTGTAAGTCTTCAGCGGCAAGAGTAAAACTGCGACGCTCTAACACCCGAGCAAACACTCGCATGGCATCAATTCTATCCATGATTGTTCGTAAATATTGAATTCAGTTACCAATTTATAGCCGATTATCCGAATTTAGTTAAGTGCTAAGGTTTTTCGAGTTAACAAACAACGCAAACGGAAAGCCCATTATGACTAATCTATTTGGAATGAACTCAATGAAAAGCAAAGGTAAAGTTGCACTAGTTACCGGTTCTTCAAAAGGCATTGGTGCAGAGATAGCAAAGAAACTGGCAAAGGATGGATTTACTCTCATTGTAAACCACTCCCGCCAAAGTGACTTGGCAGATGAGATAATAAAGGAGATCGAGTTTGAGGGTGGTAAGGCAATCTCTTATCGTGCTGATGTTTCCAACCCTTCAGCCGTTCAACAAATGTTTCATGACATACAGCATGAGCTGGGCTCAATAGATGTACTTGTTAACAATGCCGGTGTCATGGAGTTGGCTCCAATCGCTGACATATCGAACGAATCAGTCGCTCGACAAATTGATATCAACCTTAAAGGGGTAATCTATACATTGAGAGAAGCTGCAACGCATTTGGCTCATGGAGGTCGGATAGTCAATCTGTCCTCGTCTGTGACCGAACTTAACATGGAAAACTACGGCATTTACGCCGCAACTAAAGCATCTGTAGAGACACTAACTCGAGTATTGTCTAAGGAGTTAAGAGGAAAGGAGATCACCGTTAACGCTGTTTCCCCAGGACCGACAGCGACCGACCTGTTCTTAAAAGACAAGTCAAAAGAGGTAATTGATAGACTGGCCAACATGTCCCCTCTCGGCAGACTTGGTACACCGCAAGACATAGCATCAGTCGTCTCATTCATTGTTGGTAATGACGGAGCATGGATAAATGGCCAAGTGATTCGCGCTAACGGTGGACTCGTTTAATTGAATATCCTGCTCAAATCTTAACTTTAGAGGTCTGATGTTGCACGAACAAGCCAACCTAATCATGTGCAGTTTAGCGAGACCAGCAAAAATAGAGTTTGAAGTGAAAACAAAAAAACGCCCCTAGAGTAAGGGGCGTTTGCATATTTGAACAGATTATTGAAGTGTTTTACTGAGACAATAGCCTTCGCACAGGCTCTGGCTCGGTGTATTCCACTGATTCGTGCTCAGCAAGGTTATCCAGTTCGGATTGCTCGCCAGTCACAATCAGCACATGCTGGTCCAACAGCACATCGACCACTTGAATGTCGTGCTGTTGAAGAAGCGCTCTCACCTCGCTTTCCTTCCCTTCTACATACTTAACGAAGTAACGCGTAGGTTGTTGCTCAGCTTGTTCAGGGCGTTTATCCACCAAAGGAAAACCTTGGTTGTTAGCTAAACTGTGTGAGCTCAGCCCGAGTGCTAATAGCGCACTCACACCCATTGCAGACAACGAAACTAAGTTCAACGCCTTCATAGTCACTCCTTATTGAAAGGTTAGTGTCCAACTGTTGATGGTTCCTGTGTCTCTTCTGGCACTGTCTACCGCTTTTAGTTCCCAAGCACCCTGAGACTCAAAACCAGAGAAGTCGACTTGGTAAGTGGTATTGATATCGTTGGCACTGCCGCCTTGATTGTCATGCAACACAACTTGTCCGCCTGTTGGAGAAGTCAGCGTGATACGTAAGTCTCCAATGTAGGTATGAGAAACGTCTAAATCAATCGTTACCAAACCCGCATCGCCAGAACGAACCACATCAAGCTCACTAATAACGCCCGAAGCACTGCTATCAGGAATCGCAACAGCATCAGAATTGGTGTAGCTGTTCAGATCGGTTCCACTACCTGAACCATCAGGACCATTACAACCCGCATCTAGATATTGCTTCGCAGCATCTGCGTTCACAAGACCATGACCAGTGCGATTGTCACGCCCCACGACATCAATGTCCGTTGCTGTCTTGATCAGCGCATTACGCACCTGTGCAGCGGTACACGTTGGGTGATAGTTCCACACTAAGCCCGCCACACCTGTGACGTGCGGTGTCGCCATGGAAGTACCGTTGTAGTACTCGTAGTCTTCACCTTTGGTGGTTGAAACCGTGATCTCTTGACCGACATAGCCCACCAGTTCTTGACCAAACGCACGATCAACCGTCACCGATACCATACGCGCTGCGTTGTTTTGGTCAACAAGGAAAGGATTCTGCAAACCCGATAGTTCGGAGTTACTGTAAACAATCGCTGCGCTTGCTCCAGCGTTGTAACAGGCTTGAACTGCATCAATCTCAGGGTAGCTACCCGATGACTGATTACCGATACGCTCCGTCAAACAAATTTTGCCTGACATATCGCCACAATTGAAACGGCTACCAGAGACCTCACAGCTTGCCAGTTCTGCCGTGATTGAACCTGCGACTGGATCAGGACCGTAGCTACCGCCACTTTGAACCAAGCGGTTGTGCGGCACAATACCACGCTCAAACTGGCTGACACCATTTAGTCTAATGTCTGATAGTTTACCTTCACCCAACGTCACGGTAGATAGAATGGCTACACCCGGACCTGCAATCTCAACTTGATTTGTTGCTTGAGAAAACGCAGCGTGATCGCTCTTATCGTCAACCGCAGCAACCGACATAACGGAGTCGTAAGATGCTGGGTAGCTGTGCGCTGTATTGCCATCATTACCAGCAGCGGCTATCAGCAGAACGCCGTTATCGTAAACGGCTTTCAGCGCATTTCTTTCGGTCACACTTGATTGGCTACCACCTAAGCTCATGTTAACCACGTTCGCACCATTATCTGCACACGTTTGTACCGCTTTCACCAAACTAGACGAATACCCCCAACCCGCTTCATTGAATACCTTAACGATATGCAGATTCACATTCTGGTTTGGCATCACACCTTTAATGCCTTCGGTATTCGCAATCGCAGCGATAGTGCCTGCTACGTGTGTTCCATGCGCGTTATTGTTTCCAGGTACGCTCCAAGAACCGGTGCCGCTGTCGTTAGTTCCAGACACAAGGTTACCACTCAGATCGTTATGAGCGAGATCGTAGCCTGAATCGATAATACACACGGTACGATTGCCAGCGTTTGAGTCATCCAAAAGCTGAGCATTTACTGCTTCGTATCCCCAAGGTATAGTTTCGCTTAACAGGTATCGTGGTGGATCAATTTCCACATATTCAACATCACTACGATTACGCAGTTTCCCTAACTCTGAGTCTTCCATCTCCACACTGTAGATAGCGCTGTTTCCTAACTTTTCTACTTTGCGTGCTTTGAGCTGATCTAATACGGACTCTTGCACAATGCGTGGCCCCCAAAAGGAGTTTCCACCCATCAGTGAAGGGCTCGACGTATCTTCTTTAAACTTGACGATGTATTTGGTCGGCAAGTTAGATTCATCGAATCCAGAGAATGGTGCCGCTTGCGCTGACATAGAGAATGCCATTGCCACTGCTATGGCAGACAGTGGCATTAAGCCTTTCATTTTTAACGTTGTATAGTGCATCTGCTTTTTCCTTTAGCATATTTTTATTCACACATAGCCCATCAAGAATCATTTATAAAATCCCCGAGCGGGCTACTCAGCTATAAATTAATTGCGCTAAAGTCCAAATCATTCACCACACGAATGTTTAATTTTTGAGCGATAGTCACTCGACAAACCAAAAGAGTGAACACTCAACATCCAATTTACTGTTTGTAAAACAGACAATTACCAATCAAAAACATGAATTTTTAATTACTTTATTAGGGTATTTATTCTAATTTTATAAAATCAAAATACTCAATTTCTCCTCATTCATTACATTGACTTAGTAGTAACTGATAGATTGCATAATTAGTCACCATAAAGAGCAAAGCTTACCCAATAACATGTGCTCCGTTACTCTATTTACACTAGCTTTTTGCAACTAAAATACCGTAAGGTACAAGCCATCAGTAAAATCGACTTTTCCTCAAGAATTCACTCTTCAAAACAAAAAGACTCACTATGAAATTTGATATCGACGCACTAAAACACCACCAGCTAGTTGAAGATGGCCAGCTAGAAGAGTGTTACATTCATCAGCCTGCACCGGGCAGCCAACAAAATGACAAAGGTGTTGTGGAAGAGCGCCAAGCGCTAGAGAAATTAGGATTTAAAGTGGTTCAGGTTAAAGCAAAAGGCGGGACAACAACCTTCGCGGAAGCTATGCAGAAATTAGCTAAAAAGACCGGGCACTCACCCCAGTAACAAGCGTTAGATAAGATTCCAAAACATCAGCGACAAACGTCGCTTTATAGCTGGTTCATTAGAGCGCTAGACGCGAATCTACGCTCTAACATGTTATTCCGATAGTTACTTGGCGTCTGGTTAAATGTTTTCTTGAAAGCAAATGTATAAGCAGAGTCAGACGAGTACCCTAAACTGATAGCTATACTCTGTATACTCATTTCCGTGTCTAGCATCTGCAAAGATAAAACCAACCTTATATTTTGTCGCCACAATGCAAATGATTGAGAGAACTCTTTTGAACACAACCGAGATAGAGTTCTTTCTGATGCGCCAACTTGTTGGGCCCATTCCTTCAATGTGTAAGGCAAATCAGGCTGCTGTTTAAGTTGAGAAAAGATAGACAAAAGGCGTTTGTCTTTAGGTATCAATAGCGGTATTTCATAACTACTCGCCAACTCAATTTGATCGTGTAACACCGCAAGCAGATTTGAAACATTGGATTCAGATTGCGACGACGTATTGCACTCAAACAAAACTAAAATCAGCTCTTTTATAAACGCACTCACCTGACAGGATTTTGGCTCATCACGATATTGAATCAACTTATCTGGGTTGAGATAGATCGCCAAAAATATCGTATCAGTCACAGCTACGGATTTGTGAATCGTATTGGAGGGAATATAGAGCATCCCATTATGCGGGACGATTGCACACGTATCACCAATATTCGACTGCAATAACCCTTGAACTGGAAACACTATTTGATGCCATGGATGAGAGTGGAAGTCATCGATATAGCCAGCAGCCATTCTGGTCGATTTAGTGATTAACTGCTGATTGGGAAACTCTTCTATCAGATCATTAGCGTTCATAGTTGGCGACTTATCTACATAACATGCCTGTTAGTATAGATTACGCCATCGAGGTTTAATATAACATCTCAACTCTAACATTAAGTAAGAGGAAGAAAGATGCATATTCACTTCATTGTTCATGAACACTTTGAGGCTCCAGGGGCCTACGAATCTTGGGCAGAAAAACACGGGCATACCATCACCTACTCTCGAGTTTACCAAGGAGATTCGCTCCTCCAAGATATCGACGATATTGACTTTCTTATTGTGATGGGAGGCCCTCAAGATCCCGCGACAACTATTGAGCAATGTACTTACTTTGATAGCAAAGGAGAGCAAGAGCTAATAGAAAAAGCCATTAATGCAGGAAAAGTGGTATTAGGTATCTGTTTGGGCTCTCAGTTAATAGGTGAGGTGCTAGGGGCTCGCTTTGAACACAGCCCTGAGCGTGAAATCGGTATGTTTCCAATCACACTTACTGATATAGGTCTAACACACCCGTTATTCGACCATTTTTCTCAAACGCTGGATGTAGGTCACTGGCACAATGATATGCCCGGGCTAACAGTTGATGCACAAGTCATAGCTTTTAGTGAAGGATGTCCAAGGCAAATTGTGGCATATGGTGAATTAGTCTTCGGTTTTCAATGCCATATGGAGTTGACCAAACATGTCGTAGCGTTGCTCATTGAAAATGATGAGCTGCCCGAACCAAGGAAGTTCAGATTTGTAGAAGATCCTACTACCCTGCTACAACATAATTACGATGAGATGAATCAGAAACTGCATGTCTTCTTAAACAAGTTAGAAAAGAGATACAAATTAAGCATTAGTTGATCTTGTGAGAGTCAGTAGAGGGCCTGCTGACTCAATTGCCTTTCTTTCAAGTTGGAGAGATTGGGAAGTTGATAGACGATGAACATTTACTTCCAAAACTTCCACCATGGTTTCTTGTCAGGGAAGTTGAACGATTTAGCTTGGTCATAGCACACGCCGCAGAGTAGCTTTACCTGAGCAAAAGCCCCACTCTCATCGTTCCACTCCCCGCCAGTTCTTTGCACCATAGCTTCACACTCACTACACCACGCATCTGGTCTTGGGTTTTCAGGATTATCTGCCCACCAAAAGCCTCTTGGTATTTCATCTTTAAGAGTCTGTACAATGTGTTGGCATACAAACGTTTCTTGTTGCTCACCATGGAGGCAACATTCGACGGTGTTCTCAAGCTTAGACATCTATGACTGCCCTACCATATTTTCCACCACGGTCTGTTGCTCAGATTAAATACGTTGTTAGCTAAGTTGTTTAACGCTAAAGCTTGTTTATCGGATAGATAAAACCAAACACTCGACTGTCCGTTATCTTTTGGATAAAAATCATACCCATCTTCACTTAGGTCACCCATAATCGTTGTAACGACTTGGACGTCAGCCCAATCATTTTCGACTACTGGCTCTAAACTTCTTTTTACACCATCTACTTCGTATTCAAGCTTTGCGCGAGACTCTTCAATGTTCACCATGTCTTGCAACCCATCAACACGCTTAACTTGGCCAGTGATCCTATGGAACTGGTTAACGATATCCACATAAGAGCCATTGTCTTCTATGGCTTCAACATCAAAATTCCAAGCTTGGTCGCAAATGAAACGTCCCCAAGGCTCTTCTTCTACTTCAAGACCGTAGGCAAGTAAGATCAAATCAAATGGCGCAGCCTCATACTGTTCTCTCGAAAATGAAAGGAGTAGATGATCAACTGTAATCCCTTCATTCAACGATAGGCCTACTTCAGACAGTTTCTTTACTTGCTCTTCAAGTTCCATAATTTTCGCCTTTACTGCTGTGTACCGCTTTCATACCAACTCTCGAGACATATAGGTTTCGGTCGCACTTAAACCCAGTAACCCTTCAAAATAAATCTATAAATATTAATTAGATAGCTCGATTTCAGCTGATGACGTTCATGTTAATGGTGATGAGTGAATAGTCAAACATTTGCAGATAGAATCGTGCGGGATGTTTCATTCAGCTGATAAATAAACTTCAGTCAATAGGTCACACTCGTACCTGCTGCTCTACCTGTGGTGTTCTATCCTGACTCAACAGCACCCCAAAAAAGATAATTCCAATCGCTATCCATTGCGTGAGAACCAAACGCTCGCCTAGCAGCAGCATAGAGAAAAACAAAGTAAATGCAGGGATTAGATTAATATAGCCTGCTGACGTAGAAGCTTTAATCCGAGTCAGTGAGTAGTTATATAGCCCATACCCTCCAAGAGATACCACCAAGCCTAGGTAGACAATACTACTAACAGCATTAAATGAAATATCGGTTGGCCAATCAGAGCTTAATGCCAGTGGCAAAAAGAAAATGGTACCGACAAAGGTTTGAATCGCAGTTAAAACAAAAGCTGAATAGCGCTGAACTAGTAGCTTAATAAGTAACGTATACCCAACAGCAGTCACCATCGCGCCAAATTCCAATAGATTACCTAATACTGGGTTGGGAGCTTGCTCGCTTTCGGTTCCGCTCAGCGTCATCCATACAACGCCGAGAACGGCAATAATTAGCCCGATCCATTGACGCGGAGTATTACGCTCTTTTAAGTGGAAGTAAGCGGCAACAGCCACCATTAAAGGCAGCATGGAAGTCACCATACCGGCCTGACCTGCACTGGTAAAACGCATGGCTTGAGCTTCAAAAATAAAATAGAGGCAAGGTTCAAGTAATGCCATACCTGACAATAACTTCCAGTCTCCTGCTTGATAGTTTATTCCGTTACGAATCCACGGCCAAACCACCAAAAAAGCGAGTGAACCAATCGCCATTCGGAAAAAGACCACGACCATAGGTGCAACTTCACCAATCGCAACTTTTAAGGCAATAAAAGATGTCGCCCAAATAACGACTGCAGTCATTACCGCCAAATGAGCCTTTAACAACGCTCGATCCATAGAAGTCCCCAAAAATTTTTAGCTTGGTTAAAATATACTCATTACGAGTATGCATTAGGAGATTTATAAAAGGGAATTGTGAGTGGATCTACTTAGTTTCTTATATCAACTAAAGCACTACCAACGAGCTTCAGAAAAGTAATCTGATAAATGATCAATCAGTGCACGAACAGTTGGTGACATATACTTTCTGGAAGAATAGAGAACATAAATGGTTAAGTCGTCAGGTTTCCAATCCGGCAATACCTGCTGAAGCTGTCCATCTTTAATGTACTGGTTCACGAGATAGAATGGCTGGATAGCAATGCCTGCACCATGCAATGCGGCTTGCAATAAGGCGGTTGCCTCATTTGCTGTCAAGTTACACTTAACTTCTACCGATTGTTGTGTGTTGTCTTTTGTTAAATGCCAAATATGTTGTTGAAAATTTTTGTACCCAAGACAAGTATGACCGGTTAAGTCGCTTGGTTTAGAAATGGCACTATTTCTATTCAAATACTCTGGCGAAGCGACCACCACTGACTCACATATCGATATCGGTTTACCTATCAAAGACGGATCCGGTGTCGAGGCGATTCGGACAGCAAGATCTATCTGGCTTTCAGTTAGGTCGGTCACTGAATCATGTAAGTCGACATCGATGTTTACGTTGGGGTGCTCTACCATAAAGTCTTGAATGGCTGGCACCAATTGAGAGTAACCAAATGACATGCTGGTTGCCAACCGAACTGTGCCCGACAACTCACCACTGTTATCTGCTAACTCACTTAGGCTTTCGGCTTGATCAAGCCACTGTTTAACTTCTTCCAAGCATGTTTGGCCCGCTGTTGTTAACGATACTTTTCGAGTAGTTCGATGTAAAAGGCGGGTATTCAGCCAAGCTTCCATCGTCTCGATGTATCTCGTCACCATAGGGCGAGACATATCCAGCCTGCCTGCTGTAGCAGTAAAACTACCCGTCGCTGCAACATCAACAAACACCTTTGCAGCTGTTAGCCTATCCATATATTCGCTCGAATTAAGAAACAATAATGCTCAGTTTGGTGTGTTTTTCTGAGCACGTCAATTCCTTACTATCCTCTCCGTACCCAAACACATAGAAGGATAACGGTATGAAAAATTTAACTCTAATGGCCGCATCTATCTTACTCGCCACTAATGCAACCGCAGCAGAAAGCACGCCACTAACTCTTGATGTTTATAACGCTGACAAGAACAGCTTCCACGTAAACTCAACATTAGTAATCGGTGAAAGTGAAGTCATGGTTGTCGATACCGGATTTACCAAAGCAGACGCTTTGCGCATCGCCGCAAAAGTTCTTGATAGTGGCAAAGAGCTGAAAACAATTTTTATCAGTCAGGCTGACCCAGACTACTACTTTGGTGCTGAAGTGCTACATACGATGTTTCCAAAAGCGCAAGTTCTGAGCACGCCGGAAGTGATTGAGGTTATAGAGAAGAAGTTGGCTGGCAAATTGGCTTTTTGGGGACCTAAAATGGGGGGCAACGCTCCGGTTGAACCATATCTACCACAAGCTATCGAAGGTAATGTGCTGACCGTTGACGGACACGAAATCGAGATTCGTGGCACACAAGGTGAATTGGCTCATCGTCCTTACTTGTGGATCCCTTCTAACAAAGCGGTTCTGGGCAACGTCGCCGTGTATGGCAATTTGCACCTTTGGATGGCTGACGCGCAATCGGATAGTAGCCAGAAAGCATGGGTTAAACAGTTGAAAGAACTGCAAGAGCTAAAACCAGATATTGTCATTCCAGGACACATGAAAGCTGGAACCAAGCTTGACGCAAACACTATAAGCTATTCCCAGCAGTACCTTTCATACTTCCAGAAAGCAAAAGATAACAGCAAGAATAGCGCGGAAGTGATCGACAAAATGTCTGCAACCTACCCCGATGCACAACTGCCTATGGCGCTAAGTATTGGTGCTAAAGTGCATATGGGTGAAATGAAGTGGTAAAAGCGGACTGATTTTCCAGCGCTGTGTGCGGTATATGTTTTGGTCCGACTTCAGTGTTGACTGCAATTGCGGCTAACACTGAGGTAAAATTTCCTTTTACCTATGTTGAGCGAGATTACCTAACCTCACTCACTACTCTGTTTTTACCACTCGCTTTTGCTTGATATAAACACTTGTCTGCCAACCTTAAACTTTCTTCAACGGATAACCCCCGTCCATCTGTCAATATACCAAAGCTTGCAGTGACGTTAATTTGGCCATGGCCAACAAAGATAGGTGTAGACGCAATAGCCAGTCTTATTCGTTCTGCGACTGTGAGAGCGACACTCGTGTTAGCAGCTTTCATTAACACAAGAAACTCTTCACCACCGAGACGGAAAACCTTATCTTCTTTACGACTATTCTCAATTAACGCTTGAGCGACTTTCTCTAATGCGAGGTCGCCAACCGAATGGCCGAATTTGTCATTAAGTCTCTTAAAATCATCGATATCTATCAGGATATATGACAGTGGTTGGTTTCCATCGTTTAACGCGGTTTGAGCCTCGGAAACGTACTCATTTAGAGGACGTCGGTTTAGAAGGCCAGTCAATGGATCAATATTCGCTTGTTCGCTCAACTTTTGATTGATGATTTTTAACTCTATCGTTCTCGCTTCTACTTGCGCCTCTAAATCGTGGTTGAGATTTTGCAGAGCTAACTTCGCATTGACTTCATCGGTAACATCATTTTGGACGGCGAAATAGTAGTCAACTTTAGAATCTTTAGTAATGGGAGTAATTGATAACTCATTCCAGTAAGGGCGACCACTCTTGTGGTAATTCTTAATTCGAGTTTTAATCGCCATGCCTTTTTGTAGAAACTCACTGATCTCCTCCACTACTTCGGGATCTGTGCCCTCTCCTTGAAGTATATTGCCGAGCTTGTTGCCAGCCACTTCAATCAGACTGTAGCCAGTGATTCGTTCAAAGGATTTGTTTACCCATATAACATTCTTGTCATGATCAGCGACAACCATACCAACAGAGGTTTCTTTTAAGGCTGTCACTAAAAAGTTGTGCTCACTACTAACTCTCTGCTGCGCTGTGACATCTTCAAATACACCGCAGATAAAACTATCTTTATTATCAGCTAGTTGGTAGAAACAACCACTCGATAATACCCAACGAACACCACCGTCTGGAGTAACAATTCGTAGCGTGACAGCATGCCAAGATCTTTTCTTAACAATGGCATCATTAACCAATCTTTTAATTATAGGCAGGTCATCTTCATGATAAAAAGATAGAGCGCTGTCTAATGTTGGAGTGAAATTATCGGGTGATAATCCATGTATTTGATATATACCTTCCGACCACAATAGGCTGTTATTATTGATCCCGTATCGCCAGTAACCTAGCTTTAAATGCTTATCTACATCTAAAATAACGCTCTCATTAATCCCAGGTAACTTCTTAGTAACGCTATCAAGCGTAAGTATCTCTGAGCTAAAAATGTAGAAGGTATTATCAGATAGCTCTTTAGTGGTACTTCTAATCCTAAGTTTTATGTCCAAAAGAGGGGGTTTAACATTATGAGCTTTACCATCATTTAGCGTCGCAGACTCCTTCAATACTAGCCAGTCCTGCGAATCAACAAAATCTTTCAAGCTTCGTTTACTCGAATCGACAACATTGATACTCAAAAGCTCAACCATCTTTTCGCAAGAATAGACAGGGCGCCATTGTTGGTCATAAACGGTGACCAAGTAACCAAGTTGTTCTAGAAGAGAGTAATCCAATCGATTGATTGATTTCGAGTTAAACATAGCCTGCTTTTTGTTATTCAAAAGAATAATATAATTATAATTAATAGGCCGTGTCAAAATAAAGTCGATTTTTCAATCACAATTCCAACAATATAAGTTACACAATCCAATATATTTTGTAGATAATGTTCATATAATACAACTGGTTAGTTCAAATCATATCGAAACAACGTGCTAATTCCAGATGAGGCCATTCTTAGTCTTAAACCCCTATTATAAAGTGCAATAAGTTGAATAATATGTGGGATGATAGTTAGGGATTTTTATCTCACAACCCATATTACAGCACGATACACCATATATTATATACTTATCGAAGAAGGGAATTTATGGAAATATTAAAATCAATATATTTCAATTTATAACGACGATTAAGATCATCAAATAAACTAAATTTTCCAACCTCAGTTAAATCCAATACCGACTATGATTACCCTTTTATAATCCATTTAACCTTTGGGAAGCTAATTATCCAATTATTCGATCAAAGTTCACTTTTAAGTACTCCAAAAACAGCGATAATCGATAAGGCACATGCTTGCGTGTTGGGTACATTGCGTAAATATTGATGATTGGAAATTCCGCAACGTTTTCTATTTTGGTTAAATTGCCGCTGTTAACATGTGAATGTGCAAATACGCTCGGAATCATGGCGATACCCGAACCATCCATGGTCGCTTGCAGCAAAGTGTTTGTATCTGAAATCACAGCGACCCACGGCTGCCGATGAGAAATACTTCTCCCGTCAACAGTGAGCATCCAATAATCACCATCTCTTGAGCTTCCCATATGCAGACAATCATGATTTTTTAGGTCGGTGTAATCAGAAGGCATACCGTGTGCCTCTATATATGAAGGGGCGGCATACAAACCAAACTCTGATTCGCCAAGCTTGGTTGCAATGTAAGAGGAATCTTGTAACTCGAATGCAAATCGAATACTAAGATCAATCTCTTCCTCGATCAGGTTTGACTTATTGTTAGATAAGACGAGATCAAAGCGAACGCCTGTATATTCCGTTCGAAATTCCTTAATGGCCCTCATCAGAAAAGGTCCCATTCCATCTGGTGCTGACAGTCGAATAAGACCTTCAGGATTATTTTGGTGTGCCGTTGTGAGTGAGTCTTCTAATTGCTCTATCTGACTCAGTACCGTTTGCGCACCTTCATAGTAAGCTTTCCCTCCGGGTGTAAGGTGCATGCTACGTGTGGTGCGATTCAATAGGACAAAACCTAACGATTCCTCCATCGCGGCAATGTGCCTACCGACAATCGCAGGGGTAACACCTAATGCTTTAGCCGCTTTAGAAAAACTGCCTCGGTCGACAACCGTACAAAATAGCTGCATATTCCGATACTTATCCATTCGATACCTTTAGTATTAAGTGAAGTTACTTTTTACTCAATTGTTCTATTTAATAATGTTAATTATCTTTTGTTTCATCTTCAATGACGAAAGGAAAGAACAATGTCTGTTACTTCAAAACTGACCACTTTAACCCTGACGCTAGGTATGATTTCTGGCGTTTCTGCAGCCGATGGTTTTGATCCTACAAAGCCTGTGATGACCGAACTTAAAGATGGCGTATATCAGTACTCCCAGTTCTTCTATAACAGTTTGGTTGTTGTTACAGACGACGGCGTTATTGTCACCGACCCTTCTGGTGAAGCTCGTTCAAAAATGATGCGTAAAGAGATCAGCAAGCTCACAGATGCGCCGGTCAAAAAAGTGATCTATTCCCACGACCACTTTGACCACTCCCGAGGCGGTCAGATATTTAAAGAGGAAGGTGCAGAATTCATTACTCAGGAAAAGTGTACTGAATTGATGAGTCGCGACTTAGAAAACAGAGTCGTCCAGCCGGATACCACTTATACGGACAGCTACTCGATCAAGTTAGGTGGCAAGCAAGTCGATTTACATTATTACGGACCAAATGACGGTGACTGCATGAGTATCATTCATATGCCAGCAGATAAGGTTCTTATGGGGGTAGATTGGCATCTTCCCGGTTATGTCAATGAACCTTATCGCCTTACCGCGCACAACTACGTGGCGATTCTAAATACCTTTGAACGTGTTTTGAACGAGCTCGAATTTGACACCGTGCTCAGTGGCCATATGCCAGCATCTTCACCAGAGGCATTCAAAGAGGATTACCGCTTCAACAAAGCGCTTTTTGATGCAGTCTGGGAAGGCATGCAAGAAGGTAAAACAACAGAAGAACTAAAGAACACTGTCAAATTACCGGAGTTCAGCCATTGGCGTGGCTATGAAGAAAACCTACCTGCACACGTCGAAAGAATGTCTTACTCAATTTGGCACGGCAACTAATGAGTATGCCGGCAAATAGGAACAACATAATGAAATTACATGTATTTGATAGCTGCCCTTTTTGCGTTCGAGTTAGAACCTTGATCGGGCTTAAAAACCTTAATTGCGAAATTAGTCCCATGACTTTGGGGCAATGGCCAGAATCACTGGAGGGAAAACTTGAGAGATTAACGGTCCCTGCGCTTGAGCAGCAACAGCACGATGATAAGTCTACTGTGATGGTCGAGAGCCTCGACATAATTCGTTATTTGGACCAACAAGATGCACCAATGTTCACCAGTTACGAAGTATCGGAAGCATTAAACCATCTGCTTAAGAGGCTGTATCCTGTTTCGTCTCAGCTTTTGTATCCACGAATGCCACAACTTGACCTGCCAGAGCTATCTACGCCAGAGGCTCTCAGTATGTTTGTGGAATCTCGCAAAGAAGTCTTGGGTCAGCCCATAGAGCAAGCGTTGCAGAGAACCGAAGAATATCTTCCGGAGCTAAAGCTACTTTTGGACGAGCTGGAATCATTGATTGCTATTGATGCACTTATTTCAGGCGAACGTCAGTTGAACATCGACGACATTGCCGCATTTTCTGAGCTAAGAAACTACACCATGATCGCTGACCTAGAAATGAGTGAACCTATGATGCGCTTTGTTCACTTTATCGCATCTCGCTCTGGTTTATCGCTATATCCACCAATAAGTCAGTAATGGAGGTTAAGATGGCAGGTAACAAACTTTTCCAACTGCTGGTTATTTTTTCGCTCATCCCTCTGGGGCCGCTGGCAATTGATGTCTATTTGCCATCTTTTCCACAGATGATAGAAGCGTTCAGCATCTCGGATAGCGAAATCAGACAGACCATTTCAATTTATGTTCTGGCTCTCGGTGTGAGTCAGTTAATTGCCGGTCCCATTTCTGATCGCAAAGGTCGTAAGTTCTCTGCCATGCTAGGGCTGGTTCTGTATGCCGCTGGGAGCTTGTTTGTTGTGCTCTCCTCTTCATTGGAGATGTTGTACGCAGCGCGAGCGCTTCAAGGCGTTGGTGCATCCTTCACTATGATCACTGCCATGGCTTGGGTTCGAGACAATTACGAAGGTGACACTGCCGGTAAATGGTTAAGCTATATGGGCGGTGTCACCAGTGCAGTGCCTACCATTGCGCCACTCATCGGCAGTGGGTTGGCTGTGTTATGGGGATGGACAGGCGGGTTCTACCTTATGGCTGGTTTGGCTATCTTGCTGTTTGTAATGTCAGCCGTAGCTCTACCGTCTAAAAAGACTTTGAAGTCCAAAGGTAATCTAAAAAATACAGTTGATTTAAAGGACACAGAGGCGCTGAAATGTAACGTGCGTGACATCTTAACCAATCGTACATTTTTAGTGTACTCACTGACTAACATGCTCAGCTTTGGTGCCCTGTTGACTTACATTTCAGTTGCACCCATTGTTGCCATCAGTGACGGAGGGCTTTCTCAAGTACAGTTCTCAATGATGTTCGGCGTCATTGGAGGGGTTCAAATACTCGCTAGCTTTATTGCGCCTAGGTTAATGACGTCGTTTGGTCGTCGAAATACGGTGCGTTTTGGTGCCACTGTTATCTCTGCCGGAGGTGTAGGCTTATTGATGATAAGACCTGATGCGACGTATCTGTTCTTTGCTCTATCAGCTTTGGGAGCGGCAGGCTTTAGTCTCTTATCTGGATCTGCGACATCTTTGGCGCTAGAACCCTTTAAGTACTGTGCAGGATTAGCAACATCAATCGATGGCTTCTTCAGAATGATTGGAGGTGCACTGCTTGTAGTTTTATCGGGGCTACTCGGATTCAGCAGTATCGCTACATTGGCCATGGTCATGCTGATGTCATTACTGCCAGTGTTATTAATCACCCTGGATAACCGAAAAGCACAGAGAACAAACGCAAGGTTAGGTAGCTCCTAACCTTAGCGAGCAGAGAGCAATAGAACCTCGATATTTGGATTCATATAGCCATCACAAAGGAGGGTGGCTTTTGTGTTTTAGAGTTGTAATGTCTAACTTCACCCTTTCGGCGCTAATTTGCAAACTCGTTTATGCTCATGGCCCTCATGATCCGATTCTTTACCTATGGCACTTTCTAACTAGTATTTGCCCCAAAATGAGTTAGAAAGAAATTTATTCAAACATTGTCCACCAATTTTTCTATTAATGGAGCGAATTGAATTAAGCTAGAGTGTTATACAGGTTCTTTCCATAATCCGAGCTTTAGAAGCAGTAAACTTACCTCACTAACCTAAATCAACTTTAGTTTGATAATTCCTGACTCAAGAATTCAAAGACATATTGTATCCTTCTATTTGTTCGAAGTTCTCGATGGGTAACAAGCCAAAGCTCCGTTGGAAAACAGCCAAGTTCTGGCAGCACTTTTTCTACATTATCTGTAAGTTGAACTAAGTGATCTTGAATAAACCCAACACCAACACCTTGCTTAACTAACTCCCAATAAACGGTATGATTACTTGTTGTAACAGGGAAGTTCTCAGGTGTTAGCCTCAGCCCCCGTTGATTTAGCATTGATATAATTTGTTGAAAATCTGACGGACCAATAAAATCAGCACTATTGAAATCTGACAAAGTCTGAGGGTTTGCTATCGAATTAAGGTAGGAATGCGCGGCATATAGATAGAAATGGTCGTCTCTGATCTTCTTAGCAATCAAATCTAACTGCTCAGGTCTGTAAGATCTGATAGCAATATCGGCCTCTCTGCGTTTCAAATCACTGCTCGCGTTAGATGCGACTAATTCAATCGTAATTTTGGGTTCAAGACGCCTCAACTTCGATATGATCGCAGGCAATTCGTAAGCTGCCATACTCTCTGATGCACTTATGCAAACCGAGCCCTCTAGTAACTCTGACTTCCCCGAAGCTGTGAGAGATAAATGGGCAGCAGCATTGCCCATGCTTTTGACACATTCAGCCAGCTCGACACCACTTGGGGTTAACTCAAGCCCCTTACCTACACGTTCAAATAGTGCAACTTTAAGCTGCTTCTCCAATGCATTGACTTGCCGACTCAACGTTGGTTGAGAGCTATTTAAAGCTTTCGCTGCGGCTGATAGAGAACCCAGCTCAGCCGTTGCGAGAAAAGCTCTCGCGTGATTCCAATCAAAATCTACTGCCTTCCAATCTATTCGCATATGAATACCATTTATGCATTTTCGCCTATATTAATCCATAATAGCATCGATAGAATGTAGGTAATCTATGAATTTCAAATCATAGAGATTCAACTTAATTAGCTAGTGTATGGTATTCACAATACTAAAAGGTGGTAGGTAATGAACAAGACCGAAAACTTCTGGGATAAGGCGTCAAAAAGCTATGACAAGTCTGAGGCTCGTTTTGAATTCATACATAATATGACTAGAGAAAATGCAAAAAATCACCTCGATAGTAGCAATGTCGTATTAGATTACGGGTGTGGAACAGGCACCAAATCATGCGAGTTAGCAAGCTATGTAAAGGAAATTCATGCCATTGATATATCGGCAGAAATGGTTGAAGCGGCAAGAAATAAAGCCGCCAGTCACAATATCGAAAATGTCCATTTTTCCCAAGCTACTATCTTTGATAATGAATATGAAGACGAGTCGTTTGATGTGATCTTTGCTTTCAACATGTTACATACCGTTGAAAACCCTAGTCATGTCGTTAAGAGGATACACGAGCTATTAAAACCTAATGGGCTATTGATTTCGACCACACCTTGTTTAGGGGGGAGAAAATCTCTATTGGTTAGCATGCAGATTCATCTTGTTAGAATACTCTCGAAGATCGGAATAATCCCCATCACTATAAGACAATACAGAAGTTCTGATTTGGATAGTTTATTGAACAAAGAAGATTTTCAAATAGTTGTAGCTGAGGAGTTCTACAAGGAAGCGTCTAGTTATTTTGTTGTCTTAAGAAAAGCGTAGGTCTGTAGCCCTTAGCCGGATATGTAATGAATAAGGGCATATAGTTACCCATTGTGAGTTGTAATACGTATTGTTATCCGAACGTTGCGAAACTTATCAAAGCTCCTAACACACTTCTGTCCAAAAGTTAGTTTCGCTCTCTCGTCTAAACACTAATAAAAAAACCTAGCTCACATCATCATAAGCTGGGTTTATTAATGATCGAGAGGAGCAGTCTATAAATAGCAACTCGAGCGCAGATACTAAAAAGGGGCTCAGCGCCCCTTTAAACTTAACATTAACTACTTGTGACCAATAACCACGGCCATTTCATCACCATCAACGAGTGATGAACCTTTTAGGTCGCTGTATGCTCTTTTGATCTCCAAGCCGTGAGCATCGAGTTCTTTGTTCAGGTCTTCAAGTGTAAAGTGTTGAAGCCAATTGAGAACTGTCCACTCTTTGTCTTCTTGAGATATCACATATTTATCTAGCGTTACTTTTTCATTCTCGTATTTGAATGAAGATTGAATACACCAATAATCGCAATCACTCCAGAAACCGTTCATGGCGTTCTTTTCAAGACTCAAAGATTCACCTTGAACAGCAAACCTTGTGGCCGTGTAAACATCAAGTGCAATCGAGCCACTTTGAGCAAGCAGTGATTTAAATTTTGTGTATAGCTGTGAACGTTGTTGTGGGTTCAAAGCGCACAAATCGCACATCACTAAAGTTATTAAATCGAACTTTCTTGAGTCACTGTATTCAAGATAATTACCATAATGGTACTCGATAGCGAGGTTAGCTTGTTCTGACTGCTCGATTGCATGGTTTAAGGAGTTCTTTGAGAAATCCAAGCCAACAACCGTACCAATACCTTTTGCTTTCAATCGATGCGTGTAAAGCCCTGGCCCACAACCGAAATCAATGACTTTTGAGGTTTCGTTTAGGTCAAACTCTGAAGCCAACCATGTAACCGAATCATCAATAAAAGCGGCTGTTCTAGAAGCGAGGCTTAAGTCTGGGTTTAGATGAAAAGCAAGCATCTGCTTTGCTATATGTTCATCAGTCCACAGAACGTCTGCTGTATATTCAGACCAAACAGCGGGTTTAGTAGTTGCGCTATCAATTTTTTTAAACATTTTTGTAATTCCGACAATGAATTAATTATCGTCCTCACAACAAACCGCATTATCTAAGAATGCAGAGAGGACGCGTTAAGAAAATAGTTGTTTCATTAAAAATCATTGCAAGTACCTCCTTAAAGAAAGGGAAAATCGGGCGAAGATTATGCCAAGTTCTAAACCCTGTCAATTCACTGAACCACCAGCTCAATAAAGTCGAGAACCACTAACTCGAATACCCTTTCATACCTATTTTTCATTCCAAACTATAAGAAATATTGACGCAATTTGTTACATATCGTCATCAGAGAACATTAATTTCAACTCACTTTTATTGATATTTACTATGCAAATAACTGAGTGAGAACAAATATCATTCACCTAATGACTGGTTACAATTACGTGCTAGTACGGACTACCTCTAAATGATTAGAATTTAATCAACCAAGGAGGTGTGTATGAGACGATTCGAGAACATACTTTTTGCCACGCAAGGACTACCAGGGCATAGCGATGCACTGGGCCAAGCGATAAAAATCGCGGCTAACAATCGCGTTCCGGTTTCAGGTCTAATAGCCTGCCCGGACTTTCCTACCGATCTGATTCAGTACCAACAAAGCTACGAACAGTCTTTGCATGATTCGCTGCAGCAGAGTGTCAAAGCATTACGTGAACAACTCGAAATCTCTGAAGAACAGGTGCCCTTTCCGCTGCGAGTACACAGCAGTGAACAACCGGCAGTTTGCATCATTCAAGAAGCGTTAACCCATCACAATGACCTGATCATCAAAGAAGCGGAACCACTCAGTGAAGGGGCTGACGGTTTTAAAGCGATAGACATGACGCTATTGCGTAAGTGCCCTTGCCCAGTATGGCTTCACCGCCCTATTTCTAAACCCAGAGATAAACGACGCATTGCCGTGGCTGTAGACCCAATTACCACGAGCCCTGAACAACAAGCGCTTTCACGTCGCTTATTGGAGCTGTCACGCTCGATTGCAGACACCTGCGACAGCCGATTACACATTATCTCTTGCTGGGAACACTACTTAGAGAACTATCTCGACGGCAATGTCTGGATTCAAGTTGAAGAAACACAACTAGCAAGTGAAGTATCCCTTGCAAAGGCCAAACACATACAGGCATTGCAACGCTTAATCGAAGAGTCAGGAATTTCTGGTGAAACTGTAATTCATCACCTGCACGGCAAACCAGACGACAAGATTCCAGAGTGTGTTGATGAGATCGAAATTGATGTTCTGGTCATGGGTACCTTAGCTCGAACCGGTATTTCTGGTTTTGTAATCGGTAACACTGCCGAGAACGTTCTCCAATCCATCAATTGCTCTTTAGTGGCGTTAAAGCCAGAGGGTTTTGTATCCCCAATCAAGTAAATATACGTCCACAAACATTATGAGGAGAAGCACCAAGACAAACAGCGCTACCTAAAACCGACAACTTCCAATGGAGGATGGTATGAAAAAACTGTGTCCGAATTGCCGAACTGAAATGATTGAACGCTCAAACATTCATGTGTGCCCAAGAAATAAAATCGGAGATTGCTCATATGACGATCTTAGTCTTGCTTATGAAATGCCTGCGTACCAACTCAACGACGTGAATGCCTGTAGCGACATGCACTCTTACGTCTCGCAAGGTAGTAAGTAACTTGAACCATTAACCTTATCAGTTTGTATCGAAATGGATGGCGATATTGAATAGTGTATTAGGAAATAATCAAACACAGGGCTCAAAAGATCGTTCGCTGGTTCTTATGATCTTTCCTTTGCTGCCGATGGTCATTTTCGTCTCGCTCATTAGTTGGTATAAGCCGGGAGGCGTAAGTTGGCAAGCGGCTTGGGTTCCGGGTTTAGATGTAAACCTGAGCTTCAAGTTGGATGGCTTGTCTTTCCTATTTGCGTGTTTGATCAGCGGTATCGGTGCGCTTATCCAGATTTACGCACTGGCTTACCTCAAGGGGCATTCGTCTCGATTCTCTTTCCACCTGTACTTAACGCTGTTCATGTTAGCCATGTTAGGTGTTGTCACGAGCGACAATATCCTGCTTCTTTTTGTGTTTTGGGAACTGACTACCATCACGTCGTATCTTTTGATCGGCTTTAATCACGAGAAAGACAAATCCCGCAAGAATGCATTGCAATCTTTCATTGTCACTGGCGCTGGTGGCTTAGCGTTATTAGCTGGCCTGATACTGTTGGGTGAAATGGCTAGCAGTTATGAGATAAGTTCCATCGTTGCGCAAAGTGCGCTGATTGCACAACATGAATGGTTCCTACCTTCGCTGATTCTGATCTTACTCGGTGCGTTCACTAAATCGGCACAGTTTCCATTCCACTTCTGGTTACCTAATGCCATGGCAGCGCCAACGCCAGTGAGCGCCTATCTTCATTCTGCCACCATGGTAAAGGCTGGGGTGTACTTGCTTGCCCGTGTATCACCTATCTATTCACACAGCGAGATTTGGTTTTACACGCTCGGCATTTTTGGTGGCTTTACCGCGATATGGTGCGCGCTGCTAGCACTTAAACAAACAGATTTAAAGCTGATGCTGGCATACAGCACCAACGTTGCCTTGGGTAAATTGGTGTTATTGATAGGTATGGGGACTGAGTTAGCGATGATGGCCACGCTGCTGTTTATCTTGGCGCACTCGTTCTACAAAGCAGCGCTGTTTATGGTGGTAGGGAATATCGATAAAGCGACGGGAACGCGTGACATTCGTATGCTGCATGGTTTGAAAGCAGTACTAATACTCAGTGTCACAGCCGCAATCCTTGCTGCCTTGTCTAAATCAGGTGTGCCACCGCTACTCGGCTTCTTAAGCAAAGAGTACATGTACAAATCCGGTCTGGAAGTGAGTGCCATCCCAACTACGATATTCCTTCTGGTTAACGTCACCATGGTGGCATTAGCGTTGGCGTTGATCGTTAAACCTTTCTTCGCAGCGTATGAAGGTAATCCAACGCCAGCCAAGAAAGTGGATGCCAGTATAGGGCTATGGATACCAGCAATGCTGCTTGCCATAGCCAGCATCCTTGCGCCGTTATTTGGCTTAGGGTGGATCAACAACAACGTGGTTA
The DNA here is from genome assembly GCF_030248625.1 of Vibrio sp. D420a. NCBI lineage: Bacteria > Pseudomonadati > Pseudomonadota > Gammaproteobacteria > Vibrionales > Vibrionaceae > Vibrio > Vibrio sp. D420a. The sequence goes on along the minus strand of NZ_JAHGAN010000012.1, from coordinate 174,487 downwards.
TTCCGGGCGTTTTGTCGAGCTTGCCTGAATCTGCACCAGAGACAGCTAAGCTGTGGCAGGGCGTGAATCTGCCGTTGGCGCTCAGTGCATTAACTTTGTTACTCGGTTTTGTTTTGTATCGAGTCTACCCAAGGCTGTTGGTGGGCTGGCAACGTAAAGTACCCGTGTTGCCAACAGCAGAATCCGTTTTCGACCAAATCATGGCTGGCATGATGCGTTTGGCGAAATGGCAAACGCGGTTATTGCAGCAAAAGCGCTTAAGCCATTATGTGTTGTTGTTCTTTATCGTGCTGGCTGGATTGCTGTTGAGTAGCCCGTTAGTGATCCCACAAGCTCGTTTTGCTGCATTAGCAGATATTAGTTTCTACGAGATCAGCATTGCACTGCTACTCATTGGTGCTGCCTTAGTCTGTACTTTTACCACGTCTCGTTTGCTGGCGGTCTCTGCACTTGGCGTGGTGGGTTTTATGACCACCTTAGTCTTTATGCTTTACAGCGCACCAGATGTGGCGAAAACCTTATTGTTGGTAGAAACCTTGATGGTTGTATTTGTGGTGCTCTTGATACGCCACATCCCTGGTTTATTGACGGTGCCACAACATTCTGTACATCGAAGATTACTTCACGGGGCGATAGCAGGTGTTATTGGTATGTCGGTAGCGGCGTTGTTGATAAACATCACCGTACAACCTTTAGATTCCACTCTGGCTGATTTCTTCGCAGAGAATAGCGTTCCCGTCGGGCATGGACGCAACATCGTCAACGTGATTTTGGTCGATTTCCGAGCCTTCGATACGTTGGGCGAGGTGATTGTGGTCGTAATGGCGGGTATCGCTGCGGTTAGCTTGTTGAAAACGCACTATCACAAACGCAACCGCATCCGTTCCCTTATCTTTGCGACTACCGCACACATCGTTGCTGCACTGATGTTGGTGTTCTCACTTTACCTTTTATTACGAGGTCACAACGAGCCGGGTGGCGGCTTTATTGGTGCGCTGATCGCTGTGATTGGTTTTGCGCTACTGATGTTTGCGGAATCGCCAAAGTATGTGCGTGACCGCTTATATTACGCACCATTTAGCATTGCTCTGTTTGGCATCTTCTTAAGCTTTGTGGCTGGCCTAATGAGCTTTGCCTTCAATTTGCCGTTCTTAACGGGTTTGTGGTGGAAAGACATTCTGCCACTTGGCACACCGCTAATATTCGATGTCGGCATCTACCTCGCCATTATTGGTGGTGTCATGGGGATGTTGCTGCGCGTGAATGAGGAGTTGGACTGATGGAAATACTATGGAGTCTCGTGGTCGGTGTGTTTGTCGCTGCTGGTGTCTATCTCATGCTTGAACGACACATCTTACGCTTACTATTCGGTTTGATCTTGTTGAGCAGTGCGGTGAACATCGCGATTTTCACTGCTGGACGTTTAACCCCCGGACTGCCGCCATTGATTGAGGCGAATTCAGTGTTGCCACCAGAGGGCTCGGCAAACCCGCTTCCTCAAGCCTTAATTCTGACTGCCATTGTGATTGGCTTTGGCTTGTTGGTGTTCGCATTAATGCTGTTTTACCGCGCATATTCAGAAGCGGGCTCGGCAGATGTGGATGCGATGCGACGTTCTGAGGAGGATGAATGACGACGATTTGGTTGACGTTACCCGTAGTTGTTTCACTTCTTACCGCTGTCGCTATCTTCTGCGTGAAGCGTAACAAAGCGCTGGTGGATGCGATAAGTGGCACAAGTGCACTGGCTACCTTGGTGATTGCAGCATTGTTGACGCACGATGTCATCAACGGTGGACCACAAGCAGTAGCCTTTGGTCAATGGGCGGCACCATTCGGCATTGTTTTTGTGGTGGATTATCTTGCCGTCGCCATGGTGATGGTGACGGCCATTATTGGTGTAGTGAGCGTGTTTTACGCCATGGGCGATCTGCAAGAAAAGGCATCGTACGGCACGTTCCATGCGCTGATGCATGTCTTGCTGGCTGGCGTGTATGGTGCGTTTCTTACCGGAGATATTTTCAACCTCTATGTGTGGTTCGAGGTGATGTTGATAGCATCGTTTGGTTTGATGATCTTAGATGGATCAAAGCAACAAGTGGATGGAGCAGTGAAGTACGTGATGCTCAATCTGATTTCGACCTTGGTCTTCTTGCTCGCAATTGGCCTACTCTATGGCACAACAGGGACTTTGAACCTCGCGGATTTACACGCCAAAGCCGCACTGATTCCGTCAGACACCAAAACCTTGCTCGCGGTACTGTTCCTGTTCGCGTTCGCGATTAAAGCGGCGTTGTTCCCCGTTTTTGCTTGGCTGCCTGCTTCTTACCATATCTTGCCGAGCGCGGTTGTCGCACTGTTTGCAGCGTTGCTGACCAAAGTTGGAGTGTACGCATTAATCCGTGTGTTTACCTTGATTTTCCCGCTATCAGAAAGCGGTTGGCAGCCAACTTTGATGTGGGTGGCAGGGCTTACGATGTTAACTGGTGTATTGGGCGCAGCGAGCCAGTACGACATTAAAAAGATTCTCTCTTTCCATATCATCAGCCAGATTGGTTACATGATCATGGGATTGGCGATCTACACGCCGCTTGCCATTGCGGGTGCGATTTTCTACATCGTGCACCACATCATAGTGAAAGCAAATTTATTCCTGATTGGCGGCTTTATCGAGCGTAAGTATGGCTCGGGTAATCTGGGGCAATTAGGCGGCGTTTACAAAGCCATGCCTTGGCTCGCTTTCTTGTTTCTCATTCCAGCCTTCTCTTTAGCGGGGTTTCCACCTTTGTCGGGCTTCTGGGGCAAGTTCCTTGTCATCAAATCTAGCTTGCAAACCGAGTTTTATTGGCTTGCAGGGGCAGCGCTCTTGGTGGGGCTGTTAACGGTGTTCTCGATGACCAAGATCTGGAACGAAGTATTTTGGAAAAAGCCTCAGCAAACGCTAAAAGCTCAGCCAATGAACAAGTACACAAAAGGATTGTATTGCGTGCCAATAGCCACGTTGACCACGTTAAGTCTGATTATTGGTTTGGCAGCCGAGCCGTTTTATCAATTTGCAGAACTCGCAGCAGATCAGTTGATAGAGCCACAAGCTTACGTAAAAGCGGTTCTTGGAGAGAGTGCTTTGGCTGACACTGCAATAGCTGACAGCGTGGCATTGAATGCATCGGGAGGGAACCAATGATTTATCTGTTTTTGAATTTGTTCCTCGCTCTGGCTTGGATGTTGCTGAACGGCAACTATACAGGCACGAACTTCATTCTTGGTTTTGTGGTCGGCTTTTTGGCATTGCGACTTAGCCAACCGTTTGGGTTGAAAACCAGTTACTTTCGACGTTTCCGCGCTTTGGTCGGCCTGTTTCTTTTCTTCTGTTATGAGATGGTGATCTCGGTGGCCAGAGTCGTCTGGGATGTGGTCACGCCAACCCATTTGAGTGAGCCAGATATTGTTTATGTGCCGCTAGATGTTGAGTCAGATTTAGAGATCTCGTTGCTCGCTAACATGGTTTCACTTACTCCGGGAAGCTTGAGCTTAGATGTCACGCCAGATAAGAAGCACATGGTTGTGCACGCGATGTTTGCACCCGAGCATGAAAAGGTAATTCGAGAAATCAAAGACGGCTTAGAAAAACGGATTTTGGAGGTGACACGTGGCTGATGGATTACAAGTGGGTAGTTGGTTACAGATGAGCATCACATTCGCTTATATTGGTTTGTTGCTCAGTGTTGTGATGGCATTTATTCGTTTGGTTCTTGGTCCAACCTTGGCCGATAGAGTGATAGCGCTTGATCTGATTTCATTTGTAACAGTGGGTTTTATTGCCGTTTATACCTTAGATAGTGGGCAACAATCCTTGTTGGATATTGCTATCACGCTCGGTCTAGTGGCCTTCCTCGGGACGATTGCGTTTGCAAGGCTGATCTTCAAAAGAAAAGGAGAGATGTAATGGACATTATTGTAGGGATTTTACTCTGTCTCGGAACCTTGTTTACGCTCATCGCGAGTCTTGGGATCTTGCGAATGCCTGACCTTTACACGCGAATGCACGCTGCAACCAAAGCTGGCACTGTGGGCTTAGCTTCGCTGTTATTGGCGGTTGCGATAGCGATACCAGATATCACGGTGATTTCACGAGTGATTGGCACTATGTTGTTTATCTGTATTACCGCCCCGGTAGCGGCACATTTGCTGGGTAAGGCGACGCAGGAAAGTGGTTATCAAATCTGGAGAAACAACAAGAAATAGGCCTTATGTGACTTGTGTGTAGAAACAAAAACGCCGCTAAATCTGCGGCGTTTCTATGTAGGTAATTGTCTTGTCTACTTGTAGCTAAGCTCTGTCGCTTTGCCTTTGAAGATTCGATACACCATGAAGGTGTAAAGCAAAATCATCGGCATAACAATCATCACACCGTAGCCTACAATCATTAACGTCGCAGGCGATGAAGCGGCTTCTTGCGCGGTCATTAATCCCGGCACAACTTCTGGGAAGAAGCTGTACGCAAGGCCGAGAAAGCTCAACGCGAAAATGACGGTGACACCAAAGAAAGGCCAACGCACACCCAGGTCATTCACCATTGGAACCTGACGCAAATAGCGATCAACGAGGAAGATGGTCGCCAACACAATCAGCGGAACTGGGGCAAGCAACAACACTTCTGGGAAGCTGAACCAACGCAGGGCAACTTGTTGATTTACAATCGGGTTTACAACGCTCACTACTAAGATACCCAACGCCGCTAACCAACCCGCACGGCGAGACCAACGTGCCGAGCGTATTTGTAAATCACCTTCCGTTTTCAGTACCAACCATGCGCCACCGATGTAAACATACGCCGCCGTTACACAAAGTGCGCTTAACCAAGCAAAGCCAAATGCTTCTGTTGATTGTTCAAATCCCATGATGTAACGACCCACCATGTAACCTTGGGTTAGCGCGGTGATTAGCGAGCCAATTCTGAAGCACCAATCCCAATGAGGCTTATGATCCGAGTTCGCTTTGGCGCGGAAGTCGAACGCCACACCACGCATGATCAGTGCGATAAGCATGATGGCAGTCGGCATGTAAAGCTCCGTCAAAATCAAACTATGTGCGGTAGGAAAGGCAATCAGCAGAATACCAACGGCTAACACCAACCACGTTTCATTCGCGTCCCAGAAAGGGCCGATAGACGCTATCATTCGGTCACGTTGCGCTTCATTATCACTTGGCAAAAGGATACCGACGCCAAGGTCGTAGCCGTCGAGCACGGCATACATAAAGACCGAGAAACCAAGCAGCAGAAGGTAAATTTCTGGTAGATAGTCGAGCATGATTAGGCCTCTTGTTGTGTCAGTGGGACTTCATGGGCTGCAACGTCTTTGCGCGCCAAAAAGAACAGGGTATGGATGTACGCAACCAGCAATGCCGCGTAAATGGCTAAGTACATAATGAGCGAAGTCATCACGCTACTGCTCGCAACTGTGGTGACCGCTTCTGATGTACGCAATACACCGCTGACCAACCAAGGTTGTCTACCAATCTCAGTAACATACCAACCCGCCAGTGTGGCTACCCAACCGGAGAACGTCATGGCTAATACTGTGTACAGGTAAGGTTTAGGTAGCGCTTTTTTGCGTGCTAGCTTCACCGCGCCATACCAGCTAACCAGCAGCATAACAACACCGACACCAACCATCACGCGGAAACCAAAGAACAAGGGCTTCACTGGCGGGTGGTCAGGCGCAAACTCGTTAAGTCCTTGGATTTCCCCGTCTAAGTCATGCGTAAGAATCAAACTCGCTAACTTCGGGATGCCAACTTCAAAATCATTGCTGCGAGTTTCCTCATTTGGCATCGCAAACAGAAGAAGAGGCGCGCCTTGCTCGGTCTCCCACACGCCCTCCATTGCTGCGATTTTTGCAGGTTGATGTTCAAGCGTGTTTAACCCATGAAGGTCACCGACAAAGATTTGTATCGGGATAAATCCAGCCGCCGCGAACAACGCGACTTTTAGGCCAAGTTTGGCTGAGCGGTGATCTGGCTTTTTCATTATTTGATAAGCCGAGATACCCGCAATCAAGAAGCTGGCAGTCAGCGCCGATGCTAATAGCGTGTGCAGAAGACGGTATGGCAAAGAAGGATTGAAAATAACTTCCTTCCAACTGGTTACATGTACAATTCCGTCAATCACTTCATAGCCGCTTGGTGTGTGCATCCAGCTGTTAAGCACCAGAATCCAAAATGCGGACATACTTGTTCCGACCGCAACTAGAACGGTTGCGAGAGTATGAACCCATTCCGGTACTCGTCCACGCCCAAAAAGCATCACGCCAAGGAAGGTCGCTTCCATAAAGAAGGCGGTCATCACTTCGTATCCGAGCAATGGTCCTGCTACGTTTCCGACTCTTTCCATAAAGCCTGGCCAGTTGGTACCAAACTGAAAACTCATCGTAATGCCGGATACTACACCTAAGGCGAAAGTGAGAGCGAATATCTTGACCCAGAAGTAATAAACATCGAGCCATACAGGGGCTTGTGTGCGGTTATATCGCCACTTGAAAAACACCAACATCCACGCCAACGCGATGGTGATGGTCGGGAAGAGAATATGAAAGCTGATATTGGCCGCGAACTGGATCCGCGACAGCATGAGGGTATCTAACATCTTGGTTCCTCAAAAACGTGCCATATTAAAAATCGTGTTTACTTGTAATTTAATTACGAAAAATCAGGCAGTTTGGATCATGTATCGAGAAATACAGGTGGTTCTGATTTCTTCCAGCCATGATTTATATCAACTAAGGAAAAGGAAGGAGTGTAGAAAATTGTCTCAAAACATCGCGAATAGTCTCAATAAGTGAGCAAAAGAAAGCAAATGTAACCAAAGTAGCGAGAGTAAAGATTAGTTCGAATTATCCTTATAATCGATTCGATAATTGTGAAATAAAATTACAGAATCAATACTTCTAATAAGGGTATTCGCTTAGATGTACGGTTATTGTTTAAGACGGTAGTAGAGAGACTACCTTTCATAGCTTAGGTACGGGCTGAGCCCCTGTATAAAAGAACTGGTATTGTAAACATCAATGAGCAAGTGCACCAAGTATATACAAAATAGAATGCCCTGTTGCTGTCCGAATAAAAAACCAGCCTACATTGCTATAGGCTGGTTTCAGTAACAAGGCCGGTTGTGACCTCTTTAGGCTTAGTAAGTTAAATAGACTAAGCTTCTGCAGTCACTCGTTCGCCCTGCTCTACTTGGTCTGCCTCATCTTTATTGAAGCCTTCGTGTAGGCGGTAGTAGCGTTGGTAGATAAGGCCACTGATGGTCATCATGATAGCTGGTAGGCCGATCATCATGAACTCTAGCCCCATGATTGTGCTTGCTGATTGCTCTACGTTTGGTACGTAGCCCACTACCGATAAGCCGACACCCACGATGAAGCCGCCCGCTGCACCAGCGAATTTCACAAGCATAGTTTGTACAGAGAAGATAACGCTCTCGCTGCGGCGGCCAGTTTTGTGCTCACCGTAGTCCACTACGTCTGCAAGCATTACTGTTTGCAGTGCGTTCGCAATACCCACACCGAACTTGATTGCAGCGCCTGCCATACCAATCATTGGCGCGTTAGCTGGAGCGATGAAGCCCATCACTAGCAGAAGTACACAAGATAGAACTGGGAAGCCACAAGCGATAGGCCATAGAAGCTTACGCGGTAGGAATGCCGCAATACGTGGGAACAAGAACACACCCGCTACCTCTGCTGCGCCCGCAACCGCCATGTAAACTGGGAATAGTTCTGCGTTGCCAAGTGCATAAGAGAAGTAGTAAATTGCGAAGCCACCAACAAGTAAGTTAGCAATTTGAAACGACAGAACAGTACCAATCAGTGCTTTAAGCTGATCGTTCTTACCGATGATAGTAAGCACATCTTTAAAGCTGAATTTCTCTGCTGGTTTTGCGTTTGCTGGTGCCGCTTTTTCTTTCACGTTACGAGCAATCAAGAATGCGCTCATTACGAACAGAACCGCAATCAACATAGCAACATTGAAGAAGCCGTCACCTTGGTTACCGTTACCAAGTTCACCCACAATGTGCAGGCCGTAAGTACCGGTAATGAACCATGCAAGGCTTGCAAACAGACGTGGCCACACAACGAGCTTTTCACGCTCTTGACGCTCACTAGACAGTGCCGGAATCATTGACCAGTAAGGGATGTCCATAATGGTGTAAGTAAGACCCCAAAGGATGTACGCCGCTGCGGCGTAGATGTACAAAGTCGTGCCTTCAAACATGTGTGTGCTGAAAAGGCCGACCAACACAATCGCGTTCAGCATTGTACCAATCACAATCCAAGGGCGGAATTTACCGAATTTTGAGCGAGTGTTGTCAACGATGACGCCCATCATTGGATCGGTCACCGCATCAATGATACGCGCAGCTAAAAAGATGGTACCTACGAAGGCAGCAGAGAGGCCTGCAACATCCGTAAAGTAAAACATTAAGAAGATATAGATGGGTGCACAGGCGAAATCTTTACCGAGTGCTCCGAGGCCGTAGGACAGCTTGGTTTGTAGCGTAATTTTATCAGACATTTTAGTTCCTTAGTGTCGTACTGCTTTTCATTCCCCTAACTAGAATGGAGAGCGTCGACGTCTTTTATTTATATTTCGAGGGTAATGCTACTCACACACCAACCACCTTACTGTGATCAAAAACCGCCTTATGGAAACGTTTCCAATAAAGTTGTAGAAATGAGACATTGAGCACGAAAGGTTACACACCACTACGAAATAAAAATAATTTTCTCCTTTTAAATTAACAACTTAAATTAATTGATAATAATAACAATTATCAATAAGATATTACAATGAAACGCAAAAAGCCACACAAATTTCAAACTTGTGCGGCATTTTATTCCCTTGTTTAGGGACCTATTTTCGTTGAGATGAAAAGCTGTGGTTCTATGCTATGTCGATACGCTGAAGTTTGATTAACATAGCACTCTCGGCATCCAAAATTGGCATCGTGAGACCAACCTCAGCGCACCAGTCACCTGATAATTCGCAGCCCGATTGAGTCCAGGGTGGCTGATAGTTCACGATATCGTCATAATTAGATGGTTTATCCAATACCGTGACTCGGTATATCGCTTGTGGATCCAACCCAGGTACACGCAAATGGCCACTCAATGAATTGGTTGGCATCGCAAGCTGTGCAATCATCACGACAGCTTCCGACTGATCGTTAGAGACAACCGCATGAATTTGGTGCGCTTTATCGTCAGTTGGGATACGCCAAGTGCTGCCGCTGTGCAGTAATGAACGCAACATTTTGTGTAGCTTGATGTAGCGCTCAAATCCCTCTTTCTCCACTTGCTCTTCTTTCACAGGGTCAAGTTCAATACCCATATGACCGAACAGTGCGGTAAGCCCACGGAACTCGATGTTATGGTGACGACGAGTACTGTGGCAATGGCTCGCACCAATATGACTGCCCATCACTTCGGGTGGGAAGAAGTAGCTCATACCACGTTGAATAGATTGACGTTCAAGCGCGTCATTATTATCTGACGCCCAGAATCGATGAGTACGTTTCAGCACCTCAAAATCGATTCGACCACCGCCCGCCGCACAAGACTCAATCTCTACTTTCGGGTGCTTTTCGCGAACTTTGTCGACTAACTGGTAGTAGCGCTGGGTTTGATTATGCGCTGCAGCCTGACCTAAGTGTGCTGGCTGAACGACTTCGCGGTTCATGTCCCATTTGATGTAAGCGATATTGTAGGTCGAAAGGAAATGGTCCAGTCGCTCAAGCAGGAAGTTAAACGCATCATCATTTTGTAGGTTGATGACGTATTGGTTGCGACCCGTTGGTTGCTCGTAGCCATCGACAGCCAGCAGCCAATCGGGATGAGCGCGATACAGATCTGAATCTTTGTTGATCATCTCTGGTTCGAACCACAAGCCAAATTCCATTCCCAAATTGTTTACGTGTTCCACAATCGGGTGTAAACCATTTGGGTATTTGCTTTCACATAGGAACCAATCCCCTAGCCCAGCCTTGTCGCCATTGCGCCCTTTGAACCAACCATCATCAATAATAAAGCGCTCGACGCCCATCTCAGCCGACTGAGTCGCCATCGACATGATGTATTCTGGATCGTGGTCGAAGTAGATGCCTTCCCAAGTATTAAGGTGGATTGGACGCGGCTTATCAGCGAAGTCTGCTGGCAAAATCGTATCGCGAACATGAGCATGAAATTGATGGCTCATGCCGTTCAAGCCGGTATGGCTATAACTGGCATACAACCAAGGTGTGGTCAAGCTCTCACCTTCTTGCAAGGCCACTTCACCTGGCAGGTAGATCACCTCTGCTTGCATGTATCTGCGACCATCAGCCTTAACATCAACACGCAGTCTGTGGTTACCGCTCCAAGCAAAATGGAAGCCCCAGACATCACCACTCATTTCATCAAAGTGAGCCGTACCAGCAACAAGCGCAGGATAATGCTCATGAGAAGTGCGACCACGACGGTTTTCTTGTTGATACCCACCTTGATGTAATGGTTGACGCACCGTTTGAAATTCATGAACCCAACGACCGTAGTAAGTCATTAGCTCATTCGCTCTTGCAGGCAAAGGTAAAGTGTTAGCAAGGCGATTGACCTGATATACGCCCTCTTTGGTATTCGTTAGCGTATGACGCGTTTTTACCACGTCATTGGCGTCTAAAATCAGCTCAGTTCGAAGACGAAGACCCGCGTTAGCATCTTCACTTTCAATCACCACGCCATTTTTGCTTTCTTCAACATGGCAAACTACAAACACTGGCGCCCAGTCTTGGCCATTGCGATGCCCTTCAACACCGGGGCTGCTAAATAGACCACGACCAAGCTCTGGGCTCAAAGTCATCGATACATCATTGTCTAAACGCCCATATGGCACTGGGCGATGCAAAGCCCTGCGATACTCTTTGTAATCACCGCTTACCTTTTTACCCCAATGCAGGATCTCGGCATAATCGCCAAGCTCTACGATCAGCTGCGTTTGCTTACCTGTTAGCTCAACCAGTGTTTTATCCGTCATCTTGTCTTACCTTGAAACTGGAAATTACGTCGCATCATAATGAAATCTTAGAAAGAATCTGTGACGAACCCCTAATGATGAAAACGTTTCCATTAAATATGATTCAACTCATAAGCGAGTAGCATAGAAAAATCCCCCTCTTATATTACGTGGCTATTCATTGGAAAAATCACCCGCTTTTTTCCACAAAGATAGCAATATTTTCGATTTAAACGACTATTTAGCTATCATTTAAAATCAATTATTATCAATAACTTAAAAACAACACCCTATCATTTAGGCGACTAAACACCCATTTAACACGCGCTACTCTTGCAGTCATCGAGTAGCCCTCGTATTCTGAAGCCTTCGAGAACGCGATGAAGTGTCTCTATTGGGTCCTAACTTAATACCCCAAATTGACGGTGTACTCAGATTAAGGCGTCTAGCCTTGGTTCACATGGCTACACTTGACTTCTTTGTCTCACATGCCCAATTGATTTCAATTGGGCTACCTTCTTCACAAAAAAACCATACATTTCAATACCTTACCCCTCTGTCACTTCATCATTTTCAAAAGAAACCTCCACAACCAAAAGAAAACGATTTCACAAAAACACCACAACAAATCCCTAAAAAACATCAAAAACCAAGATAAAACGGGATAAAAATCACATTAAACATCCAAAATTTCAGTAATCGACAAAAAATGCCAACTCCATCATGAAAACGTTTCCAGGGTTTATTTACACTGCGCAGCGAGTTAGGACTCAATAAAAAAATAATCCATATATAAAAATACAATGGAGACACTTCATGAAACAAAAGACGCTTGTAAGAGCGCTAGGGCTCACCCTTGCCCTTGCACCGCTTGCTGGTATGGCCGCAGTGGAGAACATCAATTACTTCGGTTACGCCAAGTGGGGCAACATTTACACCGATAACGACGAACACAACTCAGGCAAAGGCGAGCGCAATGATGTGATTCGAGCCAGCGAAGGCTACGGTAACTACCGTTTAGGTAACGAGCTGAACTGGTGGGAAGCAGGCCTCAAAGCCGACGTTTGGCAACAAGGTGATGCGTACTTTGATACCACGCTTTACCTAGGCAGTGGCGAGAGTTGGGGCGACGTGAGCTTGATCCAGATGTGGTCTGCAGGTCACGGCCTGATTGATGGGCAAGCCGACGCTAAAGTATGGGCAGGTGAACGCTTCTACCGTCGTCACGAAGTCCACATGATCGATATTAAATACTGGGATACCTCTAGCACAGGTATTGGTCTAGAAGATTGGGACTTTGGTTTTGCTAAAGGCCACATCGCTTGGATGGCACCAAACTCAAGTAAAGACGGTCGCAGCCTGCACAACCTTGATGCGCGTCTTAGCGACATCACGCTCAGTGACAGCGCTGATCTGACCGTTGGTCTGAACTACGTCTTCACCCAAAACTCTAGCTACGACGAGAGTGACATCACCACTTCTGGCGCCATGTTATCGACACTCTACCGCCAAGCTTGGGATTACGGCTCAAACACATTCGCTTTCCAATACGGTACCGATGCGTTGGCGGGCGGTTTGATGAGTGCAGAAGGCGGCTCAAACCGTAAGTACAGCACGGGCGTCGAACATGATGGTTACAGCTGGCGTATTTTCAACTCAGGTGATCTAAACGTGAGTGAAGACTTCCAAGTGATGTACTCCATCGCCTACCAAGATAAAAACCTCGACAACGACGAAGGTGAAAAATGGTTCAGTGTTGGTGCTCGCCCTCAGTACAGCTGGACAGATTACATGGCAACCGCGCTAGAGGTGGGTTATGAGTCCGTAGAAGCTCAGAACGGTGCAGGCACCAACGACATGTACAAAGTGACAGTGTCGCAAATGTTCCAAGCGGGCAAAGGTGTTTGGGCTCGTCCATCACTTCGTTTATTCGCGACTTACTCAGAGAAAACCGATGAGTGGGGACGCGGGGGCGATGTCTACGGACAAGCACAAAGCATAACTACGCAAAACATAGATGAGATCACCTTCGGCTTTAACGTCGAAACGTGGTGGTAATCCTTCCCGGTTACTATTTTTAGACCCAACGGGGTGAGCAAAGCGTTCACCCCTCATAGGACACAAGCAGATGAAACTAAAACCGCTAGCCACTCTTTTTATGGCATTGTCTCTGAGCGCATGCAGTGGATTGCCTGAGCAGGCTTTTAATACAGATTTGGATAAACAAACGTGCTGCTCAACCCTAGAAGCACTGCCACTCACAACGCTGTCTACACCATTCCACCAGCAAGTTGTTGTGGATGCTGAGCTGCCTATCTTGAGTGACACGGTACTACTTTCATCAAGCTCAGCTTCACACCAAGCGCTGCCCGTTGTCGGCTATGAAATAACGTCAGATGCCCCATTTGCACTGCTTGTACGCTCTTATGTCGATAACCAAGCGTTGTTTGCTGCGAGCGTCTTAGTTTATGACGAAAACTGGCAGCTTGTAGCCCGTTACTCGGCACAGGATTTCGAGTATCACCCAACCGGCATGCGCGGTTTAGAACGCATCGAGAAAGTCATCACGATCAACCCACAGCTAAACGGGGCTCAATATATAGTTCTCGCTTCCGACTCATCATTGCTTGGACAAAAACTCGCACGACAACACCCTGAACAAGTGTATGCAGAGTCTCAGAACATCATCGGCAGTAAACAGCTTCCTCTAGTCGCGGATTACCAAGCATTTGGTGTCGTCGAGGTGACCACCAGCGCGTCAAGCAACAGTGCCGTTCTCACACTACTGACAGAACTAGGCACACAAACTAAGCAGAAACAGAATTCTCAAATGACACAATCCGCCTCTCCAGAAGCGGCAGATGAGTGGGAAGTGTTTCAATCTCAAATCGATAAAGCACTCGAAAACAACGATGTACAGCAAGCCGCTGCGCTAGCCAACCAAGCATCACAACAAGGCTATACCCAAGCCAAAGATTATCTCGTAGAGCAGCTAGCGAAATAACGATTCGTTGCTCTCCGACTCATTCGCAACGCTATTCACCTGTATTTCACTGCGAAATGATTGCGAAACCAGATTAGTAACAAAGAAATTTAAGTAGGAACATCATGACAGCATTCTCAGATATTATTCAAAGACGTGATTGGGAAAACCCACAATCGGTCAATATCAATAACCTTAAAGCGCACAGCCCACTTGCAAGCTTTCGTGATGAAGAAGATGCTCGTGACAATGTTAATGCCCAGCGTCAGTCGCTGAACGGACAATGGAAATTCAAACTGTTTGATGCGCCAGAACAAGTTGACGGCGAGTTCATCGAGTCACAATTCAATGACAAAGACTGGGATAAGATTACTGTCCCTTCAAACTGGCAAATGCAAGGTTACGACAAGCCTATCTACGCCAACGTGAAATACCCATTCGAAGTAAACCCGCCGTTTGTACCAAGTGATAACCCAACAGGTTGCTACCGCACTACCGTGTCACTTTCTGAGGCGGACTTGATCAATACCCAACGCATTATCTTTGATGGCGTGAACTCGGCTTTCCACCTTTGGTGTAACGGCACTTGGGTTGGCTACAGTCAAGACAGCCGCCTGCCTTCTGAATTCGACCTAACGCCGTACCTTGTGGCAGGTGATAACAGCCTAGCCGTCATGGTGATTCGTTGGAGTGATGGCAGCTACCTAGAAGACCAAGATATGTGGTGGCTAAGTGGTATCTTCCGCGACGTGACTCTGCTATCTAAACCACAAAACTGCATTGAAGATGTGTTCATCACTCCGGATCTAGACGCATGTTACCGCGATGGTTCACTGTCGGTTGTGACTTCAATATCTGCGCCGGACACCTACCAAGTTCAAGTGCAGCTGTTTGATGGCGAACAAGCCGTGACAGAGCCTCGCATCGACCGTCCGCACAACCGTCGCATTGACGAGCGTGGCACATGGGATGACGTAGTATTCCAAACATTGCACGTACGCGAGCCAAAGAAATGGACGGCGGACACACCGAACCTATACCGCTTAGTCGTTTCACTGTTGGATGAAAATGGCACACACCTAGAAAGCGAAGCGTACCCTGTGGGCTTCCGTAAAGTCGAAATCACCGATGGCCAATTGAAGCTAAACGGTAGGCCTTTGTTGATCCGCGGCGTGAACCGCCATGAACATCACCCAGAGCTTGGTCATGTGATGACGGAAGAAGACATGATCCGCGACATCTGCTTGATGAAGCAATACAACTTCAATGCAGTACGTACGGCGCACTACCCGAACCACCCTCGTTGGTACGAACTGTGTGACCAATACGGCTTGTACGTGTGCGATGAAGCGAACATCGAAACTCATGGCATGCAGCCAATGAACCGCCTATCGAGCGATCCACAATGGGCGCACGCTTACATGAGCCGCTACACCCAAATGGTGATGCGCGATAAGAACCACCCTTCGATCATCATCTGGTCTTTAGGTAACGAATCCGGTCACGGCAGCAACCACAATGCCATGTACGCTTGGTCTAAAAACTATGACCCGTCTCGCCCAGTGCAATACGAAGGCGGCGGTTCAAACACCACAGCAACCGACATCATTGCGCCAATGTACGCGCGTGTGAACACGGTCATTGAAGACGAAGCCGTGCCTAAATGGGCAATCAAGAAATGGGTGTCGTTACCAAACGAAACTCGTCCTTTGATCTTGTGTGAATACGCACACGCGATGGGGAACAGTTTGGGTAGCTTTAATGACTACTGGGATGCGTTCCGCGATTACCCTCGCCTACAAGGTGGCTTTATTTGGGATTGGGTGGATCAAGGCTTGAGCCAATGGGATGAAAACGGCCAACACTTCTGGGCTTACGGCGGCGACTTTGGTGATGAAATCAATGACCGTCAGTTCTGCATCAACGGTTTGATCTTCCCAGATCGCACAGTTCATCCAACGTTGGAAGAAGCAAAATACTGCCAACGTATGATCACCGTATCACTGCAAGAACAAACCAAAGACGCTTGTACACTGTTAGTGACTAACGAGAACTTGTTCCGCGCGACCGATAATGAGCAATTGAACTGGTCTCTGTTGGAAGATGGCAAAGTCATCCAAACGGGGTCATTGGCGCTTAACGTAGAAGCCGACAGCCAAGCAAGCATTGAGATTGCCTTTAACTTCACGCCAAAAGCGGAAGCGCAATACCATTTAAATACCGATATTACTCTGATTGCTGCAACGCTTTGGGCAGACGCGGAGCACGTCGTCGCTTCTGAGCAAATGCTGCTACGCAATACCGCTGGCCTTGTTCTGCCAACATTGGAAACGCAACCAGCGCCAATGCTAACGCAGCAAGGCGATGCGATCTTAATATCTAGCCAAGACGAAAAGTACCAGTGGATTTGGGATAGCCAAACGGGCTTGATGACTGATTGGCGTGTTGATGGCGAAGCACAAATGCTTGCGGCACCGCAAGATAACTTCTTCCGCGCACCACTGGATAACGACATCGGTGTAAGCGAAATCGACAACGTCGATCCAAACGCTTGGATGTGCCGTTGGGACATGGCGGGTATCGGCCAGTGGGAACGCCAATTTGTCGCTTGCCACAGTGAAGCTCTGGCGCATGCGGTGAAAGTGACTTCGACGTTCGCTTACCACTTTAATGGGGAAGTTCAGGCAATCACGACTTGGACGCACACATTGAGCAATAACGGTGAGATGACATTGGCTGTCGATGTGAAACTGGCTGATGATTTACCACCAATGCCACGCATCGGTTTGGAGTTCGAACTGCCATTAAATGAGCAAAACGCTCCGATCACATGGCAAGGTTTAGGGCCATTTGAAAACTACCCTGACCGTTTGGCAGCGGCGCGCTTCGGTCAGCACACACAAACGCTTGAGCAAATGCACACTCCGTACATTTTCCCAACCGATAGCGGTCTGCGTTGTGGTACGCAATGGTTGAAGGTGAATGAGTTAGAAATCTCAGGTGACTTCCAGTTCAGTGTAAGTCAGTACGCTCAGCAGCACTTAGCAGCAGCGAAACACACCAATGATTTGGTCGCAGAAGAGAAGATTTACGTACGCCTAGACCATAAACACATGGGCGTTGGCGGTGATGACTCTTGGAGCCCAAGTGTGCACAAGGAATTCCAGTTAACGGACAATCAATACGCTTACAAAGTGACGTTTAAACCAGCTCAGTAATCGATTGATAACATAAACACACGCCAATGTAGTTAAATCCCCAAGTTTCAGCTTGGGGATTTTTGTATTTGCACAGAAAAGAGTCCTATGAATAGTTCATTTTCAGCCTTTATTTGCGCTTAAAACTACGCAAACTTACACCCTTACAATGTTAAATACCGCTTACAGTGAATTACACATGTAACCTCAGGTAACGACGAAATTATCGTGCTGTAAAATGTGAACAATGTTTATTCATACAGTACTAAAATCGCCAAAAACCGCTTGTTTATGTGATCTTCGTTCCTATACTGCCCGCCAAACGGAAAGGTTAGCAGGAAGCTGTTCTTAATCTCGTAGGTAGAAAGTAATGAAAAAAACAATCATCGCAGTAGCTCTTTTCACAGCATTTGGCGCACAAGCAGCAAGCAAGGGGCAAAATGTTCATATTGATAACGCAACACAGGCAAAAGCAACAGCAGAAGCAATCCACCAAGCTGGCGTTGACCGCCTAAATGGAAAGGGCCAAGCGTCTCATGATCTCGACCGCATTCAAGCTCAACAAAAAGCGCGTGAAGTCTTCGCTAAGGAAGCCTTAGGTGGTAAAGGTCAAGCTAGCTCAAACGTAGTAAGCGAAGGGGCTAAAAAAGAAATGGAGCGTGCTTACACTATCGACCAAAACCGTATCAAATCATCAAAGAATGCAGATGCGTTGAGTGCTCAAGGTAAAGTAATTGGACAAAACGCTACAACTTCTGCAGTTAACTCAACGCACATCGCTCAAAACACTGCTTCAATTAACCAAAACGCTGCAGAAATCAAAGACCTTCGTAAAGATCTAGAGCGTCAAAGCAAAGAGCTTTCGGGCGCTATCGCTGGCGTTGCAGCAATGAGCAACATCCCGAACGCTCAGGGCGTTGGTAATGTGGCAGTTGGTGCAGGTGTTGGTTACTACAACAGTGAGTCAGCTATTGCAGTTGGTGCAAGCTACCGTTACTCAGACGCAGTTTCAGCAAAAATGAGCATGTCAGCACAATCTGGCAACTTTGACCCAGTGATTGGTGCGGGCGTTAGCTACGAGTTTTAATTGTATCTGGCATCAGTAAGGCAGAGACGCAACGAAGCTAAGAACACAGTTGTAGATTAGCTCTACCATGATGTTAAAAAAGCGCCAAGGCATAACCTTGGCGCTTTTCTTTGCTGTTAGTCTTGATTTGAATCGTAGTCCGAAATCGCAGCTTTTAGTTCGCTTAGATCCGATGAACACAAGTGCCGCTTCAGAGCTTCAAATTTTTCTGTTGGCCAATCATACACCTTCAGTTCTATAAGCTCTGAGATGACCTCCGGCTCAAAACGATACTTAATCACTTTTGCCGGTGAGCCAGCCACAACGCTGTATGGAGGGGCATCTTTAGTGACCACACTGTTTGCAGCCACAATCGCACCCTCGCCGATAGATACACCAGGCATGATCATCGATCTCATACCAAGCCAAGAGCCATCTCCGATGTGGGTATCACCTTTACCGATATAGGCTTCTTCAATGTGTTCCATAAAGGGATATAAACAAAACCAATCCGCTCGGTGGGTATGGTTGCCGCCCATTAAGATAACCACTTCAGCACCGATGCACACATAGTCGCCGATGTACAACTGATCAATTTCCCATCGAGGCTCCCATTGACGACTCACCTCATCCCCATGCAAATATCGAACAACAGACTCTTCGAATCCGTTATCCCAGCAATCACTGTAATAACTGTGCTCGCCTTTCACAAAGATATTGGGGTTGGAAACCACTTGATGTAAATATTGGAATTTTGACCAATGTTTCTTTTGCATACTTACCTCTAACTCGTTTGCATTTAAATTTTTATAGTCAAAAACTTAACGAGTCAGTGGATACGGGGCTGTTTCAATAGAGGGTTGAGAGTCATAGAAACCTCTGCAATATAGGAAGAGTCAGCATACTAACACAATACAACATGTGACAGGAGCCTTTAAGATTACCAATCACCATCTCCAAAGTGGTTACTATTACACCGTGAGAATGACTTTCCCTGATAGAGGTTGATCGGATTCAATAAGATCAATTGCTTTGTGCACGTCTTTCAACGGCATGCAGCATTCGACATCTAGCCTCACCCCATGGCGTAAAAAGTGCTCTAACATCTTTTCAAACGCTTCACGTCGCACGGTATTCCCTACATGCTTTTCCCAGTAGCGAAGAAAAAATGTACTGAACTCAACGTCCAACCTCTTGGCATTTCTAAAAAATGAAGGGGGATAGATTTCTAAAGAAAGAGTTCCATAATTGACAAACGTCCCTCCCTTTTCCAACGTTCGGAGCAACGCCTCTCCAACTTTCCCGCCAATCGCATCAAATGCAACGTTGGGTACTGGTGCACCTAACTTGTGGATCTGGGACGCTAAGTCCTGTTTTGCATCAATGATATATGGAGAGCCAAATGGATAGTCGCTAGGGCGCGTTGTCACCACAATGAGCGAGAAACCTAAAGAACGAGACAATTGAGCGAAGATTTTGCCGATTGCGGAGCTTCCGGCGTTGATGATGAGACAATCTCCAATAGTGAGCTTTGCAATCTCACTCGTTAACACCCACGAGGTGAGCGCGTTAATATATAACTGACTTGCATAACCACAATCTAAAGATTGAGGGACACGAAAGAGGTTGTCTGGAGAGGTCTCAATATAATGTTGCCAAGTACCACTCGTTGCGACCACCACACGCTCCCCGAGAGAAAACTCAGGGCTACGAGATTGGATGACTTGTCCAACCGCTTCAAAACCAGGAACTCTCGGAGGGATATGGTTCTTGCTATATTGCCCTACACCATGAATCGAGAGTAAATCGCTAGGGTTAATGTTCGTCGCTTCAATTTCAACTCTAACCTTACCCTCTTCGAGCTCTCCTAAAGAAATAGACTCAAGCTGTAAAGATTCTTGCGGATGACCAAAGTGGACCTGATTAACACGATAATTGAGCAATGACATAACGATTGATTTATAAGTAACTACTGGTTAACTAACAAGAATATCGTGTCTCTTATTCGTGAGCAAACGCGCTCCTCGTTTGAAGGTTGTGCTTATTGAATATCAACGTACTACTTAATCAACGCTAAGATCGCTTTAAACTCTGGGGCACGGCAATCTTCGATCATTTCGTATAAACACATTTCAACGCCCGTCAATCCAACACCATTCGCGGTGAGTTTAGCCATAGCTAGCGCTTTGTTTGCTGCCGTTCTTGAAGCTGTGCAATCCGTTACAAGCTCCACTCGGTAACCCATTTTTCGCAGAGATAAAGCCGTTTGATAAACGCAGATATGTGCTTCGATCCCACAGATTAGCCATGTGTCGACCTTAGTATTCTCCACCGCCAATTTAAACGTGGCTTCTTTGCATCCATCAAAAGTGTATTTAGCGATGGCAAGATGATCTTTTGCCAGCACTTCACGAATCGGCTCAGCTGTTGGACCTAAACGCTCTGGATTTTGCTCCAGCCATACAATGGGCAAGTCGAGCGCTTTAGCGCCTTTAACTAACTTCGTCGTATTCTCAATGTTAGCGTCGCTTTCATGCATCAAGCTCGCAAGCTTTCCTTGCACATCAACAACAATCAACCCTGTGGTGTTTTTCGATAGCATTTTCACTTCCTGCGAGCCTTTGCCCACCTGACTTAATCAAACAAGTAATAACAATGTATCAAATAGCTGACTTAATAGTTGAGCAGCTCCTCAAGGTTTTGCTTGCTCACTTAATCATATTAAAGAAATAAAGATGTTTTTAACCTGACGATTTCAATAACCTTTTGATATCTATACCCATTCTAAGACAAATTTTATTTATAATCATAGGCAGGGCACATAGAATAAATATCGCATAATCAAATATATTTAAGCTTCGAATCCCATCATATATAGGCTCGCCATTATACTCAATTCTATTAACTAGATATATATCGCTATCTCTATATAAAGGAGCATATTTAACGAGCACTTTCTTGTCGTAATACGCCCCTCCAGGAAAAAATTTATCGTATTGTTGATGAAAATCTTTTACGCGTAACTGGATCTTATCATTACTTTTTAATACAAAAATCGTTGTAGAACCTGCGTCCCCTCTTGACTTACCAAGCTCCTCCCTTACGGGGACTAGAACATCTTCAACATAAATTCCATTTGCATAGGTATCAAATGTAGTGAACAACACCAATAAAAAGAGCCATGTTGAAGCGATAGCATGAAATTTTTTAATCATAGTTTCTAATCAAATTACTCTTTAATAATTGCAACGTATGTCGAAGTTTGATAGTTCTATATCTTAATTTGAAACTTACTCAAATAAACTCGATCTCGACGAGCTCCAATAAGGCACTTCAGCATTTTCAAACTCACCCCAGAGAGCATCTTCTCCATACTCTTTTTTATAACTTAATTCTTCTTCAAATAAGGGCACCAGTTGAATAAACCAAATCTGTCTACCATGCTCATCCTTTGTTGACGGAACTATCTCATCCCCATCTGTAAACATAAAAGATCTTGCCTTGGTACCATGCCAGAGGTCATAAGATAACGTAACCGTATCTCCACTATTTGGTACATGGGTAGTGCCATTCCCATATAACGCAACTTCAGCTAACGCATCGGCTATATCATCCGCATCCGGCGTTAACCCGATAAAGAACTCGCATCTCTCTTCTTTATCTCCAAGAGTAATGCTTGCTCCCATCGTAGCATACATCACTACCCCTTCATCGGTCTGATCTTCGTCCCACTTAAAAATCTGAATCACTTTTCCATCTGGAGATTTATATTTAGCTTTACGAGTGGGCTCGCCATACAATTCAAGGTAGTTCATGAAAATACTATTCATCACTCACAAAGCCTCTTTGTTAAATTGTTACTCAAGGGGATCATCTTTCGTTTGCCATACAAGCAACTCACGGTGAGAAAAGTCGACATATAGTGGTTATATAGTCCAAATATAAATAGGCTCATGTTTTTATTTTTAGGTCAGATGAACCAATATTAAACAAACTATTATTACTAATATGGCTCGACCTAATATCCATTAGAAACAATATTTTTTAGGGTTTTCTTGCTAACTGTATAATGCTTCATCATTGTTTACTATTGTTGTGTGGATAGATTAATCAAATAGGTAGTAGTCTCTTTCCGCTATCACCAATAGTTTAGGTATTCATCAATTACTGACTCAAACTCGGGTCTAACTTCCTTCGCTTTAATAAGTTTTTGTTGAGCATAATCACTTCTGATCGAATATAACGATGACAATGCTATACGAACATATGATCGCCACTCCGTAGTAACAATCAACTCAAACAAAGCATCGACAGCACGATCATCTTTAAAACTTTTGACTGCACCTATTGCGCCCGCTTGTTCATAATTATCGCCTTGTTTTAAAACAGTTTCTGCGAAGCTTCTTTCTATTTCTAAAGATGCTGGCGCAACATCAGAAAAACTGGTTACCTGACCAAGGAGAGTAGTAAGTATTACGTTCCGATTACGTTGAATGAAATGACTATCAGAGTTTCCGACGCAATCTTTAATACTCAGGTATCCATCAAAGCTTGTATGACCTTGATAGATTTCATTAGTAAGCTCTGTAATTAGTTTCATTTCTTGTTCTTTGCGCACCACTCCAAAAATGAACTCTGAAACTGTACTCTGCCTAGTATCTACATTTATATCTTCGTATTCAGAAATCAATTCGCAATTCAGCTGTGTTGAATATGCCGAGTTTGACTGTACGATGCATAAAAACACGAGTGTTAGCTTACCTAATAGGCTGTGATAAATTTTATCCTGTTCTCTGTCACTCATAGTCTAGTAGTCACCAATTCATAATCCTTTCTCTAAAAAGGCAATCTTCATAAAAACTATCCCATCATAATCAGCAACTTAACAAACCACAACAACCTCTTGCAATGTTGTGATTTAGCAGCACTCCTTACCATCGGAATTTTGTAGATAGGTTGTATATCTTATGTGTGTCTATGTTTTATTCTCGCTAACGAACACTCTTCATCGCTAGGCGGTATTGGGTAGGTGTGGTTCTTTTATAGGCTTTGAACTGTCGATTGAAGTTAGCTTGATTATCGTAGCCAACTTTTTCGATGATGATGCCAATCGGTAGGTCTGTATTCATCAACATATCGCAAGCTACGTTTAATCGAATCTTTTTAAGCCGTTGACTAAAACTTTCGTTGAAGTGTTTTGCAAAGATCCGACGCACGCTGCTTTCACTCAAGAACAAATAGTCAGCGAGATCACTTGGCGCGATATTCTGATTGAAGTGTGACAGAAGATATTCGTCAATTTTTTCTAGGTTCTTATGAGTCTTGCTAGCATTAGTGTCCACCTTCAAAGTACTCGCATTTATCAGTCGAACGGCACCATCATCTCCCAGTAATAATCCGAAGATTGCCAGCAAGTCGGAAAGCTGTTGTATGGGCGAAGAATCGAGAATATTGCCTAGCAGAGCGACAACTCGCTCAGTGGTTTTCTCGGAAAATTGAACACCTCGGTGTGCATCTTTGAGGAGGTCTGTTAATGGTGTGAGTTCAGGGCAAAGATGAATTAAAGATTCAATCCACTCTTTACGGAACCAGATTACATGCGTTTCACACGGCTTCGAATCCGCGACAGAGTCTGAATAGATCGCATGCGGAAGGCCGGAACCCAACAAAACCATGTGGTTGTGTGACACTTCACTTATGTGATTACCAACGAAACAACTACCTGAAAAGTTACGATGGATAGCAATCTCGTACTCTTCATGGCGATGCCAACCATAACTCTTTGACGATTCTTCAATCTTACGATATCGCCACGAAACGCCAATTCTTTGTGGTACTCGTTCTAAACTGCCTTTCATACGCGAACACTTTGTACTTATAAATTCAAAAACGTATAAATTTTAGCAAGAAATAATCGAAATGTACTTAAAGACGAACACATACGATTACCGGCCCTTGGGTTGTGAACTTAGACTGAAACGCAAAGAGACCACACATGGGAGGCACCATGAAGCAGCTAAGATTGCAACTAAACCAACTATTAAGCGACACAAGAAGAGAGTGGATGAGAGAGGTTCTATATAACTATTGTCTCACCAACAAAAAGCTTTGGTATTACTACGGCTACCAGTCGTCAAACGAGATGAAAGAAGATCTACTTCAGAAATGAAGTAAGCAATCACTTACTGTTCAATAATTCACTCTGCGATTCACTGAATGTTCGTTCAAAGCCAAAATAGATCATCAAGCATGCTCAAATGGGCATGCTTTTCATTCAAATTCATGATGTATAACGACAATTATTACTTAACTATTTGAGTTCAGCTGCTACACATTGTTAAATAGCTCAAAATTTTTAGTTCTGAGTCCCCTATGGCCACCATAAAAGATGTCGCAAGAGAAGCAGGCGTATCGATCGCTACCACTTCTCGAGTGCTCAACAATGCCCCTCACACCAGCGAAGCAGCGATTGTTGCTGTAAAAAATGCGATGGAAAAGCTGGGATACCGCCCAAATGCCAATGCACGTGCACTCGTAAGTAAGTCTTCTAACGCTATAGGTGTGTTAGTCAATGACATGTCTGCACCGTTTTTTGGCTCTATGATCAAGGCCATAGATACCATTGCGAGTGAGCAAGAAAAGCAGTTGCTGGTGGGCAGTGGTTATCATGATGCAACCAAAGAGCGCAATGCCATCAATTTGCTGATCAACAGTCGCTGTGAATCGTTAGTAGTGCACAGCAAAGGCATGTCTGACGAAGAACTCACTAAGCTTGCTGAAGAGATCCCTGGCATGGTCATCATCAACCGAGTTGTGGAAAATATCGCTCCACGCTGTATTGCTCTTGATAACCGTCAGGGCTCTTATATCGCGACGGAGCACCTTATCCGTAATGGTCACAAACACGTTGGTTACCTGTGTTCTAGTCACGACATTGATGATGCACGCGACCGTCGTGAGGGATACCTAGACGCTCTACGTGATAATGGTATTGAACCCCGTGACGAGTACATCCAATACGGTGAACCTGATGAAACCGGTGGCGAACAAGCCATGGTCGATTTGATGGCGAGAAATACACCGATCACAGCAGTCGCGACTTATAACGATTCAATGGCAGCAGGATGCATGACGCTACTGCAAGAAAACGGGGTTCGTATCCCTGAAGATATGTCAGTGATAGGTTTCGATGATGGCCATATTGCTCGCTATATCTACCCGCGTTTAACTACCATTCGTTACCCAATTCAAGTGATGGCAGACGAAGCAGTGAAATTGTCATTGCAGCTCACAAATAAAGAACAAACGCAACTGAAAGAACACAAGCTGTTTATGCCAATACTTGTGAAACGCTCTTCTGTTAGTACAGCCCAAATAAAGGATTAAGGAGGTAGTCTCCCCTCCCTTAAAACGGTAATATGCTCAACTACATATCAAGTAAAGCCCCATGGTTACTCATTGCATTCTGTTTTCTAGGATTTCTTGTTCCTGGCATCTCAATGCATGTGTTTAAGATATTGCCGTTTGTCTTATTCTTTTTAATGTTCTTCACCTTGGTCGGACTCGACCAAAAAGCGCTACTCAAATCCTTAGTTCGCCCAAAAGGCTGGCTCTATGCCGTAATACATACCTTCGGCATGATCGCCCTCTGCGGCGCTGTGATAATGATGTTCGGCTTAAATCAGGATCACGCCTTAGCCATGTTAGGGGTTGCGGCTACTGGCTCGCTGTTTGCCACTCCCGCGATCGTACGCTCAATTGGCCTGGATTACTTTTCAGCCATGACCTACACCATCACATCCACGCTCTTGAAGCCAGTGGCTCTCTACGCAACGCTGTGGTGGGCCTATAACGATCACTTTGAGTTGGACATGCAGGCTTACTTAGTCAAGTTGATCGTTTATATCGTCGGCCCTATTGCACTCTCCTTCGTGATCCATGCCTTCGTCGATCTATCCAAGATCAAAAAAGTGCATGCTGAGCTGGCTAAGTACAACATAATGCTGGTATTTCTTTTCCCGCTCGGATTAATGGGCGACTTTCGTCAATTGTGGGATACAAATCCAGAGCACGCGTTACACCTTTTCATGCTGGCTTTTGTTTTGTGCCTGAGCTTTTTCGTAGCCGCTTACCTCATATTCAAATTTACCGATCGCGATGGCGCGATGATTGCCGCTATCACGTCGGGGAACCGCAATGTGCTCCTTACCTACACCATAGCAGGGGCTTATCTTGGACCGCTGTTCTTGCCTCTTGTTGGCGCTCTGCAGCTACCAATCTACTTGCAGCCTTTGTTGATAAAACGTTTATTGAAGTAAACGACTATTCGAAATCTTATTTTAAGGCTCACGTGACCAGGTTCTGATAGCCTCGATTTCACTTTCATCAATATTGAGTGACTGAAGAAACTTCAAATGACCAAGCGGCTCCATCTGTTCAAATCGCTTGTGCCAGTTATGCATGTCTTGGTCATCCATTCCGGACTGCCAGAGGATTTCCACCCAGCGCTCCTTGGTCATTAATCCTTGTTCAAGTCCATCAGGTTCTTGGAGCAGAGCAAGAATAGAGTGCTGTTGCTGACGTAGCTTCTGTATTTCTCTATCGAGTGCGGCGAACTGTTGCCTTAACGCCATATCTCGTTCTTTTCCCTCAGCATCGATCATTAGAGACTCAATTTTCGATACTGGGATACCATAAGATCGATACGCCAAGATGGCAGAGAAGCGCTCAACGTCCTTTTGATTATATTGGCGATAGCCACTTGACGATCTCGATGAGGGTTTCAAAAGCCCCTGTCTTTCATAGTAAAGAACCGTTGAACGAGATACCTTCATTCTCTCGCAGAATTGCTTAATGCTCAGCATCAACGTATGACTCCTTTTTTGACTCGAAATATGACCAAACCATGGGGATGATTGCGCTCGCTAGAATGGTTAACACACCTACGAAAGCCCACATGTTAGGAAGCTCCGAAAAAAGCATCCACCCTATCAGTACAGAGTAAATGATCTTCACATATTCCACATTAGCAATAATGTTTGCCTCCGCCCATTTGTAAGCCGAGATCCCAACGTATTGAGCAATAGAAGAAATCACACCGATTGAGAGAAGCCATAGGAGATCCTCAATAGTCGGCGTTTGCCATTGATAAGTTGCCGGAATCAGTGCAATCAAGCCAACACAGACCGCTTGATAGGCTAATAACGTTATCTTCGGTTCAGTCTGTGCAACGGCACGAACACAGGTGACAGCAATAGCCGCTCCTATCGCTGCCGCCACACCTGTCATAACATAAACGAACTCATTTCCAGAAAGCGACGGTTGTACCACCAACATCACACCAGTAAAACCTAAGGTGATGGTAAGACAGCGACGCGTCGTCACTTGTTCTTTCAAGGTTATACGAGCAATGAGCGCGACAAAAATGACTTGTAAAAACCCGAGAGCCGTCGCGTCTGCGAAGGCGATATTACTGACAGTGACAAAACCCAAATAAAGCGCTGTAAACGCTCCAAGTATGCGAAGAATATGAAGCCTAACCTTATTCGGCTTTAACAACACTTTCATGTTGTTGCGCATTGCAGGGGCAAGTAGAAGCACAAAAACGAGCTGTCGGAAGAATAGGATTTGAAAAACATCATAGTCAGCGCTCAATTGACGAACCAACGCCCCGACTAATGTGAAAAGTGCCGTTGAAAAAAGAGCGAGAAAAATACCTTTTGCGGTCATTGGCAGCGATTGAAACCACTGACTCAATACAGCTTGTTTGCTCGATAATCTTTGATACACCTTATTAGACCCCACTTCGACTTATTGAATTAAGGCGCGGAGTCTAAACCTGAAACCTGTAGACAGGTCAAACGTGCCCATACAAAAAAAGCAGCTCTAATTTGAGCTGCTCATAGAAAGGTCTTAACACTAGAGAATGACTAGAGAACATCACGCAAGTTCTTGCGCTCTTCGATCTCTTCCTGCTCGGGGATTGTCCCGGACAGTGTAATGGATTTTGGCGCGGCTTTAATTCGAGTCGTCGTTCTAACACCTTTGCTGCTAGCTCGTGCTTTCGGATTATACAACTCTGGGTTTATGGTTAGGCTTTGGCGAACCTCAACCGCAAACTCTTGATTCTCGTTTTCTGGTAGATAATTACTTTTCAGGTACTTAATCGACATTAAGTCTTTGCTGCGTTTCAAGGTAAATAAACACTTGGTCAAACGCATTACCGATGTAAGCCCTGCTCCAGACGCCATGGTTATCTCTTGATTGCCACGAATTTCATCTTTGTTCACGTGGTGTACTAGTAACAAGCTTGCACCTGAGTCATTGGCTAGCGACTGAAACACATTCTTAATCAATCTATCGTGCTTCACTTCCTCACAGCGTCCGATTGCTTCAGTTACGGTATCGATGATCACTAGGTCAAATTGAGCGAATGTTTCTTTAAGTTGAGCCAAGTATTGTTGATGCTCTAATTGTTCTTGGTGTGAGCAATCAGGTGGTATGACGATAGGCTCAATATCGGTCATGAAGTGCAAGTTGTTCTTCAGTTCAGAGCGAATTGTAGGAGTACAACTAGCTAGCTTATCTTTCATTCTGGTTTGAATAACACCCGCCCCATCCTCCGAGCTCAAGACCAGTGTTTTGGCGGGCCTATCGGCTGCACTCATACCCAATAGCGTCATCGAAGAAGCATGCTCCATAGCGATACACAGTGCTAAGTGAGATTTACCGACATTAGGAGCTGCTATCAACATCCCCACATGACCTTTAAGTAAACCTTTTAAGCTAAAGCTCATTTCTTGACTTGCACGTGACGACATCAGCGTATCAAGAGACTGAGTTATCATGATTCACTTTCTCCGATATAGAAAATTTGAATACCATTTCCGACATCTCGGAATTGTAGACTGAAGTCTTTTTCAATTTGTACTGCATTTGCTAAAAGATCTTTTCTAAGATCACTACGGAAGCTATGACTGACTTTCGAAGCGATAGATTGAATGTAGCTATCAAGCGCCCACTCAAACTTCTTGTTATGCAAAAACTCAGCTTTATGTGTGGTTATGTATTTCAAAAATGAGCGTACTGACGGCTTGCTGTAGTTCGTCATTTTGTGTTGTTCGAGTCGGTAATAGTAACCGTGGTCACGAATGGCCTGCAGCAGACGCATATCAGGAACCAAAAATACATGATTGGTTAAGTTCTTGGTTGTCTTACGACCCGTTTTGAATTTACTGCGATCACAATAGAATCGGTAATCTTGTACAAACTCTAATGGTTTTTTACCGACGACATTTTGATCATCATCGAGTTCGTTGATCACTAGATGTGCAGTTGCCAATTGAGTGATTCTGCGCTCAATTTGATCGTAGTTAGCTCGTGTCGTTGCCATGCCCATTCGCGTAGCCAATTCATACATACTCATCGATAGAACCGTTGCATCTCGATCAATAAATGAATCGAAGCCATCCTCTTGTGTATCCGAAACATCGCCATCGGTAATTGTTTGATATACCTGTGACCAAGTCAGCCGTGCACCAGCTTCATAAGAAGAGTCATCCAATTGGATCGTTTGTGCGTAAGCCAACATGGTTTCTAAGATATCGCGGTGAGGTTGCAGTAAATAGTCAACATGAAGATCAACTCTAAAATTTTTACCGTAACTATTGATGTTCACACTTTCTAATGGATAGTTAAGATCCGTACCACCATTTTGCGCAATCTCAACCAACTTGGACTGCATAGTTGACGTTAACCGAGATGCGGGATGAAAAATCGTTGCTCTTGAAAACAAAATGGATGAGATGAATCGATTCTTTCGATCTTCTTCATTAATAACGGTTAAGCTGGATGATGAAGTCATGATCATTACCTATGGATACGATTTTATCAGTCTAACAGAGATCTTCGATTAACTCATTAACTTCGGTAAATATCTATACTCGATCGGTAAATGTTGATAGTAGATCACAATAACCCCCTATAAACATCGGTAGATGTTTAGTTGATTCGGTAAATGTTTAGTTCTTATGGATTGATCTTTATTTACCGATCTCTTCCCTTATGAGACGTATTGTGGTTACTTTGTGTGCTTGGATCGCCTGAAGATCATTGAGCTTCAACAAATTAAGATCTTACTTCATAGATGATCGGTTAATGTTTATATTAAAACAATCGTGTTCGGCAAATGTTTATATGTGAGATCGTCTAATGTTATTAGATAATCGGTAAATATTTATATCCAATCGGCTAATATCTACGTTTAATCGGTAAATGTCGTTACTTAAAGCGTCATACTAAGAAACTAGAACCTTTAGAATCTAGTTTTAAAAAATTACCAACTTCACTTAGGTTCTGTCGGTGACTCAAAATCTCATCACAAAACTCAAGAGAGTTTTGTAATGAGCTGTTGAGTTTATCGACAAACTTCAGTTGTTTAATGCTCTTTTTGTTCGTTATTTAAGCTTAAGGTGATAGGCTAAATTTTTGTTTCAATAAACTAAATGGAATTCAAAATTTAAGATCGTTAAATGTCATTATCCTCTACTTCTAAGATATAAACATTTAACGAAGTTGATATGATTAGAAGAAGGTATTGTAGAACCTTCATGATGTTTCGATCGTAAAGTTAAGATCATAATCATGTTCGTTACACTGTTACCAATTGATCATAAGTAACTCAAGTAGTAAGTACTTTGGTATGTTAATTTTTTGTCAATGTTCAGGCTGAACATTGACCGATTATTGATGATATTGTGTTCAGTATAAAGATCATAATATAGATGTTTCTAAAGAGTTTTAGTTTATTGCTTTCATTAATAATCCATCTAAGGAACGATTAGTTTTGTTCTTTCCTATTAGTGATCATATAAATTGAGATCGTTTTTTCAGTAAGTAGTTTATTTTTGTCATCAAACCTCACCAGTACGTTACGACGTAACATTTTAACTATCTCGTATTATTCGTAGTATCACTCATTGTTGTTAAATTCAGTGTTCAACGTGAACATTGACATTGTTCCGATCGATGTAACCATATTTGATTGGATGACTAATGATCGGAAAAACAATTTTTTCTACTTTTATCAATGAGTTGTTAGAGATTTGACTAGGTTACTAAAAGTATACTAATTGAAAGTTGTTTTCAGGTTACCATAATAAACCACTATCGGATGGGAACTCCCCTCCCCTATTTAATTTACGATAGTTAAAGGTAATGAAAATGACTAATGTACTGATTATTAACGCGCACGAAGTTTCTCCTTATTCTCCAGGTCGTTTGAATGCGAGTCTAGTTGATAAAGCTCAAACACTTTTACAGAGTAAAGGCTATGAGGTTCGCACGGTTTCTATGCAAGATGAGATTGATGTTGAGGAACAGCTTGGACATTTTGCATGGGCCGACAGAGTGATTATCCAATCTCCTGTCAATTGGATGTCTGTACCATGGTCATTTAAAAAGTATATGGATGATGTGTTTACTGCAGGTATGGGGGGCGCTCTTTGTGCATTCGATGGTCGTAGTGAAAGCGATCCTAAGAAAAACTATGGTACAGGTGGCACTCAAACTGGAACAAAGTACATGCTATCACTGACATTTAATGCTCCTGAAGAGTCGTTTGATGATGACAAGGAATATCTATTCCAAGGCAAAGGTGTTGATGATCTTATGTTCCACATGCATGCAAACTTTCGTTTCTTTGGTATGACTTCTCTTCCGACTTTTTCTTGTTTCGATGTAATGAAAAATGCGGATATTGAGCGTGATTTCGAACGCTTTGAAGCTCATATTATGGCGCATTTTTAAATCTGCATTGGTTAGGCTTAGATTTAAGATTTTTACTATTGGCGTGAAAAGGCCTTCGATTGGTTGCTTTCATAACTAATAGGTAATACTGAAAACGCGTGCAGTATGGACTTGCTGTATACTAAGCATAGTTTGTAACTAACGTAGAAGTTTATCGGGGTATTTATTATGCAAAGCTCCATCACTATAGATACTAAAGGTCGTAAAACGGTTGCTAATGTCTGCACGGAACCGTGTGCTATAGAAAAAGGCATGCGTTTAATTGGCGGTAAGTGGAAAGGCTCCATTATCTATCACTTAAAAGATGGTCCTGTCCGTTTCAATGATTTAGCGAGAATGCTGGGAGGCGCGAGCAAGAAGATGATTGACCAACGATTGAAAGAGCTCGAATCTGAGGGCATGATTATTCGTAAAGTCATCAGTGACCGCCCTATTGCAGTGAGCTATGAACTGACCGAGTTTGGTTCAACAGCATTGGGTATCCTTGAAGAGTTACGTGCCTGGTCGGAAGACCACAACATACAACTTAAATAATTTTAACTTTACTCTAGATAAACAAAAGCCAGCTTAAGTTACTCACTTAGCTGGCTTTTTTACGTCAATTCTAGGCTAATAATCTAGTGTGCCGCGAATTGGGTAATGGTTATTGGGATCTCGTATCCAAGCTAATCCGCGCGTTAACGCCCCCAGTTCTGGACGTACAAAAGGGTTATTTGAAATATCAACGACATGTAACTCCCCTTTTTCATTAACGACGAACAATCCAGGTTCTGCAAAGTTATGATCGGTTTCTTGTTCTGAACGTGGAAGCGAAATGTATACACCGAGTGTTTTCATTTGTTCTTCGGTGAGTCCGTACGCAATTGGGAAAGAGATGTCGAGTTTCTCTAATTGTTCTTCTGTTTGATGTTTTGCGTCTGCTGAGACTGCAAGAATATCGACACCAGCATCATTGAAGGCTTGTTTATAGCTTTCAATCTCATTTAGGTATTTTGTACATAATGGACAGTGCTTGCCCCTATAAACGAATACAGCTTGCCATGTCATTCCTGACTTTGGCTCACCTAAGGTGACATTTGTTCCGTCGAGTAAGGTTGCATTAATAGTAGGAAATGAATCCCCAGCCTTGAGTTTACTTGAATGTCCCATCTGGTTCCCTTTTTATCGAAATTGGATTCTTAAACCATTTCAAATATAGAAGTGATCTCCTTTAGTGACAAGCAGTTACCATTTAGTAACCTACCCCATCTATCTCCCGTATGAGGAGTTTTTTTGTCAATGTTCAGCCTGAACATAAGGCAATGTTACTTGTCCTCACACCTTGTTAGCCTTCCCTTCCCTACTCTATTGCTTACTGCCTTTGAAGGCTTAAAGAACAGGAACTCGTTGTCAACATTTAACCCTACATCAATATAGAGTGTAAGAGGAGGTTGTTTAGTATACCTACCACTACCTATCGCGACTGGATGAAAGATTTTCGGCTTGAGATGTTGTCAATGTTCAGCCTGAACACTGACACGTTTGATTGTTGTTTCTTTGTATAAATAGTTTTTGTACCTGATGTTGCTCGCCGGGACACATCAAACCAATAAACAATGTTATATGCTTTTCAATAAGTAGAACCCAACATTAGTCTTTGAGGCCTCTCATGTTTACAAGCTTGGCAATACCAGAATTACCGCAAGAGCTGTACTTATCAGATACGGTAAGACAGGGAGAAAAACGAGTCGCTAAACTTCTCGGTATTCCCATGTACGAATTGATGGAGCGAGCTGGAGAGTCAGTGTTTTCTGTCATTCAGCAAAGATATGAGCATTGTTGTCATATCCTGGTGGTTACTGGAACTGGTAACAATGGTGGTGATGGCTATGTTGTCGCAAGACTAGCATTGATGTCGGGATACAAGGTGACTTTATGGCAAGTGGGTTCATCTCAAAAGATAAGTGGAGATGCGAAGTCTGCAGAGCAACTCTTTCTATCTGCTGGCGGCAAAGTGCACGAACCAAACTTTGAAGTAGACGATAGTATCGACCTCATTGTTGATGGGATTTTGGGAACAGGGCTTACTGGCAAACTCAGGGAGTATGCCGAGTCTGTTATCACCACATTGAACAAGTCTAGCTGCCCTGTTATCTCAATCGACGTTCCATCGGGGCTAGATAGCGACACAGGTAGACAGCTTGGAACGGCGGTTAAGGCAACGGCGACTGTCACCTTTATTGCCCTCAAAAGAGGCTTGGTTACCGCTCAAGCTCGAAGTCATGTTGGGGAGTTGTTGTTTGCAGGGTTAAGCATAGATGGAGCCTTTGCTGATCATAATGCACCAAATGCTTTGCTCACGAGTTCGAGATGGCTAGATAGGTTGAAAGTTAGAGCACAAGACTCACATAAAGGTAGCCACGGGCGATTGTTGGTTGTTGGCGGCGGTGACGGCATGAGCGGTGCTGCGTATCTTGCCGCTGCAGCTTCGTTGCGTTCCGGGACGGGGTTGCTGGCCTCTATTGTCCATCAATCTAGCTGCTTTCCTATGCGTTCTTTGTTACCTGAAGCTATGGTGTCAGATGTCGAGCAACTATCAGAACGACTTGAATGGTGCACTAGTATCTGTGTGGGTGTCGGTTTAAGTAGACTCGATTGGGGTAAAAATGCTTATGAAGCGGTGATGAGTCAAGCTTATGATATGCCTAAAGTGATAGATGCGGATGGCTTATATTGGTTAGCGCAAGATGACTTAGATGCCCGCCCGATAGAGAATACAGTTATTACGCCTCATCCTGGTGAAGCGGCAATGTTGCTCAATTGCAGTGTCAAAGAAGTTGAAGCCGATCGCTATCTCTCTATTAAAAAGCTATGTCAAAAATATCGATGTGTCACTGTACTTAAAGGGGCGGGAACCTTAATTAGTGATGGCCACAAAACGGTAGTATGCCACGCAGGTAATGCTGGGATGGCGACTGGTGGGATGGGGGATGTACTTGCTGGCCTCATCTCGTCACTCTTAGCACAAGGGTATCAACCTATTGATGCAGCAATACTAGGTAGTGTCATTCACAGTATGGCTGCGGATCACAATGCCAATATGTATGGACAAGTCGGTATGATGGCATCCGACGTATTGGGCTCTATTCGTCATATCATTAATCGTCTAGATAACTAATCTTAGACTGCGATTGTGTCTCTTTTTTGTCAATGTTCAGCCTGAACATTGACAACATAGAACCGCAATTCACTGTAGAACGTCGCGCCCAAGTTAGTGTTACGTACTGCCGATGCCTCTACACTTACATCGAATCAAGAGTTTGATTTCTGTATATCTGACGTGAGGCTAGGGGAGTTAAGATCCCAAGTAAAAGATGTCGCATTTACTATAGGATTAAAAGGTAAAACCTCAGAAGTCATCTATCATATTCTTTTAGCTTGTCCGTGATGAGTGATTAGTCATACGTCCTTGTCTATTAGAAAGCGTGAATGCTTACTTTAAGTGACATTGTCACTTTATATTGCGAGATAGACTCCATACAGTAAGATTTGTAGCGCTATAGCGATCAAAACAACGCGATATAGAATGAGTAACTCTAAGGCTTGCATTCTACACTGATGCAGTAGGTTTTATTAAGAAGACAGAAGTGCCACTTTATGAGTACAAGTGGTCTCCCGACAAGAGCAGTCGGGTGTTGAGTTGCTGTTAGAACCAATGGAGTTTGAGCCAGCTCGCCATTATCAACAAGCGTTGAAAGAGGCGAGTATTCCATGGACATCATTTTCTTTGGACGATGCACAACAAGAGTATGAAAGGCTGATTGCTCTCGGCGTTGAGTATTCAATCGAGCCGAGAGAAGCGGGGAATGTCATGATTGCTGTACTTGATGAAACTTG
Source organism: Vibrio sp. D420a (assembly GCF_030248625.1). Lineage (NCBI taxonomy): Bacteria > Pseudomonadati > Pseudomonadota > Gammaproteobacteria > Vibrionales > Vibrionaceae > Vibrio > Vibrio sp. D420a. The sequence goes on along the minus strand of NZ_JAHGAN010000012.1, from coordinate 138,511 downwards.
TGGTAATTACATACAATTGGTGCAGATACTTCAGCCCCTACCGAGCAAACTTAACCTCGAACCATACACTCAAAGGCAACAAACGTCCGGTCTACTGGTCACCAAAATATACCAATTAGAATCACATCAGCTTAAGTCTTCATATTTCGATTGACAAAAAACAACTTGCTCAACGAACAATTGAGAAATGTTTATTTTTTCACATGAGGTAGTTGCTTGAACAACTTATCAACGATAAACGTAATAATTAATTGGTAATTGACTGACAGCTGACTGACAGATTGGTGCCACATAAAGAGCTAGTGGATGATGGTGATAACAGAAATTAAGGGCAGGAATGGTATGAAATAAGCATAAGACGCACCAAAAGTGTCACAATGCTGTCACTCAATCAGGATGCAATAACAAAAATTTCGGGACGAATGAGGACGACAAGCCTTATGGTTAGCAACCAACCCTCAAGTGACAGCTGACTAAATTACCCTCGCCAGACCCATCTTTAGAATTAAAATATTTTAACAGTTTTAATAATTAAAATAATTAAAATAATTAAAAGGGCTTCGCCAAACTATGATCCAAAAGTAGCTATGTCAAGATAAACTTAACCAAATTGAGATCGGGGGATGCGTGGGAGGATGGGTCCGAGTGCGTGGGGATGTCCACCAAGAAACGGCAGCCTTCTGTCACACATCTGTCAATGCGACAGGCGTGTGACAGAAATGGGCCTATTGCCTTTTTCATTTAATGACCAGTTCCGAGGTTAAACCCGAAGTGCGTAGCTGTAGGTTGAACCTACGACCTAACAGATTCCATTCGTAGGTAGTGACTTTACAAACCTTGTACTGCGTACTTCAATTGGTACTTCTGATGCTCATAATTGCTCTTGAGCCTTGTCGATAGCTGAACTAGGTTCGATACCGAAAGTTAGAGCTTCGCGCTGCGGCTTTAATAACTCACCGATTGACGTTGTGCCTTTAGTGCCTAGTTCGTACTCGATGCTTAGTGCGTCATATACGATTGTCGCTACCGTCTTAGTGTATTCCACTGAGAAGAAACCTTTTTTAGTCTATCGCTAACTTATGTCTAGAAGGCGCGTCATAGAGTGTGGCGCTCCTTACGTTTATACTCTCATCTCATGCTAAACTTCCTGTTGTCCCTAATCGATGTTTTTGGTCACGATGGCATCAACCCCTAAGACATTCTATGAATAAGAGATAGATCGCTTATACCGCGACATAGCAACGCTTGAGCGACACTATGCCCTAATCAGGCAATCTAAAGCGTTCATGGAAAAGCACTATGCTCAAAAACTCGAGCTGGATGATTTAGCTCAGGCTGCTTTTATGTCTAGATTTCATTATGTTCGTACTTTTAAGCAGCTGTATGGTCTGACGCCAAGAAACTACCTACGGGGTATGCGAATCGCAAAAGCCAAAGAACTTTTAAAGCAAGGACTCTCGATTACTGATACTTGCGCTGATGTCGGCTACGAGAGTCTGTCTACCTTTTCGAACACCTTCAAAAAAAGTACCAGATATTCACCAAGAGAGTTTCGTGAGTTCCACTTAAATCTCTAGCACGGCCACGTACAGTGGCGCTGTATTTCTGCTACTCAAGACGCTATTAGAAAGGAATGTTCAGGCTGAACATTGACAAGTTTTTCGCTCATTCCAAAGCTGTATTACTTATTTAACTTTTGGGTTAGTAATGTCTATTCGATTATTTGATGCTAAAGGGACAGTGTCACGCCTAACCTATAGGCGACATACTTTCAGCCTAGCGCCTAAGCAATCATGATGAGTTTGTGTAGAGAGACGTTGTCGTGTGTGCTGTCTACAAACGGATTGTTCCTTCAATTTCTTAAGAAAGTGCACATGCTTTTGATCTGGCTTCTTGCATAGCCAATGTTATAAGAGCTACAGCAGAGTTTTGTTGTAAATGAGAATAGCTTTCAATACTATGTGAAAATCTCACCTATGACAGTAGTATTCGAAATGCATTCACAATCAGTCACCAAGGTAAAGAAGGCGTTTCTTTCCGGTATATGGGCAACATTAATCAGCATTGCGATAGGTTTTACCTTTAAGATCTGGCTTGCCGGCTGGGTAGCAAAAGCCGATTTGGCGCTCTTTCATACTGTCGTTGATATCATTTCTCTGTCCATGATACTGATGACGGGCTTCCGCTCATCCATGGTCGTGACGTATTCTCAAACCAAGAATGATATCGATATTATCAATATCTTCCGCTTTACTCTTATTGTCGTCGTCCTAATGACGTGGGGTGGGGTGATTCCTTACATCAAGCACAGCTTGGATATCGGTGTTGAATACTTGCAGTTGGTGGGCATCATTTTTGGTTTGGGGCTTAAGCTCTACTTTACCAACTTAGTTGCTATGTATCGTTTGTACGACATCACTAACCGCACCACTTGGCTTGACCCTGCCTTGAACGTGGCTCTGTTTCTATTCGCTTACTATATTGCTGGATTCAGTGCGTTAACGGCGTTGTTCTATGGTTTGACCATATCTTCGTTGATAACAGCGCTCTATATGTATATCAGCCGAAGAAAAGAGATATCGACTCTGCCAATCAAGCCTGTACAGCTTAATTCAGACATGTACGGCTATGTGAAAAAGAGCTTTACTGCGACACTCGAAGCAGGAGCAAGCATTCTTATGATTTACATTGCTGTGTTGCTAACTATTCGCTACTTCAGCGTTGATGAATTGGGTGATTTTCAGGTTGTGGTGCGTCCGGTCTTCACATACATGACGATGTTATTCGTATTCCCAATTTACCGCTTTGTTCTGCCTGAACTGTCTGTGAAGGTTCGAAATGGAGAATTCTCTGAGATTCAGCTTATCCGTCGATGGGTGTTTAAGTTGTCATTTATTGTCAGCGGTGCGTTTTTCTTGACGATGCTGTTGTTCGGTACAAACCTTGTTGAAGCGCTTTTCCCAGCTGAGTATGCAGGCGCAACACCAGTGTTGTTCCACTTCTCTATCTTCTTTATTTTTATGATGCTAAATGCCCACCAACTGGCCTACATCAAAGCAAACGGACACTTTAAAACAAGCTTATTTATTCGCTTAACAGGTATCGCGACGCTGGTTGTTATGTTCTATGTAATATCTGCGTTTACTGACAATGTTGTGGCGATCATTATCGCATTGTGTTCTGGTTACCTAATGATGTTTATATTATCGAGTTTCAAAGAGAAGCAGATTCGTGAGTTTGCTCTTGCACAATCACAAGCGGCCTAAATAAGGGAAGGAAGGCCACAACCCTCTACTGGATATAAATGTTGGCTTGCCTTCACATAGGCCAATAAATGCGTCTACTCTAAATAGTATGAGTCATTTAGATTAATGCTATCAAAGAGTTATAAATGGACCCATTGACGCAAGGGATGCTGGGCGCAGCGTTGACACTGGCAGTAAGTAAGGGGAAGCACCTGAGGGCTGCCGCGGTTTTGGGCGGGCTTTCTGGGATGGCACCCGATTTGGATGTACTCATCCGTTCTAGCCAAGATCCGTTATTGTTTCTTGAGTATCACCGACAGTTTACCCACTCCTTGTTGTTTATCCCCTTTGGTAGTTTGCTTTGCGCGTTAGTCTTCTATTTCATTTTTGCAAAGCGGTGCGATCTCTCTTTCCAGCGGACATGGTTCTATTGTGCGCTGGGTTACGGTACCCACGGCATGCTAGACGCTTGCACCAGTTACGGAACGCAGCTGCTTTGGCCTATCTCCGATGAACGCGTTGCCTTTAGTATCATCTCCGTTATCGACCCTGTGTTTACATTGCCATTATTGGTTCTGGTTATTCTCGCTTTCTGGAAGTACAAGTCTAAGTTCGCTCTGGTGGCGATGAGCTGGACATTTGTCTATTTGATTATTGGGGGAATACAGAAAGATAGAGCGGAAGCTGCTGGGTTGGAGCTAGCTAACGAGCGTCAACATACTCCTGTAGCCGTGGAAGTAAAGCCAACGTTAGCCAACCTCCTTGTTTGGAAAGTCGTTTATGAAGTGAATGACACCTATTTTGTGGATGCGGTTAGGGTCGGGCCTGATGTTAAAGCATATCCGGGAGATTCTATTGCTAAGCTAAATGTTGCTACTGACTTGCCGTGGGTGTCGCAAGGTAGTCAGCAGATGATAGATATTGGCCGGTTTTCTCGCTTTTCTAATGGATACCTTGCATTAGATCCTTACAACCAACATCGAATCATCGATGTGCGATATTCGATGGTACCGAATCAAATCAACGCGCTTTGGAGTATTGAGCTATCTCCATCCGCCAAGAACAATGACCATGTCAAATACATAGTCGATAGAGAAAACACTCCTGCATCGAGAGAGGTCTTTACCAGAATGCTCTTGGGACGTGATTAAAAAGCCTAAAACGAGCTAGGCTCAATCACGGCTATTCCGGCACAGGGTTAACAGCTGCCCATGACGATGGCTCACCGTCGGTGGTTAGTGGAAATACACTTTTGTCTGGCTTAGCATAGCTTAAACGGTTAATGCGTTGAGTACTGTGGTAACTATCTAGCCCCGAAATCGTGACTGTGCCTAACGCGTCGAGGTCTAGAAAACCATCATGCATGATCGCCATTCTTGGAACGTGAATGGTGTTGACCTCTCCAACAAGCATTACCGTGTCATTGCTCTTAATGTCAATACGTTCCTTCAGAGTTAACGCGATTTTTAAACGGCTTTCTAAAACGAACGGGGCAGGGCAGTTGCCGTCGTAATAAGGAGTGAGTCCCACCTTACTAAACTCGGAAGTTGATTTTGAGTATCGAGCCGATGTTTGGTGTGCCTGTTGGAAAATCTTGTCGTTGACGCTGTTTATTGTGAACGACTTGGTTTCAATGATGTTTTGAAGCGTGTGTCTTGGCGTTTTACACGGGCGAACAATAAAGCCCAACAGGGGAGGGTGTGAGCCCAAATGGACGACAGAACTAACGATTGCAAGGTTCTCTTGTCCTTGTTCATCTCTTGTCCCTATCAGATTAGCGCTTTTGAATCCCGATATCGAGTTGACCAATCGAGTACGGAAACGCTTTTCCATGGTTTGAATATCATCGTGCGAAAAAGTTAACTCTCTCATGTGTCTACCCATAGTCTCAATGTGATTGGCGAAGGCTTTGTTTAGGAAGATATTTACGTCAAAGGTTTGTTTTGCGATCAACTGGTTGCGCGTTTATTGGTTTGACGTACATGCCTAGCTAAAATTCGCGCTCCTTCATTTTTAACATCAATGCGTTTTTTCCAAGACCACAGTCGTTCTCTCGCTTCGCGTGCTCTCTCGTTCAGATCGAAAATTGGGTCTAGGTATGGTGAATCTTGTTCCAACTGATACATCGCAGCTTCCATTTGTGTCATCTTCCACGGTTCAAATATCAATGGCGTAGGAACTTGTTCTAACTCAGGCACCCATTTTTTGACAAACTCCCCATCTGAATCATGTTCTTGTGCCTGCTTGATAGGGTTGTATATGCGGATGGTATTAATGCCGGTCACGCCAGCTTGCATCTGGAACTGGGAATAATGAATACCAGGCTCAAAGTCGAGAAATAACTGGGCTAGGTGAGTCACGCCTTCCCGCCAATCCATGCTCATGTGATGGGTAAGGAAGCTGACCAACATCGCTCTCATTCGGAAATTGATGTATCCGGTGTGATGTAAGCAGCGCATGCAGGCGTCGACCAAAGGAAATCCAGTATTACCTGACTTCCAAGCCAAGAGGTGATTTGGATCTGTATTACAAGATTGTGAGAGTAACGCTTCATAGGCCGTATTGGTGCAACGAAACTCCATCTCACACTCTGATTCGAATTTTTGGATGAAATGACAATGCCAGTGGAGCCGAGATGATAGGGCGATTAAGCTACGACGAAAGCCGGGCACGTTCCAATGTTGCAATAGCTCTTGGTAGACCTCACGAAGCGAGATGTTGCCCCACGCAAGATAGGGAGACAAGCGAGTGCAAGCATTTCTAGATGTGATTGGGCTAGAAAGGCTGCGATAGTAGTCTTTACCTCTGCGGTTAAAGAAGTCGTGAAGTGTTAGCCATGCAAGCTTACTTCCGCCTGTTTGCATGCCACTACTTAAATTCGTCCATGATTTGGGAGGGGTGAATGCATGGTCAACTTGTTTAGAGTCTAAAGTATGTAAGTGTTCACTACACAGTTCAGGCTTTAATATTTCAGAGCGCATGACTAAAGACCAGTTTTTATCCCAGTCCTCTCGGTTTGCTAATCCGCGCAAGACAGCCCCCTGCTGAGACTCTTGCCAAGCGATACCTTCGGCATCGAACCATCCCTTGAGCAAGCGGTCGCGCTCGAAAGTACAATTCAAGCCGATCTCTTGATGGGAATAGACGGTATCTATTAGGTACTTAGATTGTATCTCTTGGAAGCACTCTAACGCGTCTCCCTGCATTACAGAGACTTGATGTCCGTGATGAGCTAACGTTTCGTTCATGCACTCAAGAGACTGCCACACAAATCGCCAATGCCTCTCTGAGTAGTGAGGGTTGTTGAGCAATGAAGGCTCGAATATGTAGAGCAAAATTGTCGGGCGATCGGACGATAGTGCATTGAATAAAGGGGGATGGTCGGTGAGTCGAAGGTCGCGTTTGAACCATACGATGTTGACTGTTTTCATGTGGTTTCTCGTTTTTTGAACCACTACGTAGCAACAAACAAAATGTCTCAATTTTCTTTAAAACTAACGAGTAAAGTAGTCGTTAGAGGTTAAGTGTGGATGATGAGATTGTCTTAGTGATGCTGGCGGTCTTGAAGCGAAAATGTAACCTAAGGGGTAGGGGAGCTCTCGATATTGGCATTAACTGAGTGCGATTGAGTTAATTTGAAGTTTGCGTCGAGTTAAGTCACAAGGCCATCTCACGCTCGGTATTCATATAAGTTGTTCTCTAAACCATACAATTCGATGGTGCCCTTCAGCTCAAAGCCTACTTTTGTTAGTACTCGGTTTGAACCTTTGTTACTGGGGAAGGTAACAGCTAGCACAGTATCTAAAGATAGAGCTTTAACAGTATGTTGAAGTACCCCGATAGAAGCCTCCGTCGCATACCCTTGATTACAATATTCCGGTAGAAATGCATAACCAAGATCTGGATTGTCTAACTCGGGGCGTTTTAATACGCCACAAATTCCTATAGGTGCACCCGTTTTGCGTAGCGAGACTAGGTTCAGGCCGAAACCGTATGTTTCGTAACTAGCCAATGGACCATTGGTAAGATAGTTCTTAGCATCTTCTAAGGTACGGATGTTTTTATCGGCAATATTGCGGATAAAAGACTCATCATTGTATAAACGGATGACAAAATCTGTATCTTTGAGCGTAAGCTGGCGAATAGCCAATCTTTCTGTTTTACATACTAACGTCAATGAAGGGACCTCTGGTTGTGGTAAAAGGTTAGTGGTGGACTTTGGGAACCGTGTTTAAATGAGAGTGCCAAATGTTATGTATCACTTTGATATGCCTGTTGTATAAACATAGTTTCGACTTGTTTAATGGCTTTACAAAACACTTTGTGACATTCAAATTCCAGACAACCTCCGAGTTTGTGCCAGAAAAAATTGAACTCGTGGCCGCCATCATCTTGTGTGTAGAAGGTCCAGTTGTTTGGTAAACTTTCCGATACTTCACACAGGACAAAATGCCAAAGTTGATTTTGGAAACCACTTTCCCAACTTCTGAGGTATTTAGTTCTGGAAACTTTGGATATACCTGACTCCTCTGTAAGCTCTCTAAGTGCTGCGCTCTCTATTGAACTGTCTGTCAGCTCTAACGTACCTTTTATTAATTGCACACCGGCCAAAGGATGTTCGAATACTAGCAACTCCAAATTCGAACCTGATTTGCGCAGTACTACTGGACACACTTTAACTTCTCTATTTTGAATCCTTTTAGTCACAGGCTTTTCCTTTGTGTATGGCACTGCGTTGATGTAGTGAGCAACACTATCACTTAATGCCATATCTTGGGGATCTGTTTTAAATATTTGTTAAATAAGATTATTACTTAGATCAGAACGGATAGAATTGATTACTTTCTTTTCTAACGTATATTGCTGCCATGACAATGGTGTTGATAAATGAAGTAAGATTTCACCTAGAGGGTGAGAATGCACCACCTCAATAACCTTTCCGTTTGGAGAATCAAAGCGACCACTCAAACCTTTATCTAAACAACCCAAAAGTTCTTCAAACTGCTTTCTTGTATAGATATGTTTTTTTCGATTCCATAAACAACTGGTTGCCTTTAATTGGAAGCAAATTTCGTATATTTCTTTATTGGACTTAATGCTGACCAGTTGAAGCATTGTCCCTCTATATTCTTTACTAACAATGTCAGTCGCATCACACAAATATATGTCTGCGAGCGGCTTCTGAGTGCGCCAAATTACATAAAATATGAGTACTAAAACAAATGCTGCCAACGCCATTTCTCCATATGCTATATGACACCGTAATGCGAATCGCTCTTGAAAAAATTGTTATATTCTTCAACAGTTCTTAATGCTCGCGCAACCAGTTATTGACAGTTCGAGGCTTCTATTTTCATTGCAATTAACGAAAAGTCTGGAACCATCAGAGAATTCTATGCACAGTTCACTTTCTCGATGGCGATAAATCTCAGATACTTTTTTGTTACCGAGTAGGCTTGTAAGCTTTTTCGCTTCTAATTCTAAGTTCGTTCTCATCTTAGGAAATACTCGTCCTTTACTTGACCACACGCCCTGTTAGTGAGTGGACTCATTTATTGCACTTAATGCTTTGATATACAACGCCATATCTAATACGAAACTTTCAGTCATACCATCAGACCTAACTAAGGTCCAAAGTAGTTCTTTTTGAACCAAAGACTCGATGGCAGAACTAGATAAACCAAGCCGTTTCATTTGCGAAAATGTAAGGGCTGTCCCCCCCGGTTCAACAAATGTGATAACCACTAGTTTTTCATGCTCACTGAGCCCGTTATACGTATATCAAGACCAGCGAGGCTTTCCATATGAGAAATCTATGACATACTTCCCGTTTGACTTTAGATTGTAAAAACACTTCGTCCAAGCGCCTTTCTCGTTATCCTTGCTATGTCTTCGAAGTTCCACGAAGCAGTTAACAAGCTCTCTAGTTATATTGGGGTAATGCTCTTCTCCATTTTCGTCCAAATACCAAGCACAGAGGTCAGCTAACTCAGCATCAATTTCAGCTTCAATAAAGAGTTCCGTCCAGTTAGGCGTAATCTCAGATGTAACAATATGTCCAATATCATTCAATAGGTGTGTCGATTTCTTCGAATCCAATTTGTATCCTCTTAGCCATTTAACGCCTTGTTATGTATGTACTTCATTGTAGGTGAAGGAACTAGCAAATACTTGGATATCGTCTCCTGATTGCATCTCTATAATGTACGTTCCTTTCTCTGACACTCTTACTTCGTTGACTGAAACCGATGGTCCCCACGGCTCCGCTTGGGTTATATTCACGGCTGATACCGCTGAGAAATTAATTTCGAACTGCACGCTCTCTTTCGAGCATAGTAATCCAGTTATTCGAACTGACTTTTTCTCCCATAAATACTCGACAGATTGAACGACTGAATCATGCAAACGTAAATCTGGAAATCTCATATCGTCCCTCAAAGCACATAACAGTTTTATTAGACAGAATCTTTCTACCTAGTTTTTTATATTTACTATCTTAATGTAAATTATATCGAATAAACAGTGGCTTACGTTCTATATGGTGTGGCTGAGTCTCAAATGTAAAATTAATCTGTATAGTATGACTAGAAGAGGTAATCGCATTTGGAGTAGGTATCGCTAGGAATATATCATTTTCGTTGTAGACGAGTTATTGGCTACCCTGAACATGCCACGCTCTAAACAAAAACTTTGATTCGTAGATGAACCCAACACCAGCTCTGAACGTAAAATTCTTCTTTTTTAGTGTGGAATTGACGAATGATGTTGAGTGAAGAGAGCGAGTCACGGATTATAGAAATGGCTTGGGAAGATCGGACTCCATTCGAAGCCATAGAGCTACAGTTTGGGCTGAGCGAACCAGAAGTAATCCGATTTATGAGAAAACAACTGAAACCTGGAAGTTTTAAGCTTTGGCGAGCGAGGGTTTCAGGGCGTAAAACTAAGCATACCAAGTTTCGCAGCTCTGAAGTAACGCGAGGTTATTGCCCAACGCAATATAAGCACCGCTAGGCGAAAGGCTAAAATGAAAAAGGCTGAAACTTATATTGGAAGTATAAGTTTCAGCCTTTTTTGAACTAGATAAAGGTGCTTATTTTAGCTATTGGGTTAGCTAGTCTTGGGTTGCTTTATCCAGTACAGCTTGAATCGCTTCATCAAGTTCTGACTGCAGTTCTTTCGATAAACGGCCAAACTCGTAAGAGAAGTTACGACCTTTAACTTTCTTACGTGCAAACATACCTTTACTAGCAAATTCAGCGAGTTGAGTGACTTCAGCTTTGTCGGTTACCTTTTTAGATTCCGCAATTTTTAGCTCTGATTTGATCAAAGAGAGTAGGGCTTCTTTGTTCTCGTCACTACAATGTTCAACCTGAACATTGACAGCTTTTTTACCCAATTTTTGGATAAACGCGGTTAAGCCTTTACTGTCTTCTTGGTATGTCTTCATCACTTTTCCAAGTAGAGCATAATCTGTGTGTGATAATGCATTTACTACTGGGAATAGGGCGATAATGCGTTGATCAATGCTGGCTGCTTTTAGTGCCTTACTCACCGCTGGGCGGCTGATACCAATCATCGCAGCAACGTCTTCTTGAGTGTAATTACCGCTGTTCATGATCGTTTGGCATTGAAGACCAATTTCGCGTTGGTTGTGCTCTTTTGCCGTTTGTAACTGTTTCGCTAGCGCTTTAGCATCAGAAGTTGAAATCTCGTCTTGGGTAACAAGAATTCTGAACTCTTTTACGCGTCCTTCTTGAAGTAAGAACCAAGCACGACGACGAGAACCATCGAGTACATCAATCTGGCCATCGACTTCACGGCCAACCGCTGGGTAGAACTGTTGGAACTCAAGAGAGTTAAGGTCTTCGAGTGATTCTTTAGTGAGCAGGCTTTGGTCACGACCATTTACATCAAAAGTGACGTAAGTATCTGCTTTTACTTGATTAAATGACAGTGTCACTTCATTGAATGTTGCAGTATTGCCAGAAGCCAATTTCCAAACCATTTGTTGGCCAACAGAGCCAATACCGAACTTTTCTTGAAGAAAGTCAGCCGCTTTTTGGCCCGACTTCTCTAGCTCTTTAGTCAATTGGCTAGTCAGCGTTTCCACTGTTGCTTTCGCTGCTGACTGCTGCGCTGCAATGGAGCCAGGTGTATTTCCTAGAGGGCTACCGCCACGTTTCTTAGCCATTAACTATTCTCCTGTTCACGCCACACGTTCAGAATATCGCGGAGGATCTGGCTGGTGACTTCGTAGCTGTTTTGTTGCGCGCTTTGGAAGGTCGCTTTACTTTTTGGGTACTCACTTTTCGACATATCAAAAACTGTCGAAAGAAGAGAAGATGCCTGACGAACCGCTTCGCTGTGTTTGAACTCTTTCGAGTACAGATACGGCGAGAATTGGTCGTATAGGTTGTTCATCAAGTCTGTAGTCGTTGAGCTATCACGATGATTTGTAAGCAAAATCTTCATGAAGTCATAACCTTGGTGGTTTGCATTCTCTAGCAGTGCCCACACTTGTGGGATGTAGCTAAAGTACGAACAAGTTGCATCGATATCGTTTTCAGTAATCGATAGTGGGAATACCACACTGGTCGCCGCGTAATATGCGTTAAACGTCGCATAGCCAAGTGATGGTGGAGTATCGATGATGATGATATCGAACTCATCTTGAACACTTTCAATAATGTCATGCAGCAGCGAGTATGGTGATGCCAGAGTTTGGCTAAATACTCGTTCGTGGAACCAACCTTCCATAGCACGATCGCTTTGCGCTGCAGGCAGAATACGCAAGTTAGGGATGGTGGTTTCTAAGAATGCTTCCGAAACGGCTTGCTCAAATGTTTCACCTTCATCTAAATCAAAGGTGCGCATCATAAGATCGCCAACAGAAAGGTAACCTTCTTGTTCCGCTTCTGGAGCGTAGTACATAGAAAGTGTTGCTTGGCCGTCCATATCGATAAGGCCAACGCGATACTCTTGGTGGAATTCAGTCGCTAAACCAGAAGCAATGGTCGCTGCTGATACGGTTTTACCTACACCACCTTTTTGGTTTTGGATGACCATAACTTGCGCTTTTTGCTTATCGCTGCGGATAAACTTCGCATCTTTGCGTAGATTTTCCGGCAGTAGGTCGCGCACTTTGTACATTTCTGAGATGTCGATAGACCACTGTGAGTCTTCATGACGACGTGGATCGATGTCAGCAGAAGTCACGTAACGATCCAGTGTTTTCGCATCAATACCTAAGTAGGTTGATGCTTCTGCTCGTGTAAAGTTACGCAGTTCTTTACGGTGGTTGGCTAGCAAGCGTTGATTACGACGCTGAATGTATGCGTCTGCACCGGTTTTTAGCTGTTGAAACGTAGTCGTGGTGTTTTGGGTATCCATTTCTGCCTCCATCTAGGGATAAGAAAGAGTATATACCTCAATTTTAAAGGTGGGTAGTAAAAAATGATGGAATTGTTTTTTATGGATGGTCGATTGCGCGAGATGTGACCGATCTCGCGCAAATAATGAACGAATTAACCTATTTGAAGGGTTAATTCGTTCTACGGCTGATATTACATTGAGTAATTTAAGCCGACCCAGAAAGAACGTCCGATCTGGTAATTGGACTCACTGCCATTAACTTCATCGAATAGGTTCTTGATTCGTAGATCAATTGAAGCATTATGCTGCTTATACTTCAGGAAGCGATAAGTGGCATTGAGGTCGACAGTGGTTTTTGCTTTTTGCTCCTCGACATCATAAATGTCGTATCTGCTGCCGTCAGTGTCGGTGTAGTTATCTCGTGTGTCTGTGAGATATTCATACTTACCGCGGTAGTAAACGGTAGCGTTAGTCATCAGCACGTCATCAAACCACAGTGCTGACCATGAAGCTGATGCTCTGAATGGTGCGGCGTAGTTCTGACGAGCGTCATCTTCATACATATCAGCCATCGTCATGATCTGACCCTTGTAGTAAACAAGCTCAGTTTCATCTTCTGGATCGGTGGTGTAATCGACTAATCCATTGTTCTTGGTTTCAGACCAAGTTACGTTGGCATTGAAGAAGTGTTTTTTATAATTACCTGACCATTCGATTGAGTAACCGTAGTAATCAGTCTCGCCGTCGTTGGTCATTTCGTAGTAATCATCACCATTGGCATCCGTTAGCTCATCACTTTTTGCAAACTGTGAGCGGTTCTGACGATAAACGGTTTTGAAGCGCGCATTACCATCTAAGAAAGTAGGGATGGTGATTGCTAACGTCAATTCGTCACTGTATGGCGTGTCTAGGTCTGAATCGCTGTAGTTATCAACACTTGGTTGACTTGAACACTCATACCAGTCTCCCGGTACGCCGCCCCAACCGCCATCACTGGTGTCTTTCATATCACGTTGATAACAGGTGTGAGCAGGTGTTTGCTCTTTGATCGCATAACCTATCATCTTGTTGGCATAGTAACGGTTTGCGCCCACAGTTAGGTATGTCTCTTCGATAAACTCCCAGCTTGCAGTTAAACGCGGTGCAAGGTTATGGTTTTCCATAAAGTCATCGTATGAGTAGCGCGTACCAGCTCTCATTTCTACGGGGCCAAATTGAGTAAGGTATTCTGCCCAAAGTGCGTGGCTGTACACACCGACATCAGCGTCAAAAGCGTCGTATTTAGTATGTTTCCAGTTGGCCATATCTGGCGTACAAGATTTGTCGTTAGGATCGCAGATAAAATCATCGGCAGCCGACTTTTTAATGCTGTAATAGTAGTACACATCTTCTGGTCGAGATTTGCCAGCATCTGTGTATTTTATCTCGCTACCGTAGTTCAACGTACCTTGGTCAAGCATTGTCGAGAACGAAGTTGTCCAGGCGTAATCGGTCTGCAACTGTTCTAAGTCGCCGATACCGCCATCGTTACAGTTTGATGTGGTGTTACACCAGTCTAAGAACTCGCCATCCATTTGGTACCGTTCGTTGTTTGACGTACGTGATGCATCATTATGTAAGACAGAAAGTTTGGTGTTCCAATCTGTTGATCCAGAAAAGCCTGTTGCACTCAGATAACCTTGGGTGCCTGAAGAGTTGCTGATGGTTAGGTCATTGCGTGCATTCTGTAAATCGCGCTCACTTTCGTAAGGACTATGGATGATCTGACCTTCGAAGGTGAGGTCGTCTCGATACTCGTAAACCCCTTTCAATAAGAAGTTTTCAGAAGTGTCACCATTGTTGCCGGTTGTACCACCGTATGCTTCATCTTGTGTATATTCGACTTCAGAGGTACTTTTGCTGTAGGACGTGAGAACACTAAGCTTCTCTGTCAGTGGCAGATCAAAGCTGACGGTAGTTTGTTGTTTAGTGAATTCCGGTGGAGCAATAGGATCGTCATCAGGATCGATTTCTGTCGGCTCATGGTATTCCACCATGCTGTCGTTTTGGAAGCTGGTACTTAGGCTGAAGCCAAACTCTTTTTTAGGCTTGCGAAGCTCATAGTTCACAACACCGCCGACAAAGTCGCCATGCTCCGCCGAGATGTTGGAGTCCATGATCTCAACAGAGCCAATCAAATCGGGTGTTACATAAAGGCTTTGGCTTGTCTGACCGACGACATTATTCCAATCCAAATTATTCGTCGAACCATCATTGTTCGTTGGCTTAACGACATCATGAATGGACGTTGCCGATACGCCGTCGATCTGGATGTTATTGTCGTAGTAGTTACCACCTGAAATCGAGAAGTTTTGCGGGCGAATAGACTGGATGTTTTCTTGAGTAGCGTCATCCAAACTATTGTCCATCTGAACGTAAGGTGACGATTTCAGTAGATCGGTTGTATCAATACCACCCGATTTATTGTTCTGGACACTGGTTTCACTCATTACCGATGTACCTGAGTCAATCGGGTCATAGCTTTCATAAATAGCATCAGAATTTACAGCGCTGTCGTTACTGCTGTTTCCATCCGATATTTCAATATCCCCAAGATCAACTGGCTCATTAGCGTAGCTGACTGGGCTCCCTAAAGCTGACAAAATTGCCAGCGCAATAACATTTTTATTCATTTCGTCGATTCTTTTGTTTTTATTTAAAGATTCAAAAAATGACTTTGTGCAAGTCATACCACTGCATGTGTCTGATACCGTTACCAGACCTAAAATTAAATGATATTAATAATCATTCAACTAAATAATCCCAATTAACCACTTTAAAAGAATGGCTTTGACTGGGCTTTTGATCGATTAAGTAGCAGTTTTAGGTCATTTAAATGACATTCTTGTTTTTAAAGCCATGGTCTGGCTCTATTTACCCAGATGATGGCATGGCTACTTTCAATAAAATTCTTGGATGTGCGTCGCATAATATAGTAATCTTGGAATCGTTTTCAATGCTAATGAGAAAATTATTGATAATCATTATCAAATCAATTTCTCATTGGATGTGCTTTTTTATTCAATATGTTATAGCGTTGTTATTATTATGTTTCTTAGTGGGTGCGTTTCTATTTGTATCATTGCATCGAGTTTGGTATTGGCCTGCACAGGTGCTTTTGCAAAAGAAATTCAATGGAGTTCAGACCTCAATCACGGCTATTTGGATAATGGCTTCCAGTATGTTTTTCATAACAGTCAAAATTCAAAAGACTCCTTTAATCTTCGTTTGATCGTCAACGCTGGTTCTGTTGATGATGAGCATCGCGGCATGGCTCATATTGTTGAGCACATGGTCTTTCGTTCGAACCGTGCGCACAGTATCGACATGCATCGTTTCTTCGACCAAGTAGGTTGGAAAACTGGCACTCAAATCAACGCGATGACCCGCCAAACTGAGACTCAGTACATGGTGAGAACTCGCCCCAATGACGCTCTAGATGTTTCGCAATCTGTCAAATTGCTGAGTGATTTAGCCTTTGGTGCAAAAATGAAAGATCAAGATTGGCAGCTTGAGCGTGGAGTCATACTTGAAGAGATGCGCAGAGGTGCTGGTGTTGCTGAACGAGTCAATACAGCCAAAAAGCAGGTAGTTCGAAATGGATCTCGCTATGTAGATCGTCCAACTATTGGCACTAAGAACGCCATTCTAGATGTCGAGATTGAGGATATTCGCGCTTTCTACGATAGATATTACGTGCCGGGCAATATGACCTTGGTGGCGAGTGGTTATTTTGATGACCGCAAGCTTATTGAGGCAATCGAAAACACTTTTGGGTATGAAGACGCTGCTCCTGTACCAAATAGAGACTATGTGAAGCTTCCTCTCAAAGAAGGCTTAGTGATCGGTAAGGTTCAAGATCCAAAAGGCACAACCTCGGCGGTTGTTTATGGCTTTAGAAGTAAAATGGAACCAAGTATTACTGAGGCGGGTGCCTACCAGAGACTGCAAAATTACTTCATTAGAAAGCTAGTAAAGCCCTCTGTTCGTGCATCAAAATCTGAGTACGATGCGTCGATTTCATCTGTTCATATCTCTTTTAGTGAGCCGACTAATGATCGACTGATTGCGGCGATGGCAGCCAAAACAACGAATCACGCTTTAGGGCAACAAGTTGTACTGACTGAAATCGAGCGACTAAAGCAGAATGGAATCAATGAGTCAGCTCTGCAGGCCTTGAAAGAGAAGGCGAGAGCCTCTGTCCAAAGAAACCGACAAATCATTCCAAAGCGTGATTTTGCTAAATGGGAAGACAAACTTACATCTGCAGTGATGCAAGAGAGCGTAGAAGAAGATTATGAAATTAAATCTGCACGTACACTTAAGTGGATCGATGCTCTAACGGTTGAAGAGCTTAACGAACGTCTTAATCAAATCCTTAGCGCACCAGACCAGTTCATGTTCTACCAGATCCCTGGTGGACAGCAGCGTACACTACCTACGATTGAGGAAATTGGACAACTTTCAAAGCAAATTTCATCGCAACGATATGCGGCTATGAAAGTGGTACCTGCATCAAAAGTAAAATCAGCTCAACTCACTGAAAGCCCGAGAAAAGGGAAAGCAACACAGACACTTGAGCTTGCTAAGCCTGTACTTCCAACACCACATGTAACAAGTAAGCATAAACACTTCTCACCAGTCGTTGTTCAATGGACTTTGGTAAACGGTGATCAAGTGATTTGGTTAGATCGCAAAACGTCCGATGGCGAGCTCTATATCAAAGCGTTATCTCACGCGGGTTACAACAGTGCTGCGTATCCGCCTTGGATGCTACAAGCCGCTCAACAGGTTTGGCAACAAACTGATTTCAATATGATCTCTAACCAATCGTTGCAGCAATGGCAAAAGGACCACAATGCTACTTGGAGCTGGGCACAATCAGGCAGTCAACTAGACTTGTCTGCAAAAGTGGCAGCTTCAAACCTAGAGCCTTTAATGCGTGCTTATTGGATCACACAAACAGATTGGATGTTGAACGCTGAACAGTTTGAAGAAGCTAAAGAAGCTATTAGCGATTCTGTTCATATTGTGTCTAAACATGAAACCGAACGAGCGGCGCTGTGGGGAACACCAAAAGACGCTTCACCAACAAACAATGATATTGAAGCGCTAAACATGAGCCGCTTTACGTCTGCTGTTGAGACCCTAAACCAACAACCGGTGTCTCTATTCATTGTTGGGCAAACCACTGAACAAGAGATCGAAAAGTCGGTACTGCCATATTTGGCCGCAGTGACGCGTAAATCGGATTTTGAAGGCCGAGAATCTGTATTGCCTACGGGATACCACACTCTGGAACAGGCAATCCACGATGAAGATAAATCGACAGTCACCATCAAAAGTGAAGCGGACATGATGTGGACACCAGAATCGAGTTTCTTGGTATCAACGCTGAATCCAATTGTACAAAAAGCACTGAAAAATAAGCTTCGTCATGAACTTGGTGGTGTGTATTCGATTCGATTTGAGATGACTTTGAATAAAGACAATAAAGTGCGCTTATCGACAGAGTTTACTACGGCACCAGAGAAAGTTGACTTGTTAGTGGCAGCTCATAATACGGTGCTAGAAAACCTATCTCAGCAACTGCCTTTGGAAAATTACCCTCGTATTCAAGGCGACATTCAATTCGCAGAATCATTGAGATTGTCGGATACAAATACTTGGCTGCGTCGTTTAGCTCTGAGCTACGAAAAGTATCAAGGTCCAGACTATCTGCAGTCAATGCAAACACTAGAGCAGCGAGTCACTGAGCAGCACTTATCTGAGATCGTTGACCAGATTATCCCTCTATCTAAACAAGCAATTTTGATTGGCACCCCTGTGTCATCTGAAGGTATCTAATTTATGTTCCGTAGTTTTTTCTTTAATAAGCGCTGGTACGTTTGGTCTTGGGTAGGCAGCGTGATCATTCTGTTCGCAACTTGGTACAAAGTGCAGTTGGATGTACAAGTCAACGAATGGTTTGGTGATTTTTATAATGCCATTCAACAAGCATTGACTAATCCCGGCTCTGTACAAGCCAATGATATATATGGTCACTTGTGGACCTTCTTACGAATCTCAGCGATCTTTATTGCGGTTGCTATTTTGCTCGAGTTCTTCATGCGTCACTACGTTTTTCGTTGGCGCACTGCAATGCACAATTACTACATGGAGCATTGGGATAAAGTTCGTCATATAGAGGGCGCTTCGCAGCGTGTTCAAGAAGATACTATGCGCTTCGCCAATATCGTAGAGCGTCTTGGAGTATCGTTCCTACGTTCATTGATGACGTTATTGGCGTTTCAACCTGTGCTATGGGAGTTGAGTAAACAAGTTAAGTCGGTGCCATTTTTTGGCGAAGTAGAACACGTATTGATCTACGTAGCGATTCTCTCTGCTTTGTTTGGCACTGTTCTGCTTGCGGTTGTTGGTGTGAAGTTACCGGGCTTGGAGTTCAATAACCAAAAGGCCGAAGCCGCGTTGCGTAAAGAGTTAGTGCTTGGTGAAGACGACCACACACGAGCTCAACCACAATCGATGAAAGAGCTGTTTCAACACGTGCGTACCAATTACGTCACTATGTATCGTCATTACCTCTATTTTGATTTGTTTAAAGTGAGCTACCTGCAGCTCTCTTCAATACTGCCATACATCATGTTAACGCCGACCATTATTGCTGGCCTTATTACCTTCGGCACCATGCAGCAGATTATCCGTGCGTTTAATAAGGTAGAGGGATCGTTACATTACCTTGTGTTCAGTTGGTCCACCATTGTTGAATTGATCTCTGTTTACAAGCGACTTAAAGCCTTTGAGCAACATATCCAAGCAGCTGAGAAACAAGAGGTGAACTATGTTAATTGATTCTTGGGCCATTGCGACCGGTGCGCCCTTGGTGTTGTGTTCGGCGATTGCACTTGCATTAGTGTTAGAACGCCTGTTTGTTGTTTTGAGAAAACAAGGACTTTCAAAAGGCGACAATCAAGCGATCTTTCAGGCATTACACAAGCATGAAATGAACAATGCTTTGGACATTTTGAAACACTCTGGTACCGGGTATCAGTTTGTCATCGATGAGCTGGTTCACCATAAATCTAGCACCAAAGAAGTTCGTGATGAGGCGATTAAAATCATGTTGGTTCGTTATTCGAACCGGCTAAAACGTCGACTGTCAGGTTTGACGACGATTGCATCGCTTGCACCAATGCTGGGGTTGCTGGGAACCATTATTGGTTTGATGCGTTCATTTCGCGACATCGGTCTGAGTGATGGCCCTGTCAACCCATCAATTGTTGCTGATGGTCTTTGGCAAGCTCTTTCAACAACAGCTGCAGGGATGGTTATCGCTGTGGTGTGCGTACTTTGCCATGCCTTAATTAAGTCGAGAATTCGCATTCATTTGGCGGAAGCTGCAGATGTGCTTAATCACTTTTCTCACTGTATTCAGTTGGAAGAGACCGAACATGATTGATTTGGAAGATGAAGAAGTATCTAGCTCGCTGCAAGATGCCATGACGCCGATGATAGACGTCATTTTTGTCATCATTGCGTTCATGATGTTGATGATCAACGTGCCGTTGTTGACGATGGAGGTCGAACTTCCGAAGGCCGTTGAAAAGCCAACGGTTGCGAACGTGCAAAAAAATGTGGTTTCAATTGGTGTGGTTGATGGGGACGATGCTTGGTTAGTCAACGATGCTCGCGTGTTTTCAATAGATTCGCTCAAGGAAAGGCTAATTGAACAGAAATTAATGTATCCAGACCAACTGAGCGTAGTGATTCACAGTGACAAACAAGTCCCAATGGAAAGGGTCGTTGCGTTATTTGGAGCATTGCAGGAGCTAGAGTTGAACGTCTCGCATCTAGCTTTACAGCAGTAAGGGCAAAGCATGAAAGTAAGATGCTCGGCCTTTACTGGCTTTGTATTGCTGTCATTGGTGATTCACTGTATAGCTGCGGCTTGGCTCTATTTCTCTCCCAAGGAAGATATTGTCATCGCAAAAAGCACAGACATGTTAAGAATTAGCGTTGGTTTGCAGGCAGCAATGATGGGGGCGACGGTCGTGACTCCGGCGAGTGTTGCCACCCCAAAACTAGACATGGTTGAAGACGTTGTAGAGCCTCCTCCAGAGCCAGAGCCAGAGCCAGAGCCAGAGCCAGAGCCAGAGCCAGAGCCAGAGCCAGTAAAACAAGCGGTTCCTAAAAAAGCACCTTTAAAGAAAACTGAGGTGCAGAAAAAAGAGCCAGTGAAAAAGAAAGTATTGCCGAAAGAGAAGCCACCAACGAAAGAGCGCAAAGTTGAACCTAAACCCAAAGAGAGGAAAGTCGAACCAAAGCCTCAAGAGATGAAGGTACAACCTTCTCCTGAATTGCTTGCGCAAAAGAAAGTTGGAGAGCAAGGTGTAGACGGCTCGAAGCAGCAAAACGTTCAGCAAAAAGAAACCGGTGCAGGGAACCAAGCGGGTGGTATCGCTGATGAGGCGCAGTTTGACTATTTCATTCGACAACATTTGCTGTCCAAAAAGGTCACGCCCAAAATACTGAAATCGCGCCGCAAACAGGGTGTCGTCGTGGTGGTATTTACCCTCGATAGGTTGGGGATGATCAAAGATTACAAAATCGCAAAACCGTCTCGAATTCGTGAGTTTGACCGAGCCGCAATTAAGCTGGTCCGAAAAGCGGAACCGTTTCCTGCTGCGCCTGATTTCGTTACATGGAAGCAGCGCGAGTACAGTATCGATATCTCATACAGTGTGAAATAGATAATTCACAGTTTGTAAGTGAACAACAAAGTTAAATTTTAGAATGAAAATCAAATCAATCCAGGCCGCTTCCTTAAAAGCGGTTCCATCGGGCTCTACCACAACGGACTTTAACCACTTGCAGTCGTTATGGGGGGAAAGAAAACTGTGCTCGCTGGATCTGGCGTTAAACGAATTAACACAGGTTGATCAACGCCATGAACTCAAAGTGCTTAGCGACGAAAATATCGACCTGAATACTTGGCTGAATGAATCCTTTTCAGAGCTGATGTCTTTGCATGCTGAACACACCCAGTTGGGAACTGCGGTATGCGCATCTTTATGGCACAAGCAGCTAGTCGAGCTTATTTTTCCGACTTTGGTTGCACTGCGATGGAAATACGGCATTGTTCCAAACATTGATGCAAAAGCGATTCATCTTAACATTGAGCCAAACGGTCGAGTTAATACGATTGCGATAGAAAACCAAGAAAGCCAAGTTTTGAGCGACCAAGAGTTAGATGAAAAGCTTGCTAAAATTGTCGCCGATATTGGCGCTCAGCTAGAGCCGATATTTGCAGAGCAACGTGTAAATCGAAAACGCTTTTGGGGTAACTTAAGCAATGCCTTGGCTCAAGGTTTCACTCGCTTGTCTGACAAACAGCTACATACCTCAGATGCTGATTTGAATCAGCGAGTAGAACGTTGGTTGACGAAGATTCTGGGTGAAAAAAATAGCTTAGTAGAAGTGAAAACCGTATCAAGTAGTCACGGGCATGCTTTGTTCGCTCGAAGAAAGACATGTTGTTTGAAGTACAAGCTCAACAAAGTGCGCATGTGTAAGACTTGCAACTTGATGGACTCAGAAGAACAACATCAGTTTTATCAAGCAAAGTACGCCAGCTAATTATTCGATTGCTGCCCTAGTTAAAGGGCAGCGTATAAGCATGTGTTAAGGTGAGAGACGTTACAGGTACAATTTTCCTGAGTGGTACTTAAGTCCGTCTTCAACATCATCGCCAAGCAACACTGGGCCATCCAAATCAACCACCTCTGCGTTGGTTGCAATTGGCAAAGCCGCTTTCATAGCGGTCGAAGTGCCCAGCATGCAGCCAGCCATAATGGCGAAGCCTTCGTTTCTGGCTTGCTTTTCTAAGAGTAATGCTTCTGTTAACCCGCCTGTCTTATCGAGTTTGATATTGACCATCTCATAAAGTCCCTTCAGGTCAGCGAGTTGTGCTCTCGTGTGGCAGCTTTCGTCTGCACAGAGTGGAATAGGGTGCTTAATACTGGCTAGGAGCTGGTCTTCTCCTGATGGTAAAGGCTGCTCAATCATGGTGATATCAAAACGGGCAAGTTGTTCGAATAACTGTTCTAAATCGAGGGAACCCCAAGCTTCATTTGCATCGAGTACGATTTTGCTATTCGGAGCAGCGGCTCTCACAGCGGCAACTCGTTCAACCACCGATTCGCCATCCAATTTCACTTTTAACAGTGTCGCACCTTGGTCTACGTATTGCTTGGCCTGTTTTGCCATGGCTTCTACCTCTCCAATGGAAACAGTCATGGCGGTCTCTATTGCTGGGCTAATAGTAAAAGTAGGTGATGGAAAGGATGTCCCTTCTAGCTTGCTAATCAAATCCCAAAGCGCGCAATCTACGGCATTACGTGCTGCGCCTGCTGGCATTGATTGTAAGTGCTGTTTCGCTTCTTGTGGTGAAAGGCTGACTAAGTCTGAAGTCCAGCTTTCTATTTGTGCTATTACTGATTCAACACTCTCACCGTATCTCGGGTAAGGTGTACACTCTCCAATCCCTTGCTGGTGGTCATGAGAGACGGTCACACTCACCGTGTGGCAATGAGTTCGTGCACCTCTTGATATGACAAAAGGGGTCGCCAATTCGATGCTGTACGGAGTCGCTTCTATTAACATGATTTATTCTCGCAAGTTAAAAGTTAGCATTGAGATAGCTGGCAATGGACTGGATTCCGAAACGCACAGGGTCGGTAACAGGTACGTTGTAAGTCTCTTGCCAATCTGCACAAAGCGCTTTGGCTTCTTCCTCATTCAAAGCAGAAGTATTCAGGCTAATACCCGCAAATGCTGCATTTGGGTTTGTTAATCTAGCTGCCGCTAAGTTCGCTTCTATCGTGGCAGGAATGGAAGGGAGTTGGCAATGAGGAAGGTGACGAATGTGAGGTCTACCAATTTCATGACACAGTACAAGCGCATCCGCTTGGGCACCATGAAGCAAGCCTAAGCTCACTCCTGCAAAGGAAGGGTTAAATAGAGAGCCTTGTCCCTCGATGATATCCCATTGGTGGTCGTTAAAGCTTGGGCTGATCGCCTCTACGGCGCCAGAAATGAAATCGGCAACAACAGCGTCGATAGATATCCCATCGCCTGCAACGAGAATCCCGGTTTGGCCAGTCGCTTTAAATTGCGCATCGACTTTGAGATCCTTTAACGCTTTTTCTAAAGCCAGAGCGGTAAACATTTTTCCGACTGAACAATCCGTTCCGACGGTGAGAAGTCGTTTGCCTTGGCGAGCTTTGCCCGTACCGACTGCAAGAGGCGCATCATAGTG
Source organism: Vibrio sp. D420a (assembly GCF_030248625.1). Taxonomy (NCBI): domain Bacteria; kingdom Pseudomonadati; phylum Pseudomonadota; class Gammaproteobacteria; order Vibrionales; family Vibrionaceae; genus Vibrio; species Vibrio sp. D420a. Next base: position 114,538 of record NZ_JAHGAN010000012.1, on the reverse strand, counting down.
ACGTACATCGTGAAGTTGCGTCTTTCCTTTGGCTTGAAGCTCTGCAAGCTCTGGGATCTCTGTGAGTCGGGAATGCATACCCGATGCAATGCTAAACCCAAGTTGTGCTGCTTTGATTAGCGTCGGTTTCCAAGTTTCAGGGATGATACCTCCGGCATTGGCAGTACCGATGACCAGTGTTTTCGCGCCTTTTTCTATCGCTTTTTCTAGCGTGAGGTCTTCCAGTCCTAAAGAGACAGTATCTGTCGTCAATTTTAGTTCCCCAACACACAATTCAGGTCGCCATAGTGCAATACCGCGCGCTGTTTTGGCTGAGATTGGGTCAGTAACGTCGCCTAAGAAGAGTAGGTAGGGTTGAGCGATAGACATAAAGCATCCTTGGTATCCTGTTGAATTAAAAACAGAGTAGAGGTTCACCGAGAAGGGTTCGAATGCTTATTTGTTGGTTGCCTATAACAACAGGTTATAGGCTGGCTTCCAATTGTTGGACGAAATTTCTTGCAGAAATGCTTAATGGGTTATGTTCGGCATAAAGTAGCGATACCGTAATATCAATGGTCGGCGTTAATCTTGCTCTGTGTACTCGATCTTTGTATTGGTGAGCTGTCCAAGGGTCGACAATAGCACACCCCACTTCGTGGACGACTAACTCAGCTGCGGAGCTATAGCTTCGTACTGATACTGAAGGGTGGTATTCGGGTTCGAGTGCATGGATGGCTTGATGAAGCTGTGTACCCAATGGATCGCGACTATCGAGACCAATCAATGTTTTGTCAGAATTGAGTAACTGTTTGAGACTGATAACCTCATCATCTGAATCTTGAGGAGGCGTGATCACACACAACTCAGACGTTAATAGCGTTTTTTGAACGAGAGAGGGCGGAGCATCTTGACCAAAACAGATCGCAAGGTCGACTTGGTTCTTTAATAGGGCATCGCATAGTTCATCTTGATTCCCTGTCGAGATCTCTATGTTGTAATCCCCACTTTTACATAGCTGAGCGATGAGCGGTGACAACATAGCGGCAGAGAGTATCGGAGGTGCGCCAATGGTCAGGTGTTTTTCCCCAGCTTTGATTCTATTCGTCAGATTGCGAAATTGACCCAACTGTTGATAGATTTTTTCTGCTTCGGGAAGGAGGAGATGTGCTTCTTTGGTTGGGACTAGTCTGCCTTTGATGCGCTCAAACAGTGCGAACCCCAATTGCTGTTCAGTATGAGAAAGAACACGAGTGACGTTTGGTTGCGACACATGAAGTTGTTTAGCTGCGCCAGAGACGGTGCCAGATTTCATCACAGCATAAAAGATTTCAAGTTGTCTTAGATTCACGTCGTCAACCGTTGTCAATTTCAAGTGTCATCACAGTAAATGAAAAGCCAAGCTAATTAAAGGGCAAAGTTATAGTGTGAAATTGTAACTAAATATTATTTGAATGGCTGATTTTGGTGGAAATTGCGTGCTACAAGGTGGTTGTTCTTTATTTAAACTCATTGAGTTGGTTTATTAAATATGAATAATTATGCTGATGCACTACTCTTTTTGAGATTTAGATTACAGTGGGTTGGGGTAATTAAGTCGTCGTTTTACTATATATGACAAATAAGAATAACTCTTAATTTTAATATAACCCTAACCCTTTAGTTGTATTGCCACGCAGTACAGCTGCTTTGAAAATATCAAGTAAAGTCAATCACTAAGTTTGGTTCACTTTTGAGACAATGGTGCAAATTCCATGATTTTATAGTGGTTTTTATTTGACATTTAAGTTGCTATTTTGGTTGTGAGTTCAGCGTATATTGTTATTTTTATACCCAACAAGATTGAAATCTCATTCTGAATACTTTTGTTTTTACTTAATTCATCACTGTTGGTAATATTATTTTATAAATTTAAATTCTACTAATGCTCTCCTATTTGGTGATGAATATCATCCAAGGAATAGGGGGGTATTTTTTTTCAATGGAAGTCAGGCATGACGTCAGTGATTGGTCATCGAATTAACTTACGACTACTTGTCTTATCTTTGTGTATCTTGAGTGTCGCTATTACGTTGATGAACGTATTTCATTCAAGCTACCGCGCTCAACATGAATTAATAATCAATAAAAGCCTAGAGGCTAATCGAGTCTATGCTGACAAAATGGCAGCAATGACCGATGTATACGTTGAGCAAGTTATGACTCAACTAAAGTACAGCGCGCGACTACTCTCTTCTCGTGTCAATGACGCGAACTTTGTTGCTCAAGAGACGACGAGGCTAAAACAACAGACAGACTCATTTAACTCTGTGTATGTGGTGGATCATGACGGTGTGATTGCTTCAATTATGCCTACGAGTGTCAACATTCAAGGGGTGAAACTGACATCGGAGCGTTCTAGACAGTCCATACGAGCAAAGGCTCCGTTAATCTCCGATCCATTTGTTTCGCCTGCTGGGAATTACCTTATAAGCATGACGTATCCGATATTCTCGCCTCAAGGCAGGTATCTTGGGTATGTGGGTGGCAGTATTTATTTAGAAGACTCCAGTCTTTTGAGTAACTTATTGAGTCGTCACAACTATAAGGATGGTTCGTATCTGTATGTGGTGGATCGAAACCGTTCTCTGATTTATCACCCAGAGAAGAATCGCATTGGTGAAGTGGTACTAGGTAATGATGCGGTAGAAGCCGTACTAAATGTTGGCGATGGTTCCAAGGGGATTGTAAATACCCAAGGTGTAGCCATGTTGTCGGGCTTTGCCATGGTGAAAAGCACTGGCTGGGGGATCATTGCTCAAACTCCAAAAGACCGAGCCATTATGGAGCTAGAGACTCAAATGCAGTATGTGATGTTTGAGTCGATCCCAGTTGGAATTGGCACTTTGATCTTCATTTGGATTTCTGCTATTTGCATCTCAAGGCCGTTGTGGCAGCTTGCTAATACAGTAAATAAGTTTGATACCACACATTCGTTATCGACTGAACTGAGTAATGTTAACCCTTGGTATTTTGAAGCGTCGCAACTGAAAGTGAGCTGTGAGAATACCTTCAATTTGGTATCGAATCAGATAGAGAAATTGCATTCCGAAAACCTGACTGATCCAATGACGGGTCTGTTGAATCGCCGAGGGTTGAAGCGAGCAATAGAGAATTTCCAACAGAGTGAAAAACCAGTATCGGTATTGGCGTTAGATATTGATCACTTCAAAGCTGTAAACGATAAATATGGTCACCAGTTTGGCGATCAGTTGCTTAAGCAGACTGCAAAGTTGATGAAGGCTCAAGTAAGAGATGTCGATGTTGTCTGTCGTTCTGGGGGAGAGGAGTTCATTATCTTCCTCGATGGTTCGAACATGGATGTGGCTTATGAGATCGCTGAGCGCATCCGACTGTCAATTGAGTCAGATATTACATCACTCGAAGAGGGGACGACGATCTCGATTGGTGTGGCGCAATGGTACGGTGATTCAACGCCAATATCCCTTACGTTAGAGTTGGCGGACAACGCTTTGTATGCTGCGAAAAGAAATGGTCGAAATCGTACGGAGTTGTTCTCTTAAGTCATTGTTTTATTTAAGAATAGGATCATTAAACGATAAGGGATGCGGTGATAACCGCACCCCTTTTTTCTGATTCTGAGCATTCCTAAAACGTAGGGCGCTGGTGGCCAACCGACAAAATAAGAAAGTGTTAGTTGCTTGATTGTTCCAGATAGAATTGCATTTCTGATTGTGGAACCATGCCACCTCCCGTTGCCCAAACAAGGTGAGTTGCGTTAGCCATTTTGATATCGTCGAAGCCCATTCGAGCTCGGTATTCATTACTCTTGGTTAAGATCACCGGACCAAGCATGCCGGCTAGCGCTGAAGGTTCAAGTTGAATGTCTTCCGATTCACTCAGTTGGCGAAGTAGGCGATACATACGCTCATCAGAGAGTGTGATATATCCGTCTAATAGTCTTTCCATTGCTCTGCCAACAAACCCAGAAGCACGACCTACAGCAAGGCCGTCCGCTGCGGTGATATTATCGATACCAATATCTTGGACACTGATTTCATCGTGAAGCCCTGTGTGTACGCCAAGCAACATACATGGTGAATGGGTCGGTTCAGCAAAAATGCAGTGGACGTGGTCACCAAATGCGGCTTTTAGCCCAAATGCGACACCGCCCGGGCCTCCGCCAACACCACAAGGAAGGTAAACAAACAGTGGATGCTCAGCATCGACCACAATATTCTTCTCAGAAAACTGCTGCTTTAAGCGCTCTCCAGCAACGGAATATCCAAGAAATAGTGACTGCGAATTCTCATCATCAATGAACAAACAGTTAGGATCATTCTCCGCTTCTTTTCGCCCTTGAGCTACCGCCACACCATAGTCTTGTTCATATTCGACGACCGTGACTCCATGAGAACGCAGTTTGTCCTTTTTCCACTTCTTGGCATCTGCTGACATGTGGACCGAGACAGAGAACCCCAATTTTGCGCTCATGATCCCGATAGACAAACCTAGGTTCCCTGTCGACCCAACTGCGATACTGAATTGGTTAAAAAACGTTTTGAACGGCCCGGTTGATAATATCGTGTAGTCATCACTTTCATTGAGCATTCCAGCGTCGATTGCCAGTTTCTCTGCGAGTACCAATACCTCATAGATACCACCTCTGGCTTTAATTGAGCCTGAAATAGGTAGGTGGCAGTCTTTCTTTAGCATCAGCCGCCCAGTGATATGGGTGGCGTACTCACTATCTAAAATCGCTTTCATCGACGGGATGGTGACCACGTCCGATTCAATGATCCCGTTACTTTCTTTGGTTTCGGGGAAAACATGGGCGAGGTAGGGCGCAAATCGATTCAGTCTGTCACTGGCGTCTTTAATGTCGCTCTGATCAAGTCCAACATGAGGCAACCCTTCCTCAAAGCTGGTGATAGCAGGGTTGAACCAAGATGTTTCCTTGAGCGAGATTAGCTCTTGAATGAGTGGATATTGTTGTGTGAGTTGGTCAATTGCAATCGTCATCTTGATACCTTTCATTGTGACATGTGGAGGTGAATGTCTCTCCTTAAGCTAGCACTCACCATAGCCTTGAACCCCATTAGATAGATTTTCAAGGTTGCTGACAAATGACGATAACTCACATTTGGATGAAATAGATTCACTTAAAAGCTAAGATTGGAAGCGTTCAGAGTGAATAAATGTAATTAAGGATAAAATTTCTCATGCCTATGATGTAGGATGATTTTTCCATTGGTGTGGGGAATTGGGGAAATTATGTATACCAGTGACAATATGTTCACCAAGCAGAATCGATTAAATAGCTTTCAAATATCGAAGCTGCACACCTTTGAGGTGGCGGCTCGTCATTGCTCCTTTTCATTGGCTGCGGAAGAGCTAGCTTTGACCCCTAGCGCGATCTCACATCGAATCACTAAGTTGGAAGAAGAGCTGGGTATTTCACTGTTTATTCGAAGCCATCGAAAAATCACCCTCTCTAAAGAAGGACAACGTATCTATGAGTCGGTAAGCCGAGCGTTAGATGCCTTGAACCAAGATGTATTTGATGTTCAAAACGGTGACGTTTCAGGGCTGCTGACAGTGTATTGCCGCCCTTCATTCGCGCAGTGCTGGTTAGTACCTAACATTCGTAGTTTCCAAAAGTTGTACCCCTCGATTGAGCTCAAATTGCTTACAGGTAATGAGAATATAAAGCTTCAAGGAGATGGCATTGATGCCGCGATCTATTTTGATGCCGAGCGTCCTAAACATCTCAAGTGCGAATCGCTTTTTTCAGAAACCATTATTCCTGTATGCACGCCAGAGTATGCCGATAAACTGAACTTGAGAGAGTCGGTAGAGCAACTGCGCCACGCTACATTGCTGCATGACAACCAAGCATGGGATTACGACTCAAATGAAGACGAGTGGAAGGTGTGGGCGCATGCGAATGACCTCGAAGGTGTTGAGCACTATTCTAGAATGAGTTTCGATCGCTCTGACTTAGCCGTGCTTGCCGCGCAGCATGGAGTAGGGGTCGCCATGGGAAGAACCAGCTTAATTGAACCTCTGCTTTTGTCTGGTGAGTTGATTGCCCCGTTTCCGAACACCGAAGTGGCTTGCAAACAACACTACTATGTTGCCACCTCACCTGAGAGGAAATCGGACAAAGTAAATCTGTTTTTGGAATGGTTGAAGGTGATGGTGGGGAAGGAGTGAAGTAAGGTTTAAAGCTCTGATAATACGTAGAGCCTTAAACCCTTGGTGATATTAGATTTAGTTAATTACCTCTAGCTCTTTTTCTGCAACAGACAGCATCTCGAACTCCTCTTCTGCCGTAGTTGCGACCAGTTTGTTGCGGCTGTAGAGACCATAATACGCACCACCAATCACAAATAACCCCATAGTCATAAAGAATGCAGATGGGTCAAAAGCGTAAACCCCAGTCATTGCAATAAGTGACAGCACAAGAGAGGTGCCAGAAGTCAGTACGCCACCTGGTGTTTTGTATGGACGATGAAGCTCGGGCTGCTTAATACGCAATAGAATATGACTAAGTGACATTAACGCATAAGACACCGTTGCCCCGACGACTGCCATTGCTAATATTAGGTCTCCCTCTCCGGTTAATGACACAGCGAAACCAAACACTCCTGGTACCACTAGGGCGCGAGCCGGCACTTTGTTTTTGTTGGTAAGCGACAGGCTTTGCGGTAGGTAACCCGCTCGCGACAAAGCGAAGACCAAGCGGCTGTAGCCATAAATAATCGAGAAGAATGAAGCGATAAGTCCGGCAAGCCCCAGAACATTAACGGCCGTTGCAACCGTTGGGTTCCCAGTTAATTTTAAAGCATCAACAAGTGGAACTGCGCTATTTGCAATGACTTCTGAACCGACCGCACCTGCAAGCAGTAGAACCACTAAGGTTGCGGTAACAAGCAAGAATAACATGGCGCCGATAATGCCTTTTGGCACATCTTTAGCTGGATTTTTTGCCTCTTCAGCAGCCAGTGGAACACCCTCTACCGCAAGAAATAACCACATTGCAAATGGCAGTGCCGCCCATACACCATACCAACCAAAAGGAAGTAGCTCAGTAGCTTGTGCCGTTGTCGGAGCGATATCAAAGAGCTTACTCGCATCAAACTCACTCACTAATACGCCAGCGGTCATAAGAATGGCTAGTACAGCTAATCCACTGATAACCATCATGACCTTGAGAGCTTCTCCCACTCCGGCCATATGAATACCGATAAAGATGGCATAGAAGATCGCGTAAACAAGGGGGCCATCAATACCCATTAATTCATTCACTGCCGAGCCAATAAAAATGACGATGGCGGCGGGCGCTAGGGCGTACTCAATTAAGACAGATAAGCCCGTAAAAAATCCACCCGTTGGCCCCATTGCTTGTCGAGCAAAGCTATAGCCACCGCCTGCAGCTGGAATGGCCGCAGACATTTCCGCCAATGAGAGGACAAGGGTGAAGTACATCACCGCCATTGCAATGGCTGCGATAAGAAATCCACCCCAGCCGGCTTGACCGATACCAAAGTTCCAACCAGCAAAGTCACCGGAGATCACGTATGATACTCCCAAACCCGCTAGCAATATCCACCCAGCGGTGCCCCTTTTAAGCTGTCTTTGTGCCAAATAATCCTGATGTTCTGACATTGTAAATCCCTCTATCTTGATGTGTTATCCAATTAAAAAATTGCTTATGTGCTTGTCATCCAACTGATCACCACCTTCTTCCTCGATACTGGAGCGGTCTTTCAGGTTGATTCCAGATAGCTCTAACCGACGGGCTTCCTTCAGCAGGTATATAGCTCGCTGGCACGCATCCTCATAACCCAAGCCCTGTGGGCGAATATTGGAAATGCAGTTTCTATCTGAGTCTTTTGAACCTCTTCTCGCGTGCCAAGTCAGGTATATTCCCATGCTATCCGGAGAGGTGAGTCCAGGGCGTTCTCCAATTAAAACCAACACCATTTTGGCTTGTAAGCACTCACCGACATCATCACCGACTGCGACTCGGCCTTGGTTTACGGCAGTAATTGGAGCAACACGCCATGGCATTTCGTCTTCTTTTAGTGAAGAGAGTAGGTACTCAATAACGGGCTTTGCATGATTTTGAATAGCCACTGAAGACAAGCCATCTGCTACTACTATTGCGAGGTCAAACGGGGTCGATGCCGAGCGATGGATAGCTTGGAGATGCCTCCAACAAGCATCATCAAGCTGACGACCTAGGTCTGGCCTTTGTAAGTACATAAACCTGTCAACCGCTTTGCTGTGTGCCTTAATTGGTGGTTGAGAAGTGAGTTGAATAACTGGATTTGAATGACTGAGGTTCTCAATGAATGCATCTATATCCAGAGCACAATGAACCGCATCCATTGCCTGTGCATGGTCGAGTTGAAATGAAAGCAACTCTTTAGTTGGTACACTGTTTCCGCTTCGGCCTAGTGCAATGCGTGCCGATGTAAAACTTCTAAGCTCGTGCCAAGGGTTTTGAGTGACCACCTTGTCAGCTGAGTGCTTTTCTATAGATACCACCTTACCCATGTGCGCGCCTCCCATTAAGTTGTGTGAGAGCACCAGCAAATGAACCGGATAGGCGTTCATTTAGACGCACCTCACTGACGTCATCGAAGATCTGCATCTGAGTTAGCCACTCTTCAAACTCCGGTGTAGGTTTTAGACCCAATACCTTGCGGGCATAGAGCGCGTCGTGAAATGAGGTTGTTTGGTAATTGAGCATGATGTCATCAGAGCCGGGAATGCCCATGATGAATGAGCACTCGGCAACACCAAGTAATGTAAGAAGGTTATCCATATCATTTTGGTCGGCGTAGGCGTGGTTGGTATAGCAGATATCACACCCCATCGGCAGGCCGAGTAACTTGCCACAAAAATGATCTTCAAGTCCGGCTCGAATGATTTGCTTTCCATCAAAGAGGTATTCAGGGCCGATGAAGCCAACCACGGTATTCACTAATAGCGGATTAAAATGACGTGCTACGGCATAAGCTCGTGTCTCACAAGTTTGTTGGTCCACACCATGAAAAGCATTGGCAGAGAGCGCAGTTCCTTGCCCTGTCTCAAAGTACATAACATTGCTTCCAACCGTTCCTCTGTTTAGAGAAAGTGCCGCCTCGTAAGCCTCTTTGAGCACTGAAAGGTTAACGCCAAAGGTGTCGTTGGTACCTTGAGTACCTCCTATCGATTGAAAGACGAGATCCACCGGAGCACCCATCTCTATTGCTTCTATCGTGTTGGTGACGTGGGTCAATACGCAAGATTGAGTTGGGATTTGGTAATGTTGAATGACTTCTTCCATCAGATTCATCAGCTTAACCGCTTGTGGTACATTATCTGTGGCTGGGTTAATGCCGATCACCGCATCACCATTGCCATACATCAGTCCATCAAAAATTGTGGCAGCGATACCATTCAGAGAGTCGGTTGGATGATTAGGCTGTAGGCGCGTAGATAAGCGACTAGGCAAACCTATGGTGTTACGAAACGCAGTCACCACCCGACACTTTTTTGCCACCAGAATCAGATCTTGATTGCGCATGATCTTACTGACGGCTGCCACCATTTCCGGAGTTAAGCCAGAGCGTAGTTTGGCAAGTGCGAGACTATCGGCTTTATCACTGAGCAGCCAGTTACGAAAGTCCCCAACGGTAAGGTGCTCAATTGGCTTGAATGCCTCTCTATCATGGCTATCAATGATCAACCGAGTTATCTCATCGTTCTCATAAGGAATCACAGCTTCATTTAAGAACGTCTTTAGGGGTAAGTCTGCCAGTGTCATTTGAGCCACGACACGCTCTGCAGCAGAGGTCGCAGATACTCCTGCTAAAGTATCTCCTGAACGTTCTGGTGTCGCCTTGGCCATCAAATCTGCTAATGACGTAAAGTTAAAAATCAGATGTCCCTGTTGCCGACGATAAGCTGTTGTCATAAATATCCTCTCAATAAACTGGTTCAGTTCTTGCTGAATAACCTTTTGTATACAAAGGGTAATTAAGCGATTTTTGAACCTAGTGAGTATCAAAAAATGGCAAACCTAAAAAATCATTAATAAACAGCAAGTTAAGATGCGGTTGCGCTAACTTGGGTCAAATAGACTGGGTCTGGAATGATAAGAGATGATGAAAAATTGAAGTGTTCTGCACCAGATTTGTGCGCGTTTAACACATTTGATGCAAATCAGCAGGCAGCTAGTCTTTTTAACTGGCAGCAAGAATATGACCAACTGAGCCGAGGGCGTTTTCTCGGTCAGATCCGTGAACGAAAATTTTCGCAAGTGCACCTATTTCAAGAAGACAGTAACCGAAAGCTCAAGCAGCAATGCCGCGTTAATGAAGGGGTTTGGTTAGGCCTCAGTGCGAATGATAGACCTTTACACATCAACCACGCACAAGGTGACTCTGATAGTATTTTAGTCCGAGAGGATGGAGTCGATTTTGAGTTGCTCACGCCGGAAAACTTTTCTATCTATGGGCTTGTCATCAGCCCGGTATTGGTCGAGAGGATTCAGCGGCAGTTGGAGGTTGAATCATTGACCAACAAGAACCAGTTTCTTCATTGTTCTCAACACTACACCCAACAAATAAAAGCTTACTTGGCTCTGTTACTTTCCCCAAGTCGAACTCGTTGGTCTTTTCATACTCATCAGGGAATTATTCAAGACATGCTAGTAGAGTTATTCGCTCAGTCGTCCAGTCAAAATTTTCAAAAAGCTAATGCTACACAGCGAGAGGTGACGATGCGTCGAGTTAGGCAGTACCTCGACAACTCGCAGTATCGTAATCCCATTACCGTAACCGAGCTATGCGATGCTGTTCATGTTAGTCGCCGCACGCTGCAATACGCTTTTGAGTCTTGTTGTGACATTTCACCGAAACAATTTATACAAAGCGTGCGTCTCAACCAGGTGCGACGTGTTCTGCAAGATACCAGCGACCGACGTTGCATTAATGAAATCGCCTTCGATTTTGGTTTTTTCCATCTAGGGCACTTTTGCCAAAGCTATAAGCAGTTGTTTGGTGAGTCTCCGATGCAAACACGCTCTAATGGCTAAAACTGAAAGCCATACATATAAACTAAACTAGTGAGTCCTATCAGGAGTAAAAAGCAGAACGAAGTTGAAAAACAAGAAAGTGAGTGATAATAAAAACAGAACCAAATTATCAGTGTACACGTCCAATCCATGCACTGAGAAACCACCCGCTATAATAGACGAAAACTGAAATGTGTCTCTCCCTTTCCACTTTATAAGGAAATGGACGAGGGTGGTAATTAAAGTAAGAATAAAAATAGTCATTTATGTCGGGTAAAAAATGCAATAAACGTTGGAAAAGCTGCCACAATTAATGTGCCTGTGGATCCCAAAGTTTGAATCGTTTCCACAGACCCTAAGGTTATCTTAAAGCTTGAATTATCAATAACAATACCTATATAAATGGTGATAAATTCCAATTAAATCAGTCCAATAACATTAAAAACTTTCACAAAGCTCTCTAGTATTGAACGTTGTAACTAACGTCTCACTCAGCGGCTTTTTGGCGTAAAAATGGCAAAGCCGTGGTTAAACGTCAGCTGGAGTAATTTATGATACAGTTTTAACAACAATCCCAGTAAAAGTAGGACTTCTCAAATTCTCTGTTTTTGAGATGTTCTGGTGAAATAAAAATATGACCTATACCGCTATCACCAAACATAATTTCGTCATCAACATCGATTTGTAGAATTTGCACATCATGTTGTTGGTCGCATTCGTAATCTCGTGGGTCGCCTTGTGTAAAGTCAGCATACCCACCTATCTTATGTCCCTCGTTAGTAAAATAGCTCTCAAATGCTTCTTTATGTTTTCCCGATAATGACTCTTCAAAGTCCCAATAATCTTTACCATCGAAATCAAATGAGAACTGACAGTCTTCACTATTTCCGGTATCTATAGCTTTCACAAATTCTAATTTATGTATTTTCCAAACGGGAAGCTCTTTGTACATATTGTTATCTATCGGAGGGAGATCGTTTCGTTGAGGTTTGTTCGCCTCAGTGCCCGTGATAAAGATGAACTTTTCCTCTCCTGACATATCCCACCAATCTTTCGTTTTGAAATAAAGCTGAAGGATCCCCTCATCCGGGAACCCCTCTAACAATGGCACTTCGGAAAAATTAATTTGAGCAATTAAGACTAGCGGGTCACCACATTCATCTGTCGGGTACTCCGTCCCTTCCGGAACAAATGGAACCCCTAAAAACTTGCTACGCTTTATGTCTAAAGGATCCTTATCTAGCTCACAATCCAAAGCAGTTGCTTTGATAGAGACATATGATCTTTGCTTAGCGATTAAGTCTTCTGAAAACTTCTTTAGTACTTCTGGTATTGCTACTTCTGCCATCGTTTAATTCTCGGTTTATTGACTTATAGATAACGTCGTAATCATGGGCGCTTACAAAGACACCAACAACTTGTTACTTTCTCTGGTTGACCTTGTTACACATTAGTCTTCCATTAAGATCTTCATCATTTGCTGATGGTGATTGAGAAAGTCTTTAGTGATCGCGTAATGCTCAGTGTCTTCATACGCGACTTCATAGATTCCCGTATTGGAGAACTGATATATCTTGGCTCTTGGGTAAGCTAACAAAATAGGGGAGTGTGTAGCGATTATAAATTGAGAATTCTCCTCTATCAGCTGATGTATAGCTGATACAGCAGCCATTTGACGGGCTGGTGATAGCGCAGCCTCGGGTTCATCCATGATGTATAACCCGTTCCCACGAAGCTTATTGGTTAATGTTGCCATGAAAGACTCACCGTGTGATTGCTGGTGAAGAGATCTGCCACCATAGCCTTGCAAATATCCAGTTTCGTCCATCAAGGTCGCGACATTGTAGAAGCTCTCTGCTCTAAGAAAATAACCGTCTCTAGGGTGCTTAAAGCTCTTTATCGGCTTGATGAATTCGTGCAGCTCTGAATGCGTACGGCTGGTCGAGAAAGTTGAATTTTTCGTCCCTCCCTCTGGGTTGAACCCTTGCGAAACGGCAATCGCCTCGATAAGAGTGGATTTCCCTGTCCCGCTCTCCCCGACGAAAAAGGTGACATCAGGATGAAATTCGAGATGGTCTAATTCTTTGACCGCAGGAATAGAGAAAGGGTAGTTTTCGAAGTCACTAATGTTGTCGCGCTTTAACTGTATTTCTCTAAGATATGGTCTGTCTTCGAAGCTCATGCTTTCCTTGTATGCAATGTTGTTTATCGGTGTGCTCGTTATCCAACGATATGATCTTTTGAGAAATATCACTAATATCAATGATATTCAATATAGTTTATAAAACAATATGCACATTTGATTAATTGTTGTTCGGATGTTTGAGTTCTGTAGCTTCGAATGAGGGAGTCTCAAGCATTGTAACGAGAGAAATATCTTATCAAGACGTATTAGTGCAGGGCGTGGCTAATTTCAACGTAAAGCCTCAAAGTTTGTGACGTAACCTTTTTCTCTCAATATATCATCAAAACAATCGAGCCAGGTTTTGATAAGCAGTTCGTTGCAGCGTGTTGTTTTCATCACGACACAATAATCGATGCGGTTATTGAAATCTTGTGGTCTTAACGCTTTCATTCGACCGCTGTCTAGCCATTGTTTGGCGTAGAAGCTTGGCAAGTAGCCAGTGAATTCATCAGTCAAAATCAAGAAAGCCGTTGCTTCTTTATCATCGGTCGTTGCCTTGGTGTTGTAACGCGACCACTCTACACCATTAGAGTAGTTCGATTGTATTGTCGGGAGCTGAAAGATATCCGTTTTGCTGATGTCGAGATAGCTGCGTCTGAAAATGGTGTGGTTGCTTGACGCGTACAAATACTCTTTTTCTTTGTACAGGTCGAGATAGGTCAATCCGGCGTCAGGCGTCGTCCTCTGCATAACGGCAATGTCGACTTCATCATGACTGAGCTTCTCTTTCGCTGCTTGGCTGCTTCCCATAGTGAGGTACAGGTTAATGTTGGGAAACTTTTGGCTGACCTTCTGTAAAGTGTGGGTGACCAGCATCTCTTGGTGATTAATAAAGTTGTCGTCGATGTAAATACGTAGCTCGCCACGGGTGGTTTCATCGATGGAGTTGATCACGTTAGTGAAGTTATCAATCCCTTCATGTAAGGCCAAATAAGCACGATAAATTACCTCCCCTTCAGGTGTTAGCTTGAAGCCGCTTCTCCCCCTTTGGCACAGGGAAAATCCAAATCGAGTTTCTAAATCTGACAGGGCGATGCTGATGGTTGCTTTGTTTTTGCCTAGTACGTCTTGGGCTGGGGTGACGCCATTATTCTCAACCACCACTTTAAAGATGTTCAGCAGGCGTAAATCAGAGTGGGAAAATTGATTAATCGTTTTCTTAGCCATTGCTATCTCTAGTTAGTTTGAAATAAGCAAACTTACGTTTTGGTAAATGCAATTTAATGCGAGCAACACGCTATGTAAAGTAAATGTTATCACTTTGTTTAATTGCTGTTTTGGCTGCATGTCGTAACGGCAGATAAAAAGGAACGTTAACATGAATGGAGCACTCACCCCGAATCAGTTGGATTCTCTCTGGATGCCATTTACCGCAAATCGTGAGTTTAAAAGTAATCCGCGATTAATGACTTCTGCGTCAGGCTGCTACTTTACCGATCAAAACAACCGCAAGATCTATGACTCGCTGTCTGGTTTATGGACTTGTGGCTTGGGCCATAACAACCAATATATCAATGAAGCTATAACCAAACAGTTAGCCACATTAGATTACGCCCCTTCGTTTCAATTTGGTCACCCCACTGCATTTGAGTTAGCTGAACGGATTGCAGACTTGATGCCTAAAGGTTTGGATAAGGTGTTCTTTACCAATGATGGCTCAGAGTCTGTCGATACAGCTCTGAAAATGGCGCGTGCATACTGGCGTAAGAAAGGCATGGCGAGCAAAACCAAATACATCGGCCGCGTCAAAGGCTATCACGGTGTGAACTTTGGTGGAGTCAGCGTCGGTGGCATCGTTGGTAACAAGGCACTTTATGGGCAAGGCTTGGATACCGATCACTTATCACACACCATCATTCCTGGTAACGAGTTTCAAAAAGGGTTACCAGCTCAAGGGGCTTACTTAGCTGAGCAGCTTAATGAAATGATCGCTTTGCATGATGCCAGCAATATTGCCGCGGTGATCATTGAACCTGTTGCGGGGTCAGCGGGCGTGTTGCCACCTCCTGTGGGCTACCTAAAAAAGGTGCGAGAGATCTGTGATAAGAACAATATCTTATTGATCTTTGATGAAGTTATCTGCGCATTCGGACGAATGGGTGCTTATAGTGGCGCAGAGAAATTTGGCGTCACGCCAGACATCATGACCACAGCGAAACAGTTAACCAACGGCATTATTCCGATGGGCGCGGTGATCTGTCAAAGTGAAATCTACGACGCTTTCATGGCAAACAGTGGCGATATCAGCGCGATTGAATTCCCTCATGGTTATACCTATTCCGCATCGCCGGTTGCGTGTGCCGCTGCAATGGCCACGCTCGACGAACTTGAAAATCAAAACATCATGGAACGAGTGAATGGTCTTTCACCTCTGTTTGAAGAGTCGGTTCACTCTCTGCGTGATCTTCCCTACATCAGCGATATCCGCAATTACGGATTAGCTGCTGGAATTACCCTGACACATAAAGATGGTTCACCAGTAAAACGACCTTACGAAGTGGCAATGCGCATGTGGGATAAAGGGTTCTACCTGCGATATGGCGGCGATACGGTTCAACTGGGCGTCCCATTTATCACCACCCCCGATGAGATTGACCGACTGGTTAATGCACTAGGCGAAAGTATTGAGAACAAATAAGACAAGGAGAAGGTAATGAACATTATTGGTCACTATATTAATGGACGCGTGGTAGAAACCAGTGAGAATTTTCTGGATGTCGACTGCCCATCAACAGGAGCAGTGGAGTCTAAGTTAGCAATGGCTGATAGAGCCTTGGTCGATGAAGTCATCACCATTGCTCAGCGAGCACAACAAGATTGGCGTAAAACCCCACCAGCAAAACGCGCACAGATCTTCGCTAAATTTAAAGTGTTGGTGGAAGACAACGCAGAAAAACTGTGCGAGTTGATAGGTAAAGAGCACGGCAAGATAAGCCATGACGCGATGGGAGAATTGATCCGCGGGATTGAAAATATTGAGTATGCTGCCGGGGTTCCTGAACTGCTTAAAGGTGAATTCAGTAAAGATGTTGCAGGCCAAATTGATTCTTGGAGTCAATTTGAACCGCTTGGGGTCGTTGTAGGCATCACGCCATTTAACTTCCCGGCGATGGTGCCGCTTTGGATGTATCCGATGGCGATTGCTTGCGGCAACAGTTTTATTCTTAAACCTTCTGAACGTGTGCCTTCAGCCCAGCTTTTCCTAGCGCAGCTTCTTCAGCAAGCAGGCCTGCCAGACGGTGTGTTCAATGTGATAAATGGCGACAAGCTGGTGGTAGACGCACTGCTAGAAGATCCACGAGTGGAAGCTGTCAGCTTTGTGGGTTCAACACCGATTGCTCATTACGTTTATCAAGAAGCCGCGCGTTATGGCAAGCGATGTCAGGCATTGGGTGGAGCGAAAAACCATGCGATTGTGATGCCAGATGCTGATTTGGATAACGCCGTGGACCAATTGATTGGAGCTGCTTTTGGTTCTTCTGGCGAGCGTTGTATGGCGCTATCCGTTGCAGTGGCGGTTGGAGATGAAGTTGCAGATGCACTGATTGCCAAACTGACAGAGCAGATGCGCTCTATCAAAGTTGGCCACTATGCCGAGAAAGAGAACAGCTTTGGTGCGGTTATCAGTCAAGAGCACAAACAACGTATCGAAGAGCATATTATGTCATCGGTTGAGCAGGGGGCGCGCCTTGTTGTCGACGGACGCAACATCGAAGTGGCTGGCTGTCAGGAAGGTTACTACGTCGGCGCGACTTTGATTGACCATGTCACCACGGAAATGACCAGCTACCAAGCGGAAATCTTTGGCCCAGTGCTGCAAGTGATTCGTGTTGAGTCAATGGATCAAGCCGTGCAAATCATCAATGACAACCTATACGGCAACGGCACGTGTCTGTTTACCCGAGATGGTGAAGCGGCGCGCTACTTCAGTGACGAAATTAAAGTGGGCATGGTCGGCATTAATATCCCTCTACCTGTCCCTGTGGCGTACCACAGCTTTGGTGGTTGGAAGCAATCGCGATTTGGCGACCTGTGTATCTATGGGCCAGATGCGATTCGCTTCTACACCGATCGTAAAACCATCACGCAACGCTGGCCATCTTCCGGTGTGCGCGAAGGTATCAAGTACTCATTCCCAAGCTAAATTTCCCTAATGAGTTGTTCTAACTCATCTTTCTACCGGCTTAATGCCTTATTAAGCCGTCTTTTTGACAAGGAAGGAACTATGAAAACTAACAAGTTATTCAAGTCAGTAGCACTCGCAGCGATCAGTTCATGTGTGGCATTTAACGCAGCCGCTGAGCGTTTCATTTTGGCTCAAGCTTATCCAAACGACCACATCTTTAACTTTGCCGCTGAGACGTTTATGCAAGAGCTTAAGGAAACAGGCTCTGATTACACACCGCAATATCACTCTGGGGGCGATCTCGGTGATTGGCAGTCTCAGTTCGAGCAAGCGGTTGATGGGGTGATCCCGATGACCATCTCATTTGGTGCGTCTGAGTTCGATAAACGCCTAGATCTGACCTGGCTCGGTTACGTTGCCGACGATTGGAACAGCGCTAAACAGATCTATGGTCTGAAAGGTGGGATGCTCGATATCTACAACGACATCTTTGCTGATATCGGCCTTCATGCTCTTGGCATAGTACCGACGGGTTTTGGCTCTATGGCTATTCGCAAAGGAGTGGGGAAAGTGCCTGTCGAGTTCCCAGAAGATACCAAAGGGCTGAAAATTCGTACGGTCGATGTGCCTGTCGCGGTTGACCGTTTTGCAGACTGGGGATTCTCAGCGGTGCCTATGCCCTATGGTGAGTTGTACACCTCTCTTCAACTTGGCGTGATTGATGGCCGTGGCTTTGGTCCTTCGATCGAAATCTGGCAAATGCGTGATGTATTAGAGACTTACATTCTGACCAAAGATTACTTCGAGCAAGGGTTCTTTCTGGTGAACAAAGATTGGTGGGACGGATTGCCAGACGAAGAGCGCAACAAGATGCAGCAAGCTGCAGATAAAACCATGCAAGTTGTTTGGCAAAAAGCAGAACAAATTGATGCCGATTACCTCGAGAAAGTAAAAGGAGCGGGCATCAAAGTCGTCTCACTTACTGACGCGCAAATGGATAAAGCGAAGGCCAGTATTTACAGCAACGAATGGCCAAGCATGGAGAAAACGGTAGGTAAAGACATCATGGATCAAGTCTATTCCGTCTCCGGTGTTCAGAAGTAGTGATGTGAGGCAATTATGAACGACTCTCTTGCACAACGTGATGTGCCTGCTTTTTACAGCGTGTGTGATTTCTTAGAAATGTTACTTCGATTCATCATGATTAGCTCGGTTATTAGCTTGTCACTATTGATGTTCTTTCAAGTCATCCTGCGCTACGTGTTTGATTCTCCATTTACTGGTATCGAAGAAGTCGCATTGTTACTTGGTGTATGGGTTTATTTTTCAGGTATGGCCTACGCAACTAAGACGAAAGAGCATATCACGGGGGGAGTCATTCATCTTATCGTCAAAAATCCAAGGACCATCGAGATGATTAAGCTGTTTGGCTATCTAGTCTCTCTCAGCGCACTGATGTTCTTCTCTTATCTTGCTATGGAGTATGTGATGAAAATCTATGACAGGGGACGGCTAAGCACCAACCTAGCTTGGCCTCGTTGGGTGTGGTCTTCTTCGATGGTGTTTGGCTTTGTCCTTTCTTCACTCTATTTGTTGCTCGATATTGGTCGTGACGTTCGCGAGCTGTTTAAACCGGAGGGCAGATCATGACCTTATTTATTCTCGCAATGGCGGTTACAGTCGTGCTGCTGCTTATCGGTGTTCCTGTGGCATTTGCTTTTGGAGTCGGTGCACTACTCTTTTCTTATATCACCGGTAGTAACATCTCATTCTTGCTACCACATGGCTACAACACCGTAGCTAGCTTTTCACTGTTAGCGTTGCCATTGTTTATCTTTTCCGGCTTTGTCATGGCCGAAAGTGGCATCTCTGAACGTATTCTCAACTTCATTAATGCGTTTGTTGGGCGTATCAAAGGCGGTTTGGGAGCTGTGACTGTGATCAGTTGTACTCTGTTTGGAGCTATCTCTGGAAGTTCGACGGCCGCCATCGCTGCTATTGGCAAAATCATGATTCCACGAATGGTCAAAGAGGGCTACCCAGAAGGGCACGCCACTGGTTTGGTTGCTTGCTCGTCGGTATTGGCGTTGCTTATCCCACCATCGATACCTATGATTATTTTCTCAATTACCAGCGGTATTTCTGTAGGAGCAGCGTTCCTTTCGACCATAGTTCCTGGGCTGTTACTCGCTCTCTGGTACTGCGTACTCAACCACTTTATCTTGAGAAATGAGCAGGGTATCCAAGTACATAAACCCAAGTCTTATAAAGCTCAGTTTCAAAATATCCAACAGACGGGAAGAAAAGCAACGTTCGCTCTTCTCATGCCTATCATTATTTTAGGCACCATATACAGTGGCTTGGCGACACCGACGGAAGCAGCCTCTATTGCTGTGGTTTACTCGGTTGTCATTGGCCTCATGGTGTACAAAGGTATCAGCTTCAAACAGCTAATGGATATTACTGTCAGTTCAGTAGCGATGACGGGATCCATTATCGCGGTGCTGTTCTTTTTATTCGTTATGAGTCGTGCGATGGTATTTCAACAGATACCAAATCAGATCGCGGATGCGTTGCTGCAAATTAGCGATAACAAATTGGTATTACTCTTATTGATCAATGTGTTGTTGATGCTGATAGGCATGATAGTAGACGATATTTCCGGCAGTATTCTTGCTGCAGTTATTTTCCTGCCAATCATTAAGGCACTAGGCATCGATCCGATTCATTTTGCTGCTATCGTGGGCGTGAACTTAGGATTGGGGAACATCTCACCGCCGTGCGCGCCTATGCTGTTCATGGCTGGGGGAGTGGCCAAGCTCTCGCTCGACAAATACATTAAGCCAACCATGAAGCTGATTCTGCTTGGACATCTGCCTATGGTGCTCATCGTAACCTTCATCCCGAGTCTTTCTTTGTACTTGCCAAGCGTACTGCTTTAATAAGCTGGAATACGAAAGCGATTCTTGGGCGGATGTGTTGAGCAAGTTTTTAGCGAAAGGGTATCTAACGCATTACTACTCAGATGATTCGAGATTTAGATACAAAAGCGCCTCCGTTACGTGGAGGCGTTTTTGCATTACAGGCTTCAATTTTTTGGACTTTAGCTGATTTCTAGGTACTAACGAGTTAAGGAAACTTATCGGGTCTCATGCTCGCCATCAATTTAAAAGGACTCATTGATCCGATTTAATCGCGGAGTAATCTCCAAAAGTCAGAGTGATCCCAATATTTATTTCGATGCAAAATCCGAATATCGAACACGCAAATAGCGCTACTTGATACACAATAACAAGACGATCCGCTATTGCTGTCATTTTGATTCGCAAATTAAAAATTGCATTAATTCTGAAGCATTAAATAGCTTTAGTTGCTGAAATAAATAGAAATATTTAATGGTATAAAGTTTGCGTCGATTTCAGATTTCCTAACTGAGAAAACACTATGACCGGAGTAGTACGTAAACTTACCCCCAAACAAACAGTATCGTTTGATATCGAGTATATAGATGATGAGATGTTTGCTGTCTTGGTAAAACAACTCAACATGCTTTACCCCACCCATCACCCGTTCCACTTACTCGATGTTGGCGGCGGTAATGGCATGTACGCTGACAAGATTCTGTCACACTATCCCAATTGCTATGTCACTTTGGTTGAGCCAGAACAGTCCCTCATCGAGAAAAACCACCCTCACCCTAGAAAGCAGTTAGTGTGTTCAAGCTTCCAAGACACTATTTTCGCTGAAAAATTCGATGTCATTCAGTTTAATTGGGTTCTTCACCATTTTGTTAGTGACAGCTACGAACAATCGGTAATGCTGCAAAAGAAAGCTCTAGAACGCTCATTTCAAAACCTATCTGAAAACGGAATCTTGGTGGTGTTCGAGAACTTTTATGAGGGGCAATTTGTTCACAACTTACCGAGCGCTTTGATCTATCAATCGACTTCATCAAAATCGCTGGCTCAGATAACCAGAAAGATGGGGGCAAATACCGCCGGTGTTGGGGTCTGTTTTAATAGCAGAAACCAATGGCACAACATGATGCTTGACGCAGGGTTTGTCGCAGTTCTTCACGTACCATTCTATGAATTTGGGAATTTAAGCAAGCTTAAGAAGCAGTTGTTACATATAAAGCAACAGGATGTTGGTCTGCTCATTGGTAAGAAATACTGAACATACTTAATTGAACCAATAGCATTTTCAAATATTGCAGCTGCTTGAACACTAATGTGCATGACTTGCACATTAAACAATTGGATGACTACTGCGATGCTTTCTGAAACGTTGAGGGGCAAAGGAAGTTTACCGTTATCGGCTTTGGCACCGTTGCTAATTGATT
Organism: Vibrio sp. D420a; assembly: GCF_030248625.1. Classification (NCBI taxonomy): domain Bacteria; kingdom Pseudomonadati; phylum Pseudomonadota; class Gammaproteobacteria; order Vibrionales; family Vibrionaceae; genus Vibrio; species Vibrio sp. D420a. The sequence goes on along the minus strand of NZ_JAHGAN010000012.1, from coordinate 92,835 downwards.
TGAAACAGGTTGTATCGGATTAAAACACCGTTGAGCGCAGAAGACATTACCAAGTATATGTTCTACATTACATAGTTGCCAGACCATAGCAATATCAACAGATTCGAGGTAATGCCGACTCATTAAACTTGGTCACCGTTTGCAATTGCTCGGGACTAGACAATAGTTCAGCGCTCAATGATCTTTTCAGCGGTGTACGAGAATGCATTGCTGTGTTTCAACTTACCACGTCCTATCGAGATCTTTAGCGTATAAAGAAATGGCACGCTGATACTCTTTAATGGCATCACTGTTTGTAGTTGATACTAAAAGCTCAAGCAGTAACGATGTTGCTTCTTTATGGCGGCCCAAGTTGTAAAGACACATTGCATAGAAAGGTTGAACTTCAACAGAGTTGGGGTACTCGCTTAGCGTTTGCTCGAAGTAGGTTAGTGCCTCCGAATACATACCTAGACTTCGATAAGTACTCGCTAACCCAAATAACGCATCAAACTTTTCTACCGACGATAATGACCCTGAAAGAGAAGATAGATAATGCTCGACCGCTTCTTGCTCTTTGCCCTCATTGTCGTATGACCACGCAATCTGCAAGTGAGCTTTAGCAGCAAAAGTTTCATCGTTTAATAGTGTTTCAAGTAATGCTCTCGACTCTTGGTACTTAGACTCTTTCCGTAGTTCGATGGCTTGTTTGATGATACTTTCCATAGTCTTCCCTTTAGGCATAATCCGAAAGCACATAAACAGAAAGTTTCTATATGCAAATACAGGACTCTTCTGTCTAGTTCCTTGTTACCGCAATCTTACTAGAAATGTATATTTGCAAGTAGTGGTATCTCGTGATGATTTGATTAGGAGCATAGAATCAGAAAGGCGGGAGAGTCTTGGTAGAGGAAAACCCTCAAACACTGTGGTATGAGTAAAATGTTAAATAGGAATAAGGTGCTGTCGATATTTGGAAATGAGTTTGTCTGACTTGACATAAGCTATCCAGCAGCATCCATTGATTGTTTCTTCAACCAACTAGATGCGCTGAATGTGGGTTTAACTTTACGTTTGAGGCTTAAACGGAATACATCACTGTTGCTTCGCCGTCGACAGCAACCTCACCGTTCGCGTTCAATACTTGAGTTGATATTACTGCGATGGGCTTGTCGTCGCGTACGCTAGTCACTTCCACTTTGGCTGTGACGGTTTCGCCTACAAAGATAGGGCGAACAAACTTCAAAGATTGCCCTAGATAGATGCTGCCAGCTCCGGGTACTTTTGAGGCCAATAGGCCAGAGATAAGGCTAGATGCCAGCATGCCATGTACGATTGGGCGCTCAAATTGCGTGGTTTTAGCGAAATCTTCATCTAAATGGATTGGGTTGTAGTCCTCTGAGACACTCGCAAACGCTTCGACGGTTTGTTTATCTAGGGTCTTTTCTATGGTGGCAGTTTGGCCGATTTCTGGCTTCATTATGCGGACTCCTTTTCCATTTTTGCTTCTTGTGCGATGACATCTTGAATGCGTTGTTTCACGTATTCACCTGGCGCGTCGAGTTCACCATCAAGTTCACGAGCTTCAATCATTTCAGAGAAGTTACGCTCATCAACCCAAGTTTGCCAATGCGCCCACCATGAGCCTTGATGTTTGTCGGCACTTGCAAGCCATTGAGAAGGCGCTTGGTCGTTATTGTCGTTGGTCCAGAAGCCGTATTTATTTGAGTCGGCGTGATTCATTGGCCCAGCAATGTGCCCGCTCTCGGTAAGGACAAATTTGTTGTCTCCACCTAATAGTTTAGTGCCTTCAAAATTGCCATCCCACAGGGCGATATGATCATCAATGGCAGATAGGAAGTAGGCGGGTGACTTAACCTTACCCAAATCGATAGTCACACCATCAATCACCAGTTCGCCTTTGGCGAGTCGATTTTCAAGATAGCACTGACGTAGTAGCTGGTTATGGGTCGCGGCAGTCACGTTGGTGTTGTCACAGTTCCAGTAGAGCAGGTCAAACGCCATTGGGCTTTCGCCTTTCAAGTAGTTGGAGATGTAGTAGTTCCAATACAGACTGTTTTCACGGAGCAAACTGAATGATACCGCCATTTGGCGACCGTCCATATAACCGCGTTGGTTGTTTTGCGCTTCAATGCTGCTGATGATTGGGTCATTGATGAACACACCTAGCTCACCGGGCTTAGTGAAGTCGAGAATGGTGGTGAGCAGAGTGACCGACTTAATACGTTGCTTGCGGCGTTTACCTGAAAGATAAGCCATGGCCGCGACTAAGGTTGTGCCACCAATGCAATAGCCAATGCCATTGACTTCGCGCTCACCAGTAACACTTTCAATTGCATCAAGCGCGGGTAACACGCCTTGCGTAACGTAGTTGCCGAAGTTGACATCTCGCATTTGTGCGTTAGGGTTTACCCAAGAAATCATAAACACTGTGTGACCTTGGCTGACCAACCATTTCACGTAAGAGGTCTCAGGGTTAACGTCCATGATGTAATACTTGTTTACGAAGGGCGGCACGATCAGTGTCGGGCGTTTATAGACTTGCTTTGTGGTTGGCTTGTACTGAATCAGCTCAAACATCTCATTTTGGAACACTATTTTTCCCGGAGTCGAAGCAATGTTCTCACCTAAGGTGAACTGGTTCTTATCCGTCATGCGAATGTTGAGGATGTCGGCACTTTGCTCCAAGTCTTGACGAAATTGCTTCATTCCTTGGATAAGGTTCTCACCGTTACTGTCCATGGTCAGCTTGAGTATCTCGGGGTTGGTCGCAACAAAGTTACTTGGCGACATGGCATTGAGGTACTGGCGAGTGAAAAATGAGAGGCGCGTTTTGGTTTCGTCATCCAAACCTTCACTGTTTTCTACTGATTGTTGAATGTTGTCACAGGCGAGTTTGTAGCTCTCTTTGATGTAGCGATAAAGCGGTGTGTCGTTCCAAGAAGGGTCACGGAAGCGGCGATCGGTTTCTTTGGTTTGCTCTTGAGTGCCAAGAATACAGTCGTTGAGCAAATTGACCTGTTGTGTCCACCAATTCATCTGTTGCTCAACCATATTAGTTGGGTTCTGCACCATTGAGTTTGCCCACTTTGTAAAGTCTTCTGATTGGGTTTTCATCAATGTGGATTGTGTTGGCTGACCTAGGTTGTCCATCCATGCTTGCCCATATTGGGACATAAGATCCATCATACCTTCAAAGGGCGATTTATTTTCCATTCTGACATCCTTGTAAGAAGTGATGCTGAGAGATGGCGATGCTTAACGTTGTGCTTCGCCATCAACCGACAAACAATAAATTAAGCACTTTTCGCAGTTTTAACCGCAGAAGCCGTTAGCTCATCAGCGGCAGATTTAAAATCTTGACCAAGTTGGGTCAGCTTTTGGCTATCTTCCATTAGTTGCTGTGAGATTTTGCTCGCGACTTCCATTTGTTTTGAGCCGTAAGCAGGGATGTCTTGTGGCTGCTTTAATGAAGCGAGGCTTTGCAAAGATTCATTACCAAGCGCGCTGTATGCTTGCAGGCTATCAAGTTGAATCTTGGTCAGTGTTTCGATGTTTTTAGTCACTAGCTGATTGAAGTTGTAGAATGGGTTAGTTACAGACTCTAGCTGTGAAGTGAAGGCTTTAAAGGTTTCCTGAGTAGACATAGTTTCATTCCTTGTACTAAGCAAATGGGGGAAGTGAGTGTTCACTTCTAATGCAAGTTATCGTTCGAAATGTTGCGCAACAGTTAACATATTGATCAAGATCAAAGCGAAAGTCATCCTGTTAAATGAGTGGAAAATCGTTCCAAAAATTGATGAATTTAAACATTTGTTTGAATTTTTTGTTTGAACGCTCAAACCCTAAAGAGGTTGGTGGGTTCACGCGAAGTTTAATATGAGTCGCGTTTAATACAGGGCGCGCAATTCAGGAGATGAATTAGCATAAGTGTGAACTTAGTCACGTTATGGGTTTGGTTTAATTAGAGTGGTGAGCGCGAGTTGAACAAGTAGAGTGCGATATATGGGCTCTCCCACTAGAGAGTTTGAAGCTCTAGCGGGAGAGTGAATCTAGAAGAAGGCCAACCTTTTACTTTAGGTGTCTGCCGCCATCAAGGTGCAAGGTTCTTCCAGTCATGTAGTGACTGGCCAACACATACTTGATGCCATCCACAATTTCTTCAAAGCCGGCCTCTGCAGGGATCAAAGCTTTTTGTAGAGCTTTGACTTTGTATGCATCGTCATCATGATCATTGAACTTAATCATAGCCGGAGAGACGGTGTTTACTTTTACCTTGGGAGCCAACATTGCTGAAAACGATAGCGTTAAGTTGTTGATCGCGGCTTTACTTGCGGCGTACGCGATGTGTTTTTTGCTGCCTTTCTCCGCGACGTAGTCACTAATATGGATGATGTCTGAGGCTTCGTTACCAGCCATCAATTGGTCTTTGAGCGTTAAATTGACAAGATAGGGCACGCTCGCATGTAACGTCATCATCTGATTCATGATTTGAGACGCGTTTTCACTCGGGTTTTCTTTGTTTTCTGGCTTCCAATCAGAAGCGTTATGTATGACCGCGCGAAGTGTCTTGTACTCTTGAGCAACGTAATGAAGAAAACCCTCTAGACTGCTTTGCTGATAAAAATCTACCTGTTGTAAGTCAGCACCACAGTCTCGTAGCTGTTGCAATTGAGGGTAGTCGCTTCGGTAAGTGCCGATCACTTTGTATCCATCCGACAAGAGTTGCTGCGCCAGCGCGAACCCTAGTCGTTTGCCCACGCCGGTTATTAGAATTGTCTCATTCATCGTAAAAACTCAGCTCTGGTTTGAGGGTTAGTTTTGAAAATACCACCCAACGCAGTTGTCGTGGTTTCAGAGTTGGCGTCCATAACGCCTCTCGATTTCACACAGTAATGAGTGGCTTTGATTGTTACTGCAACGTTCTCTGTTTCAACCAATGCTTGTATTGCTACTAAGATTTGTTGCGTCAGACGTTCTTGAACCTGTGGGCGCTGAGCAAAGAAGCGAACAATACGATTGATTTTCGATAGCCCCAGAATTTTAGATTCAGGGATATAGGCGACTTGCGCCAGGCCGTCGATGGTGATGAAGTGATGCTCGCACGTCGAGGTTAAGTCGATGTCGGACACTTTAACCATCTCATCGACGGACATTTTGTTGTCTATGACGCTGATTTTTGGGAAGTTATTGTAGTCGAGCCCTGAAAATATCTCGTGTACGTACATCTTTGCAATACGATGTGGCGTTTCAGCGAGACTGTCATCGGTTAAATCCAATCCTAGTGTGCTCACTACTTCCGTTAGCAGCCCTTTGATGCGATTGTACTTTTGATCACTGTTCATTTCGCTCGGTGTCATTGGCGTTTCAAGCCCTTTGGCGAGCAAAGCTTCTCTTACTTTTTCTGCTTCTGTGCTTAACATTGCCTCGCTCCTTATGAGTTGTTGTCTTGGTCTGCTTCATAGCTCAAGGTGAGCGAAACGGAATCCGCAAAGCGAAGTGCGTGAGGTTTATCAATTCTCACTTGAGCGTATCGAACCCATGAATGGTCGATACAGATTCCGAGCACATCGCTGGTTAACTTTTCTAGAAGCAGGAATCGTCCAGATTCGACGTGCTGAATGATTTTTTTACAAATGTTCTTGTAGTTGAGTGCATTGTCCACATCATCAGCGAGGCACAGGTTGTTTGCTGGATAGTGTATTTCTGCGTTGATAACGATGTCTTGTTGCTTGGTTTTCTCTTCTTCGTTGAAGCCGATGAAGGTTCTTAGTCGCAGATTTGTAATGGTGATAATGGCATTGTGATTCATAACAGTGTCCGATCCTTAGAAAGTGAAGTCAGTTACGTGCTTGTTTTGAGAAAAGATCAATAAAACTCAGGCGATTCAATAGTCAGCGTTCCTCTCAAAATGTTTACAGGCGCTATGTGAAATTGAACTCAAAACGGATGGGTTCGGTTTTCTGACTTAATTGGTCGAAGTTGTCCCAGAGCTGCTGATAGGAAACGTCGAGAGTAGGGTGGCGTTTTTGAGCGGCGATATCGACAAGTGGCCGCAGCACAAAGGCGTATTCGGTGATCTCGCCCCTAGGCAGTTCTACTCCGTCAATGATGCCTACCAAATCGTCGTAAAGAAGGATATCGATATCCATTGTTCGCGGTGCATACGCTTTGGTCTCACGCTGTCGACCGTTCTCCAATTCGATCTGACGTAGAACACTTGCTAGTTCAGCAACTGGAAGAGCGCATTCAAAGCCAACGACTAGGTTAAGGAAATTGTCCCCTTCAAATCCAACAGGTACACAATCGTAAAACCTAGAAACCTGTAGAGGAGCGAACCGATCCTCTAGTGCTTTAAGAGACGCTGTAACGTGATGTTCTCGGTCAATGTTACTACCGATGCTTACATAAACGGTGGCCATAAAGTTTTCTTCCCTTTTTAGGCAACCAGTTACGTTTCATTTTGCAGTTAAGATCAGGTGTTCATCTTTTTAATGTCCTTAGCAGCCAAGAAAACGAAGCGCTGTTGTAATTAAAATCACCTTGCTTGGGTCTTGTCTTTACTCAATGGGCTATTGGTAATAACGTATTCTTAAATATCCTGAATGAGGTCTGGAACAATCGTGTTCCACAAGGGTAAACTTCATCCAAAGCCTACCTTTTGGCACCTATGACAAGCGTTGCTCGCCAACACAGCGGTGAAGCGATGTTCTCATCACTTAACTAAGTAACAATATGACGAAAAAGTACACAACCTCCAGTCACTGGGGGGCAGGGATTGCAGAGGTCAAGGACGGCAAATTAGTTCGCGTCAGTGCACATCCACTTGATACGGATCCTTCTCCTATCAATGACAACATGCACAGCTCTCTATATGGCTCAGCCAGAATAAAGAAGCCGGCTGTTCGCAAGAGCTATCTTGAGAATGGCCCACAACATAAAAACAACACACGAGGTCAAGAACCTTTTGTTGAAGTGTCTTGGGAAACAGCCTTCGACCTGATCAGCAAAGCGGTTAAATCCACTCGCAATGAGCACGGCAACGAAGCGATATTTGGCGGTTCTTATGGTTGGGGTAGTGCGGGGCGTTTTCACCATGCTCAAAGCCAGCTTAAGCGATTTTTAACCTGCGCTGGTGGTTTTGTAAGTAGTCAAGGTAACTACAGCTACAACACGGCACTTATCCTGTTGCCACATATAGTCGGTGATTTTGACAAGCTGACATCTACGGCTACTCGCTGGTCGACGATCGCCAAAGAGGGTGAGTTGGTCGTTATGTTTGGTGGTGTACCACTTAAGAGCGCTCAAGTTTCTCCTGGTGGTTGTACACGTCACCGATTGAAAGACGAACTGCTGGCATGTCGCAAAGCAGGTGTGGAGTTTATCGACATCAATCCGTGTCGTTCAGACTCTCCGGCAGAAATTGAAGCAGAATGGCTGGCAGCAGTACCGGGCTCTGATTCAGCGATCATGCTTGGACTTGCGCATACCTTGCTTGTTGAAGACCTTCATGACAGCGTATTCCTCGACAAATATACCGTTGGGTTTGATGAAGTTAAGGCGTACCTGCTTGGTGAGAAAGACGGCGTTGCTAAGACAGCAGAGTGGGCGAGTGCTCTCTCGGAAATTCCAGCTGAACGCATTAAACAACTCGCTCGCCAGATGGCAAAGTCACGCACCTTTATCTGCACAGCTGCAGGGGTTCAGAGAACGGAACATGGTGAACAGACGCTGTGGGGGACGATCACTCTAGCTTCTATGCTTGGTCAAATTGGTTTACCCGGCGGTGGCTACGCGATTGCGTATGGCTCTGATGGTGGGATTGGACTGATGCATCGTCCTATTCGCTGGCCAGCATTCCCGCAGCGCAAAAACGACGTTGATGCTTTTATTCCGGTGGCCTGTGTTTCCGATATGTTGCTTAATCCGGGGGATGAGTACCAATACAACGGTATGAACCTGACTTATCCGGATATCCGTATGGTTTGGTGGGCAGGTGGTAACCCATTCCACCACCATCAAGACATTAACCGCTTAATTGAGGCATTCCAGCAACCTGAAACCATCATCGTCAATGAGATCAACTGGACATCAACGGCAAGGTTTGCCGATATTGTGTTACCAGTAACAACAACGTTAGAGCGAGAGGATATCGGTGCTGGCTCTCGTGACAACAGCTTGATCCCGATGCCTAGAGTTGTTGAGCCTGTTGGTGAAGCTCGTGATGAGTTTGATATTTTCACAGAGATCGCAAAGCGTTTGGAAATTGAAGAGGATTTCACTCAGAACAAGACCTCACGACAATGGCTCGAGAGCATGTGGCAAAAGCTGATCTCTGAGTCGAAAAATTTAGGTGTTGAGCTTCCAGACTTTGATACGTTTTTAAATGGGGACGTTATCGAGTTTGCAGATCCTAACCCAGACACTGTATTGCTTGCAGAATTTAGACAAGACCCAGATTTGCATCCATTGACGACACCAAGCGGTAAGATCGAGCTTTATAGCGAACGTATTGCCTCGTTTGGATACGACGATTGCCCAGGGCAGTTTACCTGGCTACCTCCGACAGAATGGTTGAAGTCAAAACAAGCGGAAACCTTTCCGCTTCATATGATTTCAGGGCAGCCGAAGACTAAGCTGCATAGCCAACTCGACTCCGGTAGTTACAGCCGAAACGCTAAGGTTAAAGGGCGTGAGCCAGTGATGATCAATCCGGTAGATGCGAAGGCTCGAGGAATTGAAGACGGCGATATCGTTAAGGTCTTTAATGATCGAGGTGCATGTCTAGCTGGTGCTGTTGTTACTGAAGACATTCGAGAAAGAACCATCTATCTGTGCACTGGTTCATGGTATGACCCGATGAATCCAAATGAGAAAGGCAGCCTTGATAAACACGGTAACCCGAATGTTCTCACTCACGATAAACGTACATCGAAGCTGTCACAAAGTACTGCTGCTCACAGCGCGTTGGTCAATATAGAGAAATTTGAAGGCGATTTGCCGGAGATCACTGTATTTGACTCGCCAGAGGTGTCAGCCGAGTAGTGAACTTCCTCGTTGACTCGCGTTTTACGAGGATTCTGATGAATCAAAAGAAAAGGGTAGCGAAATGCTACCCTTTGTTTTTCTGAGCCTAAACCTTAGTTCAGGTCAAAACGGTCTGCGTTCATGACTTTCGTCCATGCAGCGATAAAGTCTTTCACAAACTTCTCTTTCGCATCGTCGCATGCGTAAAGTTCAGCGAGTGCTCTCAGCTGAGAGTTTGAGCCGAAGACTAGGTCCACGCGTGTTGCTGTCCATTTCTTCTCACCCGTTGCTCTGTCTGTACCTAAGTAAGCGCTGTTGTTTGGACAAACAGGTTTCCACTCAGTCGCCATATCAACAAGGTTTACGAAGAAATCATTGCTTAAAACGCCAACCTTATCGGTCAACACACCATGAGGCGTATTGTTGTGGTTCGCGCCTAGTACACGTAGACCACCGACAAGTACTGTCATTTCTGGTGCTGATAGACCAAGCAGTTGTGCCTTATCAAGCAACATCTCTTCTGCTGGTACAGTGAATAGCTTCTTCGCAAAGTTACGGAAACCATCCGCTTCTGGTTCAAGAACCGCAAATGATTCGCTGTCTGTTTGCTCATCTGTGGCATCAACGCGGCCGGCAGAGAAAGGTACTTCTACGTCAAAGCCACCATCTTGTGCTGCTTTTTCAATTGCAGCGTTACCCGCTAGAATGATCAGGTCAGCAATCGAAACACCACGGTCATTGGTGTTGAAAGCAGAACGAACGGACTCGAGTTTGCTCAGTACTTTGTCTAGCTGTTCTGGTTGGTTTGCTTCCCAATCTTTTTGAGGAGCCAAACGGATACGAGCACCATTTGCACCACCGCGGTAGTCTGAACCTCGGTATGTCGATGCACTAGACCACGCTGTGTAAACCAATTCGGATACTGTTAGTTCAGTTGCTAGAATCGCTTGTTTCAGCTCCGCGATGTCGCTGTCTGATAGTGTACCAAAGCTTGCTGCTGGTAATGGGTCTTGCCAGATCAAATCCTCTGCTGGAGACTCTTCACCCAAGTAACGGCTCTTCGGCCCCATATCACGGTGCGTTAATTTGAACCAAGCGCGGGCAAATGCGTCAGCAAACTCTTCAGGGTTCTGGTGGAATCGTTTTGAAATCGGACCGTAGATTGGGTCCATGCGCATCGCCATATCTGCTGTGGTCATGATGGTTTTCACTTTCACAGAAGCGTCGTGGGCTTTCGGTGCCATGTGATCTTCAGTCACACCAATCGGCTCCCATTGCCACGCACCTGTTGGGCTTTTCACTAGATCCCAGTCGTAACCAAATAGCATGTCGAAGTAGCCGTTATCCCACTGAATTGGGTTTGGCGTCCAAGCGCCTTCAATGCCGCTGGTAGTTGTGTCGTCGCCTTTACCGCTGCCGAAGCTGTTTTTCCAACCAAAGCCCATCTCTTCAAGTGGTGCTGCTTCTGGCTCTGGACCCATAGCTGATTCAGGACCAGCACCGTGCGTTTTACCAAAGGTATGGCCACCTGCGACTAGAGCAACGGTCTCTTCATCATTCATACCCATACGAGCGAAAGTATCGCGAATGTCTTTGCCTGATGCGAGGATAGTAGGCTCACCGTTTGGACCTTCCGGGTTTACGTAGATTAGACCCATCTGTACGGCTGCCAGTGGCTTTTCAAGCTCACGGTCACCGGAATAACGCTCGTCACCCAGCCATTCGTTTTCTGCACCCCAATAGATATCTTCTTCTGGTTCCCAAATGTCCTGACGACCGCCAGAGAAACCGAAGGTCGGTAGACCCATTGATTCGATTGCCACGTTACCCGCTAGGATAAACAAGTCTGCCCATGAAAGGCTGTTGCCGTATTTTTTCTTGATAGGCCAAAGAAGACGACGTGCTTTGTCTAGGTTGCCGTTATCTGGCCAACTGTTGAGTGGTGCAAAGCGTTGGTTACCTGTATTACCGCCCCCACGTCCATCTGAAGTACGATATGTACCTGCAGCGTGCCATGCCATACGGATCATGAATGGGCCATAGTGACCATAATCTGCAGGCCACCAATCTTGAGAGTCTGTCATCAGAGCTTCAAGGTCGGCTTTAACAGCTTTGAGATTCAGCGCTTTGAACGCTTCAGCGTAATTGAAGTCTTCATCAAGCGGGTTCGACTTAGTATCGTTTTGGTGGAGGATTTTTAGGTTCAATTGGTTAGGCCACCAATCGACGTTTTTCGTTACTTTACCACCAAGGGTTGTATTCCCGCCGTGCATTACAGGGCACTTGCCCCCATTACCATTTTGCTCACCGTGCATATCTATCTCCTGATTGTGACACAGTTAAACGCTCTCCAATTCCACTTAGCGATGAGCTAAATCTGTTGGTGCGCTGAGATAACCATTTATAAACTATGGTCTATATCGTTGTGTTTTAAGAATGGCATCAAAGCTGAAAAAAAGCAGATCACTTATTTCTATTTCTTTGATAGAAAAATCCTATTGATCTCTTTTAGGAAGGATGGTCGGCAAGTGAGTTGGGGTGCTTGATTTGGATAAAAAAACGCCTCAAACGAATTGTTCCGTTTGAGGCGATGTATTGTTTAGCCGAAACCGTTACTTAGTGTGAAAGATTTGCTCGGTTTCCAAGTGAGTCATTGCGCGCACTTGACGCCAGATGTAGTAAAAAATACCAAACATCATCAGCATGCTTGGGATTGCAATTGCTGGGTAGCTGTAAAGAGTGAGTTTGCCCAGCTCTTCGTTAAACGCTGCTGTGCCTGCAGGGCTAGTCACAATCCACGTCGCTAAGAAGTAGTTCATTGCTGAAGAGAAAGCGAACGTACTTGCGAAAAGGTAGTTTGAAGACATCAAGCAGCGATCAAAGGCTTCTTTTTTGCCGTTGGCTTCAAGACGTTCATTGATGAGCGGCAAGTTAAGCACGCTGTCGTTAAGCAGCATCTTTTGCATCAATGGGTAGCGAGTAAAGGTTGAGCCCAATACCGCTAAGCCGATAAGCCCCGGGATCAAGGCTTCTTTAAGTGCTAACCAACGAGTGTCTAGCTCAAGTAGACCAATGCCACCCGTTAATAAAACGCTGATGAAACCAAGAGCTGCGATGAAATTGAACTTCTTGTTACGGATAAGATCCATGCCACCGTAAATGACAGGAAACAGCAAGGCAACAACCAGCGCCATGGCGGTGCCTAGGTGTTCTTCTCCACTAAACTTCATCAAGATAAAAGATGGGATAAATACGTTAAAAAGGATCTCGAATAGGGGATTCGACTTTTTTTCGGTCGTGTTGTTCATAATGCTTTATTGACTCTGTTATATCGCTGCTAGTTACTTCATTAGAAGTGTCGATTGCATGGCAGCAGATGTAAAGTGTTCATGCGTCGCGTTGTGTAACGAGTTATGAAATATTTGCCGCCATTGAGCCACAAACTGGAGAGTCAGGCAAGGATACAGGGTCAAAAGTTGTCACGAGAAGCGAATACAGTGGCTTTTATTCTCTTATTTCCTTTCGGTCAGTTGGGCACGGTTTTTTGCAATATAGGCCGTCCAACGTCTAAAAAGTGAAACCACTGCAATTCGCTAACTCTCTGATGTTCGGTTAAAAAGGAGCAAATGCGTCTAGTTTGTCAGTAGGAGTGGTCCAACGCTGGGTGGCATCGATAGATGTATAGCTCGCATCCTGCATCGGAATTTGCCCACGATTTCCATACAGCCACAACACGATGTTTGAACGTTCACCTTGGGTGATTGGGTGAGTTGCATGGGGTACATGACCTCTATGGATCAACGCTACGCCCGGTTCAAAGGTTTGGTCAACTAACCCTCCGGTAGTTGGGTCATAAAAGCTGACTTCGGAACCTGAGAAGGTCTCTTCAAGAAGGTTCATGTTGATGTTCATCGTTACCGAAGACGCATCAGTATGCATTCTCAAAGAAGTATCCGTGTTTGGTTCATATCGAATTGAAAAACCGAATGTTTGTGCATCGTAACCGACTATTTCAGGGAACAGAAGCCGGGCGATCGGTCTCATGTACTTATCCAGCATTTCACGATAGAACGTCTGAAAGCTTGGTGCGGCTAGATAACCTTCCGAACGTGCGTCCAACATTGCACCACCTCGATTCAACGCAATGCCGTAAGGTGGTCTTAGTGGGATGTCTGCACTCGAAGCAGATGAAAAGTAGTTGCGAAGTTCTTTGATTCCATCAATATCAAAGAATTGAAACTTGAAAACGCCAGGCGCTACTTCGCTTATCAACTCTTTAACTAAGTTTTCTTTCGCTGGGTCAGCCCATGAATTATTGATCGCATCACGCAATTTGTGCTCGATAAGTAACTCCGTTAATGGCGCTAAGTCCTGACTCTTTTCCCATTCACGCCATGCATTTTTAAAGAGTGCGCTATTGCTGTTCCAAAATGCGTGGACTTCCGGCGCTCTTTGTAACATTGCATCTCGGGTTGGGCGTTGTACCTCGCGAGCTTGTTGTAATTGGTTCAGTGTCATCGTTCCATTTCCTATTCCGTTTTCTTATGGAACGAACTTATTACTTCTCATTTCGTAGATAAATAAGCCCAATAAAGAAACACTATCAACAAATTGTTGGAAAATGGCTTCAATAATCAATTGAGGGTTGATTAAGCCATAAATTAACCTACTTGCTTTTGGTCGAAGTGTATTTACCAACTTCCTGTTTTTAGATTATTTTCTTATCGTTTTGGGTTCTAAATTTAATGATAAACGATAAATTTTTATTGTTTCTTTGCTATCGCTGACTATAATCAAGCCGACACATCAATATGTTGGAGAGTTCATATGAAAGAAATTCAGAGATACAGCCGAAACATCAGAGTGGTTTTGCAAGCCCTAATGCTGTTGCTTCCACTGTCAGTGGTCTACTTTTGGGCATTTGTCCAAACACCTTGGGACTTCTTAACGACGACAGGCATTATTCAGTTCAGTCACGATATATCGAGCTACACATCTCAACCGCTTTCCATCGAGACACGATTTTGGGCGTTAGTTGTGAGTCTTCTTCCGTGTGGTGTTATCTTCTACGCGCTTCTGATCTTAACCAAGCTATTTAAGAGTTATGAAGCGAGTGAAGTGTTTACTGTTGAGACGGTGAAGTATTACCGCAAGTTAGGGCTGAGTTTCTTTTACTGGGCATTTGGGGGGCTTGTTTATGGTGGTCTCATTTCTGTGGTTCTGAGTTTCAACAATCCTCCAGGGCAACGCATTTTATCTGTTAGCTTTACAGGCTTAGATGTTGTTACACTGTTTTGTGGAATGATTGTATTGGTTATTTCATACGTTATGAATGAAGCTCAAAAAATTGCTGATGAGCAAAGACACACCATCTAAGGCGCGAAGCATGAACATAGTTATTAACCTTGATGTAATGATGGCAAAACGCAAAATGCGTTTGAAGGAGCTGTCTGAACAGGTTGGCGTCAGTGAACAGAATCTATCGATTCTAAAAAATGGTAAGGCGAAAGCGATACGATTTAGTACGTTAGAGAAGATATGTGAAGTCTTAGAGTGCCAACCCGGGGACATCATCGTCTACCAAACGACTTAAAGAGGGTTTCTTGGGCTACAATCCGATGTTGCAGCCCAGCCTTAATGAGCGATACTATATGCCTCTTTTGTTCGCCAAGGTTTCATGATGTCAGACGAAGAATTAGCGCTAGAGTGGATGCGCCAACAAGCTCATAAAATCGACCCATATGTTGAGAACCCGAGTTTCGACGAATGCGCTGAGCTGCTTGAACCTGCTTTTAAGAAAGGTAAAACGATTGGTCAGCTAAAGTTTCTGTTAGGCGAAGCAGACCGAAGAGCAGGTGCGGCGGAACGTAAACACGCAGCGCTGAAATATGCGAAAGAAAAAAGTCCAAACGCAGGACAAATTTTACGATTGCAAAGTAAGCTTCAACAAGTTCAATTGGCGCTTAAGTTAGCAACGGGAGATAACAATATGACCATCTCTCAATTCTGTGCCGAATATGAAGTGAGCAAGCGAGATGGAAGTACTGCTTGGCATGAGAAATTAGTACAGCAGGGTAAGAAACGATAGCTTCAATGTAATTGATGCTGGTTTCAAAGCGAGCTCCACACTTTAATGATTCGAAAAGCCACTGATTTATCTAACGTTAAGATAAATCAGTGGCTTTTTTAGTTTTGGTCTTCCGAATAAAGTCAACTTTGTCATATAGCGTTACGTTTCGCGTGAGAATGAATGGTGTGAACATGGCTTTGATTGTTATATTATAACAATATGTAAAGCCGTAAATGTTAACCATGAAATCTAACCTGTTATTTATCTATTCCTTTCTGCACATAGTGCCTCGCTTCATCAATCATTTGTTGAATGCTCGCCTTAAAAGAATGGCTTTCTCTTGTCTTGCATTGCTCTTTTTGGCTCCTAGCTTACAAGCTCACCCCCACTCCTGGATTGAAATGAAAACCCATATAGAAGGGGAGAGTGGGATGATCACCGGCCTGTCGATGGAGTGGTCGTTTGACGCCATGACCTC
This sequence comes from Vibrio sp. D420a, assembly GCF_030248625.1. Classification (NCBI taxonomy): domain Bacteria; kingdom Pseudomonadati; phylum Pseudomonadota; class Gammaproteobacteria; order Vibrionales; family Vibrionaceae; genus Vibrio; species Vibrio sp. D420a. The sequence goes on along the minus strand of NZ_JAHGAN010000012.1, from coordinate 77,260 downwards.
TATGTACATGCTGGATGGTGAAGACATAGCCGCAGAGAGTGAAGAAGAGACTTTTAAGAAACTTGCGTCATCAGTGATAGACAACATGATGTATGAGCACTACTTCACTTACTTTTATGATGGTGAAACGCCAATAAAATACACCATTGCCGAGAACGCTAAATTTGAACGTGATAAAGCGAAACTGGTGATGACTTTTGATCTGCCACTTTCTAAACCTAAAGCTGTCACAAGAGATACGCTGCGCCTACTCATCTTTGACCCGAGTTATTTTGTCGACATGTCCTGGAATTCTCAGAGCGACGTTAGCTTGTCTCCTGACTTGGAAAGGCAGTGCTCACTGGATCTAGTTGAACCTAACCCAACCCCAGAACAGATGAGCTACGCAATGTCGCTATCGGTAGATGCCGATCCTGATAACACGTTAGGCCAGCTTTTTACTCAAACCATTAAACTTAATTGTGCCACAGTCACCGATTCTCAGTGATGTTGTTGGTTATAAATGAACAATCATAGGTTCTAATCCAATGCAGAAAAGTCAATTCAAAACGAACCACTGCCTGATCGGTGCCGGCGCAGCACTGCTTGTTATTGTTGGTCTCTACCAACTTTGGACAATGTGGCCGTCTTTGGTTTTATCAAGTATTCAGTGGCAAAGAGAAGTAAACGCCCAACTAGCTGATTTGCTCTATGAAGCAAAGTCTTCACCATGGGCTGCAGGGAGTTACTTAATTGGTTTTAGCTTTGTTTACGGTATGCTTCATTCACTGGGACCTGGACACGGCAAAGTGATTGTTTCGACCTACTTAGCAACGCATCCCACAAAGGCGAAAGCGAGTTTGGTGCTTACTGTCGTTTCCGCGTTGTTGCAGGCATTGGTTGCTATTCTGCTAGTTAGTGTTTTGATTTGGGGCTTCAACGCTTCAATGCGCGTAGTAAATGATAAAGCAAATATGTTTGTTTTATTGAGTTTTGCTTTGGTTGCTGCTGTTGGTGCTTTGATCTGTTGGAAAGCCCTACGCAACATCTATCAAACTATGCGTAAACCTAAACTTAACGTGAAAGCCATTAATGGCTTAGCGACGAGTGGACAGTCACCGCTAACAATGCAAGCACCAACCTTAAACTCTATGAGTATTCAAAAGCCGGTAGCTCATGCTCATCACGCAGACTGTGGATGTGGCCACCAGCATGTCGCTGACGCAGAAGCAATTAATAAAGCTTCAACCTTGCGAGAATATGCCGGAATTATCGTTACTATCGGCGTAAGACCGTGTACTGGTGCGGTTATGGTACTGCTGTTTGCCAATGTTGTTGGTATGTATTGGATGGGCGTATTGAGTGCGTTGGCGATGGCTGTCGGCACTGCGTTGACCACTTCGCTGATCGCCACAATGACGCTTACTGGAAAACACTTAGTAAAACGTTATCTATCGGCAGGTAATAAAAACGCTAACGAAGCATGGAAAGTTGCCGGCCATTATTTGCAGCTGTTTGGTGGAATGCTACTAATCGTTATCGGAACTCTACTTCTAAATGGACAAGAGAGTGGAATGTCGCCTGTCTTTACGATGTAATGTTATCGAGTGAACAGGTGGATTATATATAGAAAAAAGGATTGGTATGACTACCAATCCTTTTTAATCGAACGTCCTAACGATCATTCGTCAGATGAGACTTCTGAGTAAACAATGGTTGTCATCACACCTTGAAATAAGCGACTTCTTGCTTGAGCTGAGAAGCTAATTCGTTCAGTGCGTTGGTCGCATTATCATTACTCTGCATATGTTCAATTGACTCGCTAGACATCTGTGAAATATCGCCCATCGCGTTTGAGATATCGCCTACAACCGTTACCTGACTCGATGTTGCTAGTGCGACTTCTTTGACTTTCTTGAGAGAGTCATTGGCTTGCTGCTCGATATTTTGAAGTAATTCTGAAGCACTTTGAGTCTGCGCTTTACCATTTTCAACCTGAGGTTGCGTTGTGTTCATGGCGGCTACTGAAGCTGCTGTTTCGGTCTGAACTTCGTTAATCATAGTCGCGATCTGAGAGGTAGCATCACCAGTTCTTTGAGCCAAACTGCGCACTTCATCGGCTACAACAGCAAAGCCTCTACCAGATTCACCAGCACGAGCAGCTTCGATAGCGGCATTTAGCGCTAGTAGGTTGGTTTGATCAGAGATTTCACTGATTACATTGACGATACTACCAATTTGTTTCGTTCTGTCTTCTAGGCGCTCTATTTGTTCCACTGTTGTGTTAACCGTTGAGGAGATTTTCTCCATCTCGAGTGCAGCCTCGTTCACTACTTGACGACCTTGAAGTGCAAACTCCACTGTCATCTCTGAATTATCTTCTGTATGAGTCGCGATAGAAGATACCTGGTCGATACTGTGGCGCAGTTCGTCCAGCTTTTGAGCTGTTTCTTGCGTTAATCTCGCTTGATGAGTCGCTGATTCTAGTACTTGAGAAGAGCCTTGTGAGACATCCTCAATCTTACCTGCAAGACTATTTGAAGCCCCGATAATGTTCTTGACGATGCTGGTTATCTTTTGGTTCATATCAGACAGCGAATCTAGAATACTGCCGCGATAATTGTTGGATGCGACATTCGTGAGATCCCCTTGCGCCATTTGCTTAATTGCCGATTGCGCAACAAATGGTTCACCACCGAGTGATTTTCTGAAGCTGCGCTCAATGAGAACTCCAATAACGACAGAAACTATGAGAGAGATAAGAGTAAGGATTAGCATGAGGTTTTGGAAACCGCCAGCAACCATTCTCGCCTCAGGTGTGAGTTTTTGGTTCTCCGCTTCTTGGTAATCAATAAACTCATTGATGGTATCTAGCCATGTGATAAATGCCGGCCTTACTTGATCAAGGACGACATCCGTTACTGGCTGCATATCCTTTTTTGCGGTCAAGATTTCTTCAACTAAAGGAAGAGTGTGTTTTTGGATTTCATCTATTCGAGCAAGAATGTCACGCTCTTTGCTTGAGAATGGAGCACCACTGGCTAACATTCTTTCCATATTTTGCTCAGATTCGGTATAGAAACTTTCAAGTTCACGAATCGTTTTCTCGAACGACATGACTTCTTGTACGTTTCTTGCGATTGCAACATCACGAATGGCAATGGCTCTGTCATGAACACTGCCGCGGTAATTAATGGCATATCGCTGTTTAACTGAATTTATGTCAGTAATTTCAGCAAGCGTTTTGTCGATGGAGTTAACCTTTTGGATCCCCAAAATTGTTAGCAGAGTCATTAGAGCTAATATGGCCCCAAAGCCAAAAGCTAGGCGATTCCGCACAGTCATCGTTGATAAGTAGTTCACGCTACACCTCATTTATAACCCTCAGAGAAGTAGAGGGTGGCTTGTAGTTTTTTTGGTGATGCATGTTAACACTATTACAACATTCTCTGCATCTAACTTAAACGGGCTACCATATTTGCTAATCATTGTTCAGTTGTTTTTGGCAAAGATCTATCAACCTGAACATTGATCCATTCGAACAGTTAATAACAATAGATAGCTAAACTACGCATTAATAAATCTAATGTGGGAAGTTGGGTGTTCGTAAGCGGAATGATGTGTGGATATATGGCTTTCTTAAGAATGGGAAAAGCAAGCTCTGCTCGATCGTGGGCTGTAAAAACACAGTAAATTGCCGAGCTATTCTGTAAACCGAATATCGCTCAGAGGGAAATTGGTAACGGTCAATCTTAAGGGGTATGGTTGTTTTTTGAACGAATGTTCACCATTGTCACAATAATACAAAAATGCCGCTTCTAAATTGATGCATCAATATGTTCAATGTCTATCTTTTTGAATCTAACTATTTATATTTACTATGTTATTTTGTAAAGTGAGTACTCAGCTTGGGGTTGATTTATCAACCTCGAAAAAAGTGAAGGAGCATGCTCCTTCGCTTTTTTTAACTAAACTCAATAATGGAGTTATCAATGAGTTATAGATGGGCACTTTTTCGTCATAATTATTCATTTATAGGCGCTGCGTTCGAACTATTTATTGTAGCACTATGCATTTTTTCATTGGCGTTACCTCTTGTATCTGAAAGCTTGCTTACTTTACAAATTTCATCAGCTTTACTGCTCTTCTGCTTTATCTTAATGTTTATTTTTGCTCGAAGTGACAAACTACGCAGTTCGATGCATTGAACCAACGAAACTGCACTTAGTTCGTACCGAGATCACACCTTTATACCGGCGCGGTTTTGCTTACCGCGCGCCATATAATCACCATCCTTCCCATACTTGTAATTATTCATAATTTGCTAATCTAACAAACTTACTAATGCATCATTGTTCATATCCACGTTGTCCTGATTAGTCGGGTTTTATGATGTTTGTCGATCAGAATATCTTGTTGATTAGCAAGTTTGCTTCGGTCTGCTCAATACCTTCGATAGAGCGTATTCGGCCTAGAACGCCACCCAACATTGAAAGATTTGGGCTGCGTAGATTGGCTATCAGGTCCCATTTCCCGTTCGTGTGATACACGCTCAATACCTCAGGAAAACTCTGCAGGTTCTTAAGTACATTGTTTTCGTCCTTAGCCGCTACACAAATACTAATGATTGCCTCTACCTGACTCTGCTCAGTATCTTCACTAAGTTTGACCGTATAACCGAGGATCACTCCTAACTTTTCCAGCTTGCTGATCCGGTTTTGTACTGTAGCGCGTGATACCTTGAGCTGCTTGGCGAGATTAATCACCGGCATACGTGCATCTTTTCTTAGCAGAGCGATTAACTCGCGGTCCTTGTCGTCTAGGTTGCTCACGCCTTCTCCTGATTAGCTTTTGCTGGCATATTGACAAATTATGCTAACAAAATGCCAGTTTTAGATAAATATTTGTACACTTTTCTGTCTTTTTGTTGGCTCAAGTCGCGTCTAGACTATCTCCATTCGCAGTATGCATTTGAATAATAAGAGATTGAGGAGCTGTTGGATGACACTATTCTTGGATGTACAGGCGCTAGGTCGCCTAGTGAATGCGCAAGGTGCCGATACTTTCATGGCTGATCTACTTGGATACATGGAGCAAGATTTCTGTCGTTGGCCGGAGTTTGATAAGTCGGCTCGAACCGCAGCGCACAGCGAGGTTGGGGTTATCGAATTAATGCCAATCGCAGACCATAATTTGTATGGCTTCAAATATGTGAATGGCCATCCATCTAACCCAAATCAAGGCCTCTCGACGGTAATGGCGTTTGGTGCGTTGTCGGAGGTGGCGACTGGTTATCCGCGCTTGTTGACCGAACTGACTATCTCGACGGCTCTGCGTACAGCGGTCACTTCTGTGATGGCCGCTAAGGCGTTGGCAAGAAAAAACAGCCAGTCGATGGGGATAATTGGTTGTGGTGCTCAAAGCGAGTTTCAGGCCATCGCATTTCATGCCATTTTAGGTATTAAAGAGCTGCGTATCTTCGATATTGATGCAGATGCGATGGATAAGCTAGCTGCGCATCTTGAGGCTTACCCTGATCTTAAGGTGATCAAAGCGGACAGTGCTAAGTCCTGTGTGCGTGGTGCTGACATTGTAACTACGGTGACCGCAGATAAGGCGTATGCGACGATCTTAACACCCGATATGGTCGAGCCGGGCATGCACATTAACGGAGTGGGCGGGGATTGTCCGGGTAAAACCGAGTTACATCTTGATGTGTTGCTTGGTGGCAAAATCTTTATTGAACATGAGCCGCAAACTCGTGTTGAAGGCGATATCCAACAGTTGCCAGAACAGCACCCTGTGCACCCACTATGGGAAGTAATTGCGGGTAAGAGCATCGGACGAGAAAATGAACAGCAAGTCACCATCTTTGATTCGGTTGGCTTTGCCCTCGAAGATCTTTCAGTGCTGCGTTATATCTACGATCTTGCTACTCAGCTCGGCTTTGGTGAAACAATAGAATTAGTGCCACGTATGAGCAATCCTAAAGATCTGTTTGGTCTGATGAAAGCGACGCAATAACTCGCAATCTGGCATATTTAGATTTGCGCTGTTGTTGGCGGATTAAAGTGCCATAGAAAGAAAATGCCCATTAGCATTAACGGCTAATGGGCGTTGAAAACTTGCTTATTTCCGAGTGAAAGAATTACTCGTAGTCAGAAGCGTATGTGTCTTCGTAAGAGTGTGAGTAGAACTCAAATAAGTTACCAAACGGGTCTTCTAGGTAAACCATTTGTGCTTGCTTAGAGTCGTCTTCTGGGTGGTAGCGCATGATGTCCATACGTACTTTACCGCCAAACTCTTCAACACGTTTGATTGCTGATTCAAACTGCTCTTTTGGTAGCTGCAAACAGAAGTGGAAGATGCCTAGACGAGAGAAGTCAACGTTATGACGCTCTTCGCGGTCAACCATTTCGAATAGCTCAACGCCAATACCATCTGATGTTACTAGGTGAGCAATGTTGAAACCTTTGAAGCCTTCACCAAATACAGCAATACACATACGGCCAATTGCCGACTCACGCTCTTCCATCACTTTAGTGTTGTTCATTACAACGCGAAGACCTAGCGCTTTCGTGTAGAACTCTACCGCTTTGTCCATATCGCCAACCATGATACCAACGTGATTCATTTTCATATTCTGCTCCAAAATCTGTCTAGATAAATTGTCTTGTTTTCAGCGTTTCGCTTCGATGGAGAGAATATTAGATTATTAGTTTGATTAAATGAAATTATCATAATTTATATTAATAATAATTTTTTGTTATTAGTGTGAGTTGAAAAATAGTTCAATAAATCTTGTTCGAAAAATTCGAATTAATGCATCAAAACTGCCGGATTCTTTCTGTTGGCAGTGCCACCTAGACTGTTTACCAACAGCTGAGGGAGATCAGTTAAGCGACCTCATATTAAACGAACAATTTTAAGGACAAGACGATGAAAGCATTAATTCAAAAACTCGCACAATCAAACGCTGGCTTTGGTGCATTGGCACTTCGAGTACCAGTTGGCATTATTTTTATGGCACACGGCGCTCAGAAACTGTTTGGCTGGTTTGGTGGTTATGGCCTTGAGGGCACAGGACAATGGATGGCATCAATTGGTCTTGGCCCTGGCGTGTTAATGGCCTTTTTAGCTGGCAGCGCGGAGTTTTTCGGTGGTCTGTTTATTCTTCTTGGGTTACTCACACGCCCAGCCGCGGCTTCGCTAGCGATAACGATGTTAGTCGCTATTTTTGCGGTTCATTTTGAAAACGGCCTTTTCATGTCAAACAATGGCTACGAGTTTGGTTTAGCGCTACTAGCCGCGAGTGTGTCTTTGACGTTCTCAGGTGCAGGCAAAGCCGCAATTGACGAAACTATAGCTAAAAAACTGGCTTAAGCCGGAAGCTAAAAAGGGGGTAATCATTATGATCACATTACGTCATGCAAACGATCGAGGAACAGCAAATTTCGGTTGGTTAGATAGCAAACATACATTCTCATTTGGTCACTACTACGATCCAAAACACATGGGGTTTTCGGCATTGCGTGTGATCAATGATGACCTAGTCAAGCCGGGCGCGGGCTTCGATACTCATGGACACCGTGACATGGAGATCATTAGTTACGTCCTTGAGGGTGTGATTGAGCACAAAGATAGTGAAGGTAATGTACAAACACTACCTGCTGGAGAGTTCCAACTCATGTCTGCCGGGAGTGGTATTTATCACAGTGAGTACAACGGTTCTCAGAGTGAGGAATTGAAATTCCTACAAATTTGGATACAACCAAATACTGTTGGCAGTAAGCCGGGTTACCAACAGAAAGATTTCGGTAACAACACTGGCCTTACGGCGATAGCGACACCCGATGGTCGTGATGGCACCCTGCATATAAAACAAGATGCCACTCTGCACCAGCTTATCCTAGAGCCAAGACAGCGTATTGAACTACCAATTATCAAAGGCCGGAATGTGTATGTTCATCAGGTCACTGGGCAGCTATCGGTTGATGACGTACTTCTCGATGCAGGAGACGGCGCTAAAGTTGAAGCTCAGAACCAGTTGAATTTTGCTAACCAATCAAGCGAGTCAGTAACGGCACTGGTGTTTGATTTGCCGTAACGAAGAAGAAGTGAAGCGGCCTATTTTAATTAGGTCGCTTTTCGTTATGGGTGGTCTATGGCCTAGGTGTCATGCGCTTATAAGAGAGTGCGCTCTTATCTCTTCAGGTATTTCTTTGCGACTTGCGCTACTGTTGCGATGATATCTGACTCTAATTCAGAGGCTTCAGAAGAGAGGTTATAAAACAAAACGCAATCTTGCCTAATCAGCTCTGGCGCTTCAATGAGGCTCAGCTGTCTGATCTCTCCCTTATCAATGTATGGTTGCATGTCCGCTTTTGTGGATACTGTCCAACCTGATTGCTTTAGTTTCTCTATGAGCAGTGTTTTGCTGGAGACTATCTCGCTATGACAACTAACGTTAGTGTGTCGCAGACCATTTGAACGATCATTTTCAGTGACAAGTTGAAGCTCAACACTTAGTTCTGCTATCGATAGAGGACCATCGGGTAGAGAGGAGCTTTGTGATGTAAACAGACCCAATTCACAAGTCCCCAAGTTGATGTTACCCACACCTGAAGTAGGGTGGAGATTACCAAGCCCGGGCATGATCGCGATAAATGCGTCTCCGTGTTCGACACGTTTTAAGCTCTCATGTCGATCCATCTGTAACCAATCAATCGCTATCTCGTTGTGCTTTTGCTTAACGCTACTATCAATGAGTGCGAGTAGTTGAACTGGCGTTGAAGAGTCATGGTAGATGCTGATTCGACTTAACTCGCCTTTGTAAGCTGAGAAGGCAATGTTTTCAAATTCTAACGATTGTCGAGCCAGCAAGCGGGCGCGAGGATAAAGCCGATGGGCAATACTTGTAGGCTGTGCTTTCTTACCTTCAATAGTGAAAAGCTCAACCCCCATTAAATCTTCCAATGCATTAATACGCTCACGCACTGTAGAGCGAGCTTTGTTGAGTTGAACGCTCGCCGCGCTATAGCTCTGAAGTTCGTAAACAGTAGTGAAACAGGTAACTTGCTCAATCGAGATCATGAACTCACCTTTGTACGTTTAAAGCGTACATTATGGATTTATATGTTCGAAATTATCACGATATTCTTGCTGCGTACACAAAGACTATTCTTGGAGAGTTTGAACATGAAACCATCATTACTTACTGCGGTTATTGCGAGCATTTTCTCTATCGGAGCGGTTGCAGAAATCAAACCCATGTCGACAGTACCTGCAAAGCCTGCCGAGCAAGTGACATTGAGTAATTACACAGAGCATCCATATAATCATTGGTCGTTTCAAAATATGGGTATTCATCCGGTGGTGATGGTTCCGCGAGACGGTGCGATTAGTGAACTCCCACAGAATTTAAGGCCTGAAATTGTTGAGCATAAGTTTAAGTACGGCGAAACCGAATACACTTTTCGAGACGCTATGATCAATGACTTCACAGACGGGTACATCGTTATTAAGGATGGCAAAGTCCTACATGAGGAGTACTTTGGTGATTTTGGCCATAGAGACAAACACCTTTGGGCGTCGAGCACCAAATCTCTTGTTGGCCAAGCGCTAGGCTTATTAGTAGAGCAAGGCAAAGTCGATGTGAATGAGAAGGTGAGCAAATATGTAACCGAGCTTGCTGGCACTCACTTTGGTGAACAGTCACTGCGTACCGTTCTGAACATGACATCTGCGCTCAACTACCGTGAGGACTACGTCAACATCGCGCCAGGCGAGGTGCATTATGAATATTTCCGCCGCTTAGGGTTTGTGCCCGGGTATGACTTGATGGCTATCGACCCAACCAAAGATGACACGCCGCGAGACCTACTCAGCTTTGCAGGCATGTTTGAGCAGGCAGAAGATTTACCAATCAACAACACCTTTGAATATCACAGCCCAAATGTGGATGTTATTGGGTGGGTGATTGCGCGAGTATCGGGTCAGCCATTGAACGAATTCATTGCTGACAACATTTGGAACAAGCTTGGCACTGAGCATGATGCCTTCTTTATGGCTGACATCGGTTATAACCCAATCGCAACCGGTGGATTCAACACAACATTGCGCGACTTTGCTCGTGTAGGTTTGGCCATGGTCAACAATGGGCAATACAACGGCGAGCAAGTATTCTCCGAGAAGTGGGTGAAAGATTCGTTTAATGTTGAGGAACAAGATAGAAAAGCCACAAACAACAGTATTTACAAACAGAAAGAGGGCGCAGTGTATGACTCTCATCTAGAGGGGTACAAAAACTTTTTGTGGGTGCATGACTCTGAGAAAAATATCGCGACCTACCGAGGTGTATTTGGTCAGTTCCTTTACATCAACCAAGATAAAAATGTTGTTATAGCGACGTTCTCTTCTGCCGACAGTGCTTCCAATGCAGCAAGGGAGACTTCCAAGATTCGGCTGGATGCTTTTGAGTCTCTGGCAAACTCTCTTTAGTTTTCCAATAGCATAAGGCGCTAAGAGGAGCGCCTTATTTTTATCTGATAGATGTTCATATCGGTAGATAAAAAAGTTGCGATTCGATGTTGACCTGTCTATGGCTTTACACTTTATGGTTTGATTATTGAAAACGCTGAGACGTTAAATCGTTGTCGGCGGAACCCTATTAGCGGCCATGCTCGGAGAGGGTGACTTAAAGGTATGGCATAAAAGGTATGGCATAAAGGGTTAGGTAAGCTGGCTCCAGCCGCTCATCTTGATTGGTTAATGAAGCAAGGCTTTAGTGAGACAGAAGCCTTGCGATTGAAATGGTTATCAAAAGAGAGGTTATGGATCCCTAAAGGTGTTACGTCCATCTTAATGGTTGATATCTATGATTATGTGGTTGGTCTGAAAGACAGCATGGTTCTTATAAGAGAAGTATCTTCTTTGCTGATTGGGTTCGAGTAGGGGCGATGCAACCAAACTCAATTCTGCCCTATTAAGTGTCAGCGCGTAAGCTGTGCGGCTGCCAAAACTGTGTTTAATTGTTACCTACAGTATTGAAAATACTTACCACAGTTTCTTGGAATTTATGTACTATGCCACTGACTCAGAGCCTAATGGTGGTATTGACATGAACTTGTCTCAAATTGATCTAAACTTACTCTTTATTTTAAAACACTTACTCGAAGAAAAGCATGTATCTAACACCGCGATGGCTTTAAATATGAGTCAGTCTGCGGTGAGTCGAGCACTTAAAAAGATGCGTATTTTCTTCGATGATGAGTTGTTGGTGCGCAAGAAATACGGTTATGAGCTGACACCAAAAGCGGAGTCAGTAAAGCACGATATCAATAATGTGATTAGCAGCTTAGAAAAACTCGCTCATAAAGACTCATTTGATCCGAGTACCGTATCAAGCACTGTCAAGATTTACGGTCTTCTACCTCAAATTAATACCTTAATGCCCAAGGTTATTGCCAAGATTCGAAAACAAGCGCCAAACCTTACGGTGAGTTTAGATTCGGCACCAAAGCGTCATTTTGATGCCCTAGTAGCGGGAGACGTTCATTTCGCCCTCTCTTCTCATCAACCGCCAAGCTCAGAGCAGAATATCTATCGTATGGTTGTTGCTAAGCGAACTTTCCGCTTACTGATGAACAAAAAACATCCACTGGCAGAGCAAGATCTTACTCCCGAGAAACTCGCAGACTTCGATTTTGGCCAAGTTTCTTTGCAGGGCGAAAAGCGACTATCGTTTGAACATAAGTACCAAGAGCTTGGTTTAGCCAACAAAAAGCAACGTTTATCTGCACCTGTCCAGCTGAGTAATTTTAGCTCCGCACCGAGTATCGCCGCGGAGACAGAAATTATTTTCCATCTCCCCACACCTTTTGCAGAAGCTGCTTGTCAAGATCCTCGATTAATTGTACGTGAAGTCCCTAAAGCGCTTCAGTTGGATTTTCAAGAGGTTTACTTGTATTGGCACAAACGCTTTAACGATGACCCTATGTGTGAATGGGTACGGGACATCTTTAAGCAACTCTACGTAGGAAAAGACACCTTATCTTAAATGCGAAATTCGGGTAGTTTGTTTGTAATTATTCGCCTAATGGATAGTGATATTCTCTTCCCGTGATAAGGATTGCCTTGTCAATGAATATGATTATCAGGTTTAATTGAGAATAATTATTAAATGCAATTACATTCTAAGCCAACTCAATATGAAACCTCTTTTCTCATACTCACTACTTTCTAAATCAGTTGTTTCTGCATGTATTTTGTTACCCATGGTCAGTGTTGCCAACGACCAACTTGCCAGTTCGGGTACCAATACAACGACAATGGAAACTATGGTGGTTACGGCTTCTGGGTACGAACAACTTGTAACAGAAGCGCCAGCAACAATCAGTGTTATAACGCGAGAGCAACTTGAAAATCGCTCTTACAAAGATCTCACCGACGCTCTAACTGACATCCCAGGCGTGAACGTGACTGGCGGTGGCGATGGTCAAGATATTTCTATTCGCGGCATGCCTGCTCAGTATACGGCCATTCTTGTTGATGGCAGAAAGCAGTCTGGGCGAGAAACTCAAACGAATGGCAGCACGTTTACCGAACAAGATTGGCTCCCACCTCTGAATGCAATTGACCGAATTGAAGTTGTTCGTGGACCAATGTCTACCTTGTATGGTTCAGATGCGTTGGGTGGTGTAATCAACATCATCACGCGTAAAGACTATCAAGAGTGGCACGGAAGTTTGCGTGCAGAGACGACTCTTCAAGAAAATTCGAAATCAGGGAATAGCTACCAAGGACAACTTTACCTTGCAGGGCCAATCATTGATGGTTTATTGAGTGCATCTGTAACAGGACTGTATCAGGAAAGAAATGAAGATGAGATTGTCGGTGGCTATGCAGGTAAGAAACTCGATAACTATCGTGCTTCTTTGTACTTAACACCAACCTCTGACGACACTTTTACTCTGGAGTTCACCAATCATAACCAAGAGCGAGAGACCACTTTAGATAAGTCAGTGGAGCGAGAGTCTCAAGTTGCAGTAAGGAAATATGAGCGCCAATCTATTGGTTTTGGACACGACGGTAACTATTCTTGGGGCTCGAGCTCTTCATTTATCAGTAATGAAACAGTCAAAAATATCGGTGCAGATAAAGAGGTCGAGAATAGTCACATCAATACGCAATGGGGACTGCCTATTGATGATCACTATTTAACATTGGGGGCGTCTTTTGAGAAGAAAGACCTGACTGATAATAATCTTTCCTTGGCATCCGTGAACAAACAATGGGCTGTCTTTGCTGAAGATGAGTGGTATCTCACCGATGATTTTGCTCTTACAGTTGGCTTACGCTACGACGACAACGAAATTTTTTCGGGGCAGTTAAGCCCAAGAGTTTATGGGGTTTGGTCAGTTGACCAAAATTGGGCGCTAAAAGGTGGTGTATCTACAGGCTATCGCGCTCCAAGTCTAACTGAAATGGATGAAGATTGGGTTCAAGAAAGTTGCAGAGGTCGTTGTTCCATTTACGGTAATCCCGACTTAACGCCAGAAACTTCAGTGAATACAGAGATGGGTTTGTACTATGCAGATAATCGCGACCTATCCGCAAACGTCACTCTGTTTTATAGCGACTTCAATGACAAGATAGAAAGTGAATTTGTTGACCCGAATTGTACTGACAGCAGAAGCTGTGACCGCACTTACGTCAATATTGATGACGCGATCAGCTATGGTGCAGAAAGCTCCGTTTCTAAGGGCGTTACAGATTCGATCACACTAAGCGCAATTTACACTTACACCCGCAGCGAAAAGAACACCAATGACGAAAATGATGGTTTGCCACTAGTCCAAGCGCCTGAGCACCAACTCTCTGTGAATGGTGATTGGGCAATACGTGATGATATCGGTTCATGGGCACGCGTAAATTATCAAGGCGAAGAAAAAGATAACATTACGAGTACGAGCTCTAGAACCTTAGCGCCTTCTGTGACTTACGTTGATCTTGGTGCAAACTGGCATGTCACTAAGAATATGAAGTTAATGGCAGCTGTTTATAATCTACTTGATAAGCAGACTACAGAAGAAGAGTTTGGCTATATTGAAGATGGTCGACGCTATTGGTTAGCCGCTGAAGTGACTTTCTAGTTAATTGTTTCTAAACGAAGAACGACACCATGAATACGAAGATAAAATCTGCGATGGCTTCTCTACTACTAATGCCGCTTGTCAGCATGGCAGGGGAGTTTAATGTAGAGAAAGACATTTTGTTCAAAACCATCGGTGAACGAGAGATTAAGCTTGATCTCTATACACCATCGGCTGAAGCAACGACTCAATACCCGTTGTTGGTTTGGGTGCATGGGGGGGCGTGGAAACGTGGAAGTAAAGATGCAATTCCAGAGAAAAACCCTCTACTGCTTGAATCTGTATTGAACCAAGGATATGCGTTAGCGTCCGTTGATTACCGCTTGAGTGGGGAAGCGAATTTCCCTCAGCCAATTCAAGACATCAACGATGCGCTGAACTATCTACACGACAATGCGGAGAAGTTAGGTATTAACGCTGACAATCTTGTGATGATGGGGCGTTCTGCTGGCGGGCATCTAGCGGGCTTTATTGGTGCGACTAACTCGGCATACAACCAGGTCGATTTCTATGAGCCACCAAAGTACAAGGTCTCTGCCGTGGTGAGCTTTTTTGGTCCTACTGATTTACTTGAATTGGGCAATAAAGGGGGCAAGAAAACCAGCAAGAAATCGTCAGTGTCTCGTTTCTTAGGGGATGTTCCAAGCAACATTCCAGAACTTGCCAAGCAAGCATCAACGACAAGTTATGTGAATAAAAATACCCCACCATACATTCAGTTACATGGAACCCTGGACAAACGAGTACCGCTACCTCAAAGTGAAATACTTAAAGCGAAGCTTGATGAGCACGGAGTCATCAACCAACTTTACATTGAAGAGGGTGTCGGACACAGTGCACCAGTCTTTGATACTGAGAAATACGTTTCTCACGTTTTGGACTTTTTGAATAAGCACTTTCCGAGCCAACAGATCTGACCAATATTCTATCTAAAAGTGTAGACAGCTTTATACGAAGCCAATTGTGATTACAGTTGGCTTTTTCATATCTATCGGTTGGAGTTCTGATAATCCAGAATTAGGCGTTGGATCTGGAATGCAGTTCTTGATATATGAGTGCTTAAAACGAGGTTGGGAGAATAGTGAAAATACTTGGTGGACGTATGGCAATCACTTGAGTCGATTCCTGACGTTTTGTGAGCAGAACAACTTAGAGTGGAGAGATATATCTGAAAGTAGTGAAGATGACATGCTAGTCAGCGCCTATCGTGGTCTTTGTGTTGGTGAATTTGGTCAGCTCCTTTATATCAACCAAGATAAGAATGTCGTTATAGCGACGTTCTCTACTGCCGACAGTGCTTTTGATGCAGCAAGGGAGACTTCCAAGATTCGACTGGATGCTTTTGAGTCTCTGGCAAACTCTCTTTAATTATCCAACTAAACAAGGCGTTCAGAAGAGCGCCTTATTTCTATCTGATGGATATTCGTATCGGTAGATAAAAAAGTTGCGATTCGATGTTGACCTGTCTATGGCTTTACACTTTATAGTTCGATTATTGAAAACGCTGACACGTTAAATCGTTGTCGGCGAATACTCATTGATCGGATAAACAGATATGAACATTAGACATGAAACAGAGCCAGATTTAAATTACATAGAGTCAATCACTTACCAAGCATTTGAAAATCACCCTCATCATGAACCAGGCGCAAAACCGACTGAACATTTGATTGTACACAGACTGCGAGAAGCAAACGCGTTAACGCTTTCTCTTGTTTACGAGGAAGAAGAACAACTCATCGGACACATTGCCTTTTCTCCAGTGCTAATTGGTGGGAACGAAAGCCGATGGTTAGGTTTAGGCCCAGTATCCGTAGCTCCTTCTCATCAAGGTAAAGGTATTGGAGGTGCTTTGATTCGCGAGGCACTTTCACAAGTTCAAAACTTAGGTTTTGAGGGCGTTGTGTTGCTCGGTGAACCCCAATATTACGGTCGATTCGGCTTCAAAATACAGCCTGAATTAACGTTATCAGGTGTGCCAGCCGAGTACTTCTTAGCATTGTCATTCAACGGGGAGTTCCCTGAGGGCGAAGTGAGTTATCACTCAGCGTTCTTTGGTTGACTTGTCTATAACTTCATAGTTTAAAGTAGTGAACTTAAGCTAAAAAGAATGAGCGTAAACCATGTATCAAATATCTGAGTTGGCAAAGAAAGTAGGGCTATCGCGAACTGCACTGCTTTATTACGAGAAGCAAAACCTTATCTCTGGTCGCCGATTAGAGAACGGGTATCGCGTATACAACGACAAAGATGTGCAGCGTGTGCGCTTGATTCAGCAGTTACAAGCGGGTGGTTTGACGCTGCAGGAGTGCAAGATTTGCCTTGAGGCTAAGGTAGACAGGCAATTACTTCAGAATCGACTCAAAGCGTTAGATGAAGAGATAGAGCAAAAACAAAAGTCACGAGCCCTATTAGCGGCGATGCTCGGAGAAGGTGACTTAAAGGCATGGCATGAAGGGCTAGATAAGCTGGCTCCAGATGCTCATCTTGATTGGTTAATGAAGCAAGGCTTTAGTGAGAAAGAAGCGTTGCGATTGAAATGGTTATCAAAAGATATGAACGAACATGATCTCTATATGGCTGACTTTATGCGTGTATTTGAAACGCTAGAGCGATGGGGACCAGGCAGCGAAGAAGAAACTAAGAAAGCACTGTCTCGAGTACCGACTAAGCCGACTACGATCTTAGAGATTGGTTGTGGTAAAGGGTTGGCCACCCAAGTATTGGCAGAACAGACTGAAGCGACGATTACCGCGATTGATAATGAACAGTCAGCACTAGACAGATTAACCGAACGATTTGAGAAACTCGGCTTGTCTCAGCGTCTCGAGACGGAGTGTTCGAGTATGACTGAGCTACCGTTTGATAAACGAAGCTTTGATTTAATGTGGGCCGAAGGCAGCGCTTATATCATGGGTGTAGAGAAAGCCCTCTCTGCGTGGAAAGATCTGCTAAGTGACAATGGTTACCTCATGATCAGCGACATGGTTTGGCGCACGGATTCGCCGAGCAAAGAATCTATCGACTTTTGGAACCAAGAGTACCCGGATATCCAATTGGTACAAATGCGCATTGAGCAGATGAACAAGGCGGGTTATCAGGTCGTCGATCATTTTCCAATGAGTGAGGAAGCTTGGTTGAACTATTACGGCCCATTAGGTGAAAGAGTCGCTGAGCTTGAGAGCGAAATGGCGGGATCGGCAGCGTTTAAGGATATTAAGCATGAAGTTAACTTATGTACGCAACGTTCTCATGAGTTTGGCTATCACATGTTTGTACTGGCGAAACGTTGATGTGTTCGCTTTGATAGACAAGCACTTTCTCTGTTAAACGTAATCATAATGATAAGCGGACCTTTTGGGTCCGTTTTTCGTTGGTACTCACAGCACTGTTTTTGTTCAGGTTTCTTTTGATAGGTTTTACCTACTGAATTGATAGAAAAGTCCAAATTTACCCTCCTAAAGATTCGATGCAATATAACCCCAACAGCGCAAGAAAGCGGGAACACAACGGAATTATTGAGAGAGTCAAATCATGATCAACACAGAAATCAAACCATTCAACGCAACGGCGTTCAAAAACGGCGAGTTCGTAGAAATCACAGAGCAAGACGTGAAAGGTAAGTGGGCAGTATTCTTCTTCTACCCAGCAGATTTTACTTTTGTATGTCCTACTGAACTTGTAGACCTACAAGAGAAATACGCAGAGCTTCAATCTCGTGGCGTGGAAGTTTACTCAGTATCAACTGACACACACTTCTCTCACAAAGCATGGCACGACACTTCTGACAAAATCGGTACTATCGAGTACTTCATGGTAGGCGACCAGACTGGCACTATCACAAATAACTTCAACGTAATGCGTGAAGGTCAAGGCCTTGCAGACCGCGCTACGTTCCTAATCGACCCAGAAGGTGTTATCCAAGCAATGGAAATCACTGCTGAAGGCATCGGTCGTGACGCTGAAGACCTACTACGCAAAGTAAAAGCGGCTCAGTACGTTGCAAACAACCCAGGTGAAGTTTGCCCAGCTAAATGGAAAGAAGGCGAAGAGACACTAGCGCCATCTCTAGACCTAGTAGGTAAGATCTAAGCATCTGCTAACCCGTTCTACAGGCGCACCTTAGCCTGCCTCCTAAAGGGCTAAGGTGCGCCAACCTAAATCCTAACGCTTCATCATGATACCGAGATATGTTCGCTTGGTTTTACGAAAGTAAGTCATATGGTGTGGCGTAAGTTCTCCCTCTGTCCAACACGTTCTTGTTAGAAACTTGTCGCAAATTCGACACCACTCCTATGGATTTAGGAGTGGCTTTTTTGTGTCTGAAAACGTCCAATGAGTGGTTTTTAACTAACAACGAAAAGTTCCATCGCAATTATAAGTGCTTGAAGGCCTAAATTTGCATTTCGAACATTGAAACACCATGTATTCGATTAATTATGGTATGTCGCTCCATAATTAAGCGGTTGCTCGTGAATTTCGAGTTAGGCTAATTAATAGATTTTTGGTATTCTACTTGAAATTTACCTTAAGCCTATGAATGTCATGGTTAAAACCTTAGCGGAATGTTCGAACTTCTTTAGGTCCAATTTCGATGCCATCTTTAAAATTTTTGGACTTTATGTGATTGTGACATCAATTGTTAGTCCACTCATTGAATTACTCGACCTTTCTTCCCAGAACGCTGGGGTAAACCTTCTTTACCTTGTAGTTCTCTATTTTATCAATACCTACTTAATGGTACGTTTTATTAAGTTTATGGCGTCTTCTGTTTCTAGTTATTCTAAAGAACAAAAGGTTTCTTTTAATGAGTGGCGTAGATTGTTGGTCATTTATCTTCTTTACACCATTGGTGTTGCACTTGGATCGATCGCTTTGATTTTGCCAGGTTTGTACATCGCTGCTAAATATGCTTTCGCTGACTTTGAAGCCATTTTAAATGATAAGCCTGTATTCTCTGCTTTCAGTGAAAGTTGGCGAGACACAGATGGTATCGCTGGTAGGCTTATGGCTTTTTCTATTCTGATTGGTGGGGCTCAACTATTGATAGGTTTCTTTTTTACGTTTATCGGAGAAGCTTCTACATCACTATATTTAGCTAGTGAAATCGCCGATGGTCTGATATCCACTAGTCTAATGATATTTATGTCTATTATTTATTTTAGGTTGTATACAGAAGATCGCTCGATAAGTGGTGAGCCAATAGAAGGTGAGGTATAGATTCAATTCAAGTTTTATCGTATTGGTGTCTAATGTATTCAGGGCTCTAGATCAATTGAGCATTGTAGATATAATTAATAAACTAAATTGAGGAAAGCAATGTATTACCTTCCAAAATTATTAGCTGCTAAGTTTTTTTACTTTAATCGATTCTCAATACCGACTCTTTGGGTATTGTCATTTGTTTTAGCGATCTTATTTACACTTGGTGCATTGATGGTTGCCTCGTTAAATAAAATTCTCTTTGCTCCAGTATTCAGTGTTTATCTAGTGTTTGTACTAGGTTTTGCGTCGGCGAAGTTTTTTTCACGAAAGAAAATCATCTTAACTGGTCCTATAGCCGTTAGAGTTGCGGCATCAAACATTGGTAACTCAATGTCTAAAATTGGAGCAACCTTATCTGAAATACTCTTTCTTATGTTCTTCTATTTTTTATTGGCTAGTTTTGTATTTCTTGCGACTTCACCGCTACTGTTTTGGTTAGACTCATAGAATTTGTATTAGTTTATAATAACTATACGTTATACGTACAGTTTTAGGAGGAATTATTAAAAAACTAATACTGCTATCTGGGGTGTTCTTTTCCTCCTTCGTGAGTGGCATGCAGGTCAATTCATTATATTGCTCAGAAACTGTAATTGATGCATACAAGCTAAAACCTGGTCAAATGGTGAGGGTTCAGCAAGGTGAGTTTAGAATAAATGTTTATATGCGAAATGAAGTAGAAATTTCTGCGGCTGGGAACCATGTTAGCAGCAAGTTTGACGAACTATATCCTTCTTGGTGGCCTACAGTAAAATATCCGATTCATTATATGTCTCGAGCTGAGCGTTCATTAGCTCCGGAGTATTTCGTCTTTTGGGATGCTAGTCCCGTCAATGGTGCGGTAGTAATTTTGATTACTCCCACTTGGTATGATGACTCGGAAGACCTAAGTTATCTTGGAGAGCACTGGCAAAATGGTTTCATCGACTATGAGAATCAAATATTTTATGACACCACAGGACGGCCGATTAAGTGGGGCCAAAAGTCAAAATACAAGGAACTTTCCGAGTTGCCTCTATTGATACCGAAGCATGAATATGACGAGCGTACAGGAACGATAAAAATCATTTGTGAGTAAAAGATAAAGGAACGAAAGTGAAGTATTTCATACTAGGAATAATGTGTATTTTGTCTCAATCGGTTCTAGCTTTGGATGTCTTTAATATTCAAAGTGGCGATTTATGTGAGGACATAGAGGGAAAGCGATGGGTGTGTCATAACAATGTGGATACTTATGTTACTGGGCAGTCTAGATGTATGTTTAACAAACAGATAGAACCTTGCACATGGTATGGGTTTGAATTTGATTATAGATCTTATGATAAAACAGTACCGCTTCGATGTTCTTTGACATTTACCTATCCAATACAATTTGGTAACCCCAATAATCTTGAAGGCAAGTCGGATACGAAGAAGTTTGAGCTTTTCCTAGAAGAAAATGAAGGCCGTTTTTTTAACCCTCAATACATGTTGCTACCTCGATATGGAAAAGCCCTTGTTGTAGAACACGCTATTAAATGCACATATAAAGATGCACCTGTTTTTGAGTCTTTTAGGCGGTTTCATCTACCTAAAACATGAGATTAGGTGAATTGGTTAGGAAGTCGATGGGTTTCAATATATCAGTTAGGTTATATTTATAACGATGAGTGTGACTTTATTTTTTAATGGGTACTTAGGCTCAATAAGCTATGCTATGACCTACCAAACTTAAATAAAGAGATTCTGCATAAATTACAGTTCTGAGTATTTCCCTCAGAACTGCAAAGATCGTAATCATTACTTCAAAGCAGCTAAAATTGTCTCGGCTTTGCTTGCTTCAAATTGTTTTGGTTCTTCAACATTGAGTTGAGTGACTACGCCATTTTCCACGATCATTGCGTATCTTTGAGAACGCACACCGCCAAAGGTCGCAGTATCCATTTCCAATCCCAGAGCTTTAGTAAAACTTGCATCTCCATCGCCAAGCATCAAAATTTCTTCTGCATTGTGCGCCTTACCCCATGCGTTCATCACAAATGCGTCGTTAACAGACACGCATGCAATCGCGTCAACGCCAGTGGCTTTGATTTGGTCTGCTAAAACGACATAGCCGGGTAGGTGGGCTTCAGAACACGTTGGTGTAAATGCGCCTGGTACTGCAAAAAGTACGACTTTCTTGTTTGTAAAGAGCTCTTCAGTTGAGTGATTCTGCATTCCTTCATCGGTCAGTTCGCTAAGAGTTGCACTCGGTAGTGTTTGGCCTTGCTGGATCATGTTTGCTTTCCTTGTTGTGTTTGTAATAAACAGTGTAGCGAGCAATAGCCAATTGAACCACCGACAGAAAGTAAGGGATTGAGACTATTACTAAAAGTGAGTCATAGACTACAGGCATTACTCGCGATATCTTGGTGATTACATAGAAGTTGTTCTTGCGAGTTAATCACCGTTAAAGCACGTTGATCACCGTTATCGCCAATGTGACTCTTCGAACATAAACTGTAGATAAGCGTAAAAGGAAGTTATGAAATTATCTGAATTACAAAACCACATCAAAGCGTTTGATCATGCCCCTGAGTTGTCGGATCACTATTTCTTAAAGTTGATAGAAGAAGTTGGGGAAGTGTCGGAAGCCATTCGTAAAGGGCAAAGTGGTCAACCAGCATTAGAAGAGTTAAAGGGCTCGATTGCTGAAGAGTTGTATGATGTTCTCTACTACGTCTGTGCTTTGGCAAACATCTACGACGTGGACTTAGAGAAAACTCACGAACTTAAAGAAGTTCTAAACAAGGCTAAGTACAACCGCTAATGCTCTTTAGCGTATCCGTTTAATCGGAGCTCAACGTCTATGTTTTTTTATCGAACTTGCATTGGATGGTCACATAATCACGTGCAAAGCAGCTTCTACTAATTTTTTACCAAACTATGAACCAGTATCTCTAAGTTATGACAATGCAGAGGTAGATCGTTTCGTCTTACGCTTTATGCTTGTGGCACAAAAAAGCGTATTCATAGACGCCACTACCCTTGTACTATGGCGCTAAATGATTGAATTAGAGACTATTGATGAAGAAAATAATTCTGGCTGCACTGATATGTTGTGCTTCCAATGCTCACGCTGAATGGGTCAAGCCTAGCGAGAGATATGCGAATGAATACAAGAAGCATGAAAGTGCAGTTTGTCCTATCGAAAAGAGCGATATTCGCCATTTTGTCTATTTTGCGAGAGACAGGGCCGGCATCCAAAATCACCCATTACTGAAATCTAATAGTTTTGCTGGCGCCCAGATCATGTATCCGTGGGCGGAGTTAGAGCCTGTAGAGGGCGAATATGACTTTTCTCAAATCGAAGCAGATCTTGAATACCTAGAAGCGCACGGAAAAAAGCTATTTATCCAGCTTCAGGATGCGACGTTTACAACTACCTTTAAAGGTGTCCCTGAATACCTTCTGACGGAAAAGTACGATGGTGGCGTTGTTAAACAGATCACGGATGATGGCGTGCATGAAGGCTGGGTGGCAAAAAGGTGGAACAAAGACGTCAATCAACGTTTTGCGAAACTGATTGCTGCATTGGGTAAGGCGTTCGACGGCCGTATTGAAGGCATAAACCTTCAAGAATCTGCCATCGGCGTGACAAGCGAGATATCTCCGGGCTTCACTAATGAGGCTTATGTAGCAGCGATAAAGTCGAATATGGATGCTTTGAGTTCAGGTTTCGAGCATTCCGCTAAAATTCAGTACGCGAACTTTATGCCTGGCGAATGGTTGCCGTGGGAAGATGAAGGCTATCTCAAGTCGATTTACGAATATGGAGAGAGCATTGGTGTTGGCCTCGGTGCACCAGACCTTATGCCAAAACGTAAAGGACAGCTAAACCATGCGCTTGCGATGATGCATGAGAGTGACTACTCGGTACCCATGAGTATTGCAGTTCAAGATGGCAACTACATTGGTAAAACTAATAGTATGGATGTAGAAAGCGGGCGTGAAAACCTAGTACCAAGCTTAGTCTCATTTGCTACGAAGTTTTTAAAAGTCGACTACATGTTCTGGGTAAACCAAGAGCCGTACTTCGAGCAAGATGTCTTATCTTGTTTTGATGGTGCGAGAAAATAGACCAAACTTATTAAATAACAAAAGAGCTTAAAGCATTCGCTTTAAGCTCTTTTTCAATTTAGAAGTAATCAGCTAGATTATTGAAGATAAGCATTTAGCATCCACATTAGCTTTTCTTGCTCACGGATGTAGTCACCCATAAGTGCAGCTGTACCTTCGTCAGATGCGTCGCCTGCCTGTTCAAGAATGTCGCGCTGTTTGACTAATAGCTCGCTGAAACCATTTACCAGCCCTGTAACACAGTCTTTACCTTGAGTGGCATTTTGGTGCTCGTTGATTGCACTGACTTCAAGGTAACGGCTAAACGCGTGATCGGGTGTATGGCCAAGCGTAAGGATACGTTCTGCGATTTCATCAATCTTGGTTTGAAGGTCAGTGTAGATCTCTTCAAATTTCACGTGTAGTTCAAAGAAAGATTCGCCTTTAATGTTCCAGTGGTACCCACGCGCGTTCATGTACAGAACTTGGTAGTGAGCAAGCAGTGAATTTAGCTCATGGGCAAGTTGTTGTGATTGTTGATTATCTAGTCCAATAAAATTCTTAGTCATTTTGTGTACCTTGTTCTTGTTAGGTTATTTTGTTTTGTTGGGTACAGTTTATGTCGTACAGATAGCTAAGAAAAATGGACTTTTTCTATGTTTTTGATAGGTAAAAACTATCGTAAGTTTGGGTGATGAAAGCTTGTTGTTCGCAGTGACTTTTAATATACCGAGCTCAGCTTGTTCTCTAAAAAGTCGAGAAATACTCTGACTTTCTCTGGTACATGACGACGTTCTGGGTAGACAGCATAAATATTGTGATCGGGTAGGTTGTACTCTTGAAGCACTTCTATCAATCGCCCAGAATCTAGATGGTCTCGTACGATGAAGGTGGGCATTTGGCATATTCCTAGCCCTTGCAACAGCATCTCGCAAATCGCATCGCTGTTGTTGACCACAAAGTTACCTTTTGGCTCTACTTTCAATTTCTCGTTATCACGATAAAAAGTCCACTCAACACCGGCTTGGAATAGGCTGTAGTAGATACAATTATGATCTTTTAAATCAGAGGGTATTTTCGGAGTCCCAGATTTAGCCAGATATTCCGGTGAGGCGCACACTACGCTGTGGCATTTAGCCAGCCTTTTGGCAATCAGTGATGAGTCTTTGAGCTCACCGATTCGGATGCCAACATCGTAACCGCCTTCAATCATCTCTACGACTTTGTCATCCATGCTCAGTACTACTTTGATATCCGGGTACTGGTCAAGAAACTCTTTTAATAACGGGACTAAGTGCAATCTAGAAAACGTCATAGGTGCATTGATTTTCAATGTGCCTTTGGGTTTCCCTTGATGGAGGGTGGTTGCATTGATCCCTTGTTGAGCAATGAAGAGGGCATTACGTGCGTAGTCAGAAAATTGTTCCCCAGCTTCCGTCAGGGTAAGTTTGCGAGTACTGCGATGGAATAAGCGCGTACCAAGGTTATCCTCTAAACTGGAAATCCGCTTGCTGACCGCGGATTTGGTCATGTTTAAACGATCCGCAGCAGCTGAAAAAGATCCTGACTCAATGACGGCAACAAAAATAGGAATGGCTGAAAATACATCTCTCACTGTTGAATTCTACTCAACTTAGTTGTTATTAACTGCTTATTATACTCACTAATCGATCTAATTATAATCTGCTCTAACTTTAGGTGAGGGATGATTATGTTAGAAAAATTAGGCTGGAGCTCTATGGCCGTATTCAGCGGCGTTTTGTTGGCTCTGATGATCAATGTGAATAGTGAGTTGGCCGCAACGACGTCTGCATTTTTTGCTTCTTGGATTGCTCATGGCGTTGGTAGCGTCTTGGCTCTTCTTTTGTATTTGATATTCAAGAGCCGTGGCAGATCGCACGAAAAAGTAGAAGTGAAGAAGCGATATTGGTTTGGTGGAATACCGGGTGCTTTTACCGTGGTGTTAGCATCGATAACAGTGCAGAGTGATATTGGCCTGACTGGAACCTTAGCTCTAGCATTAATAGGGCAATTTGCGTCGTCACTTTTAATCGAACACTTTGGACTTTTCAATCAACCTAGTGTGAGGCTGTCGCTTGCCAATTTAGTTCCTACATTGTTCGTAACAACAGGCGCATTGTTGATTATCTTCGCAAAGGCGGGTAGCCAATGATTTTTGTTTTCTTGGGCGTATTGAACGGCTTCTGTATTACATTGAGCCGAGTGTTCAATGGGCAGCTTTCCACGAAATATGGGGCGTTTTATGCGTCGTTGGTTAATCATGCGGTTGGTTTTCTGTTCTTATCGGCCCTTTTCACTATGGTCTCTGTATCTTTTTGGGTACCACTGCAAATGATGTCAGGTCAGCCTTGGTTGTATCTAGGTGGTGTGATTGGTGCGCTATATGTTGCCGTTAATAGTTTTGTTATGACTAAGCTCGGTTCAACAAACTCTATTGTGCTGGTGGTATGTGGGCAGATGTTGTTTGGTCTAGCAATAGACATGTACAGCGCAGGGTCGGAAAACCTAAGCCTACAAGTACTAGGAGCTGGCTTAGTGATTGTCGGTGTGGTGTCGAAAGTCAAGTATCAAACCTAGCCTGTATTGATCAGGGGTATACGAATTTAGATGATCAAAAGCTGAAAAAATCATCGCCCGAGCGGAGTCGACTCGGGCGTATTTTATTACCTACTTAAGTGTTTTTTATGTTTTATGCAGCCATTGGCTTGTGTACGTAGTCTCTGCGCTCAAGTAAGAAGCTTTCTAGGTGAGCGTATGAGTCAAAATTGCGGTGTGAAGGGTAGGCCATGTTACCTTCTTTAATGATGTTACGTGCTATTTGAGAAACGTGTTTTTCTTCAAGCATGTTAAATTGCGAATTAATGTCTAACGTTTGGTTTAACTCAAATACAGCGTCAACGACAGCCTGTGCTTTCTCAGATTCTGTCACGCCTTCTAAACCTAGAGCATCTGCAATAATTGCGAGGCGGTGTGTCGCTTTTGGTAATGCAAATTGAAGAACGTGTGGTAAGGCAATCGCGCAACCTAAACCATGCGGAACTTTGTAAAACGCTCCTAACTGGTGAGAGATACCATGAGCCCAACCGAGTAACGTTTTAGAGAATGCTTTACCTGCGTCAAAGGATGCTAATGCCATTTCACTTCTTGCTTCATCATCTTCAGTGCCGTTTTTGTATGCGCGAGGCAAAAACTCGAAAATACGCTGAATACTCTTTAAGTTCATTTCATCCGTTTGTTTTGTCGCATAGGTACTCATGAATGACTCCATCGCGTGTGTAAGCGCGTCCATTCCTGTTGCTGCTGTAATGTGAGGAGGTAATGCCATTGTCAGTCTTGAGTCGAAAACCGCTAAATCAGGTACAATTCCGTAACTTACTAGTGCATTCTTTTGGTTGGTTTTTTCGTCTGTCACGACCGTTACTGTTGTTGCTTCAGAGCCTGTGCCTGCCGTCGTAGGAATGGCAACGAAGTAAGCGCCTTTGCGACGTAACTGAAGCATACTCATTAAACCGTGAGTGATCTTACGAGGATCTAAATTGTGTTTAGCACAACCGTTGATCATCTTAGTGCCATCGATTGAACTACCACCACCAATTGCGATAGCACAGTCATAGTTGTGATCGTGGCATGCGGCGATACCTTTTTCGACGATGGCATACGAAGGGTCAGGCTGAATCTCTTTAAAAACTTTGTAATCAATGTCTCTTTTCTCGAGCGCATCAATAAGCAATTGGAATGATGGAAGGGTGCAAAAAAAGCTGTCTGTAAAAATTACAGGACGTTGAATCCCTTTGCTCTTCAAATGTTCCGCAAGTGCATCAAGTGATTTGTCACCATTTAAAACATTTGGTACTGGAACAGGCATGCGAGGGAAAGCGGTGCTTGCAAGTGCATGGTATGTGTTTACAAAAAATCGTTCAGTTTTATATAGCATCGGAGTTACCTACTGTAAGTTAAAATTTGGTGTAAAGTTTCTATTCCCTTGAGCAAGTTCCATCATCCTCTTTACTGTATGCATTTACCTTACACCTAAACAAACCGGTCGGTCTAGGCTTTTTGTGAGTTTTTTTAATAAACTTCTTTATGTCGGTTATCAGTAATTGATAAATCACCTGTCAAAACTGGGAGTCTAGAACGCTAATTTATTGAAAATAAAACGTTTAATTTATCCATCGCTAATAAATGAGCATTATGTCTAACATTCCTCGGACAAATTTATTCGCAAAAGCACTAGACCGACCGGTTTGTTTTGTATTATTGTGTAATCAACCCAACGAGAAAGGTATAGAAAATGAACAGCATTACTTCACTTAATGAAATGAAGCATCACTATAAGAATATGAAAGACGCGTACAATTCGGATCCAATGCCGAGCTTAGACGCCCGTGTCACAAAGCTTAATTTGCTAAGAGAGGCACTGATTGATTTTAGCGACCGAATTTGTGATGCGATGAACCAAGACTATGGTCAACGTAGTATACAAGATACATTGATTGCCGATGTGCTGTCGTGTGTCGCGAATATCGATTACAGCATCGAGCATATCAGTGAGTGGATGGCGCCATCAGTGCGTAGTGCGGGAGCATTGCTTTCCCTGTCACAAGTTGAAGTGGTGTATCAACCGAAAGGTGTCGTTGGTATTGTAACTCCATGGAACTTCCCTGTTATGTTGTCAGTTGGCCCACTTATTTCTGCAATCACTGCGGGTAACCGCGCAATGATAAAAATGAGTGAGTTCACACCAAATACGAATCAGGTATTGAGCGAAATGCTGTCTACTCTCTTTAGTCATGACGAAGTCGTGGTTGTAGAAGGAGAGGCTGGTTTATCTGCAGAATTTACAGCGCTTCCTTTTGATCACTTGTTATTCACCGGATCAACAGCTGTAGGGCGCCTAGTCATGAGAGCGGCTTCAGAAAACCTTACGCCTTTAACTCTTGAGCTTGGTGGTAAGTCACCAGTGATCGTAGCTGATGATGTTTCTATGGAGTTAGCGGTAGAACGAATTATTTACGGTAAAAGCCTTAACAATGGCCAAGTTTGTGTTGCTCCTGATTATGTAATGGTTCCGGAAGGCAAGAAAGAAGCATTCATTTCAGAATATAAGCGTCAATATCAAGCACTATTCCCTAAAGGTATTCACTCAGAAAATCTTACTTCAGTGGCGAACTCCCGTCAGTATGATCGCGTTATTTCGCTGCTTAATACTGAAATTGGAAAAGGCACACGGGTAGAGCCTTGCCACGTAGATAGCATCGATGAAAACGAGCACCGACTGGTGACTCATCTAGTGGTTGAACCGTCACTTGAATCTAACATTATGGATGAAGAAATCTTCGGTCCGTTACTTCCAATTATTGGGTATAAACAAATCGATGAAGCGATTGCGCTGATCAATAGTAAGCCGCGACCGTTAGCGCTGTACCTAATGACATTCGATGAAGCACTACAAAAGCGAATTAAACAGACTATCCACTCTGGCGGTATGTGTATTAATGATTGTGTATTCCACTTAGCGGTCGATGATGCGCCATTTGGTGGTATCGGTGAGTCTGGTAAGGGTAATTACCATGGTAAAGAAGGCTTTATTACCTTCTCACATGCTAAGACTGTCATGACAAGTGGTCATGAGCATCAAATTAAACATTTGTTCTCAGCGGAAGATAACGAATTCAAGTCAGCAGTATTAGCCATGCTTGGGAAGTAATCGCTAACCGTTAATCCAATAGTGAGAGAAAGACAAATGTTAGAACGCTTTTTTGAAAAAACAATCCGTGGTTACTTATTGATTACAGGCCTCTTGACTGCAAGTGCGTTTGCGACGTTTCTCGCACCCGAGTGGAGTATGGTCAACCTATTTTCTTACGACCAGCAAATGATGGTGAACAAGGAGTATTTGCAAGCCACTTATCAACACTGGGGTGTCATGGTTGGCTGTATTGGCGTTTTGCTCATGGTCTCGGCTTACATCAAGCCTTTGCGAACTTCTACCATGATTTACAGTGGTTTTGAAAAAGCAATGTTCGTTGGTTTATTTCTCTATAACGTACACGTTAATGATTACGAGTGGTTTTTAGGTTGGAGTGGCGTGTTTGCTTTAGATGGCTTTGTTACTGTCTATTCGCTTCTCTACGTTTACTACTACTTAACCCGTGATAAGAGCAAGACACCGGCGCACTTACGCTAATTCAAGTTCATTTGCTTACAACTTTCTAAATTAACGCGACTGCACATTCTTTATGTGACTCATGTACTAGCAAATCGTAATCATTGCCTAGACCGACTGGTCAGTTTAGGTGTGTCGGTCGCTACTGATGCCAGAGGTAACCAAGATGGAAATACCTAACGTCAGATTTGATCTAAATACTGTCCATTTTTAGATTTAGGGAAGAGCTTGTCAATGGACTGACATTTACCAAATGAATCATAAGCTATTGACTAAATGAAGGTTTATTAACATGAAAAAAGAAAATATTTTCCTACTCGTCGCATCTCTTGGGATCTTCCCTGTAGCCTTAACTTACGGGCTGTTTCAAGAGTTGTTCTTTGGTATCGATGTCAACAGCATCGAAATGACCAACATTTTCCGAGCTACCATGGGTCTTTATGTGGCAATGGGAACGTTTTGGTTAGCTGCAGCATTTAATAACAAGTACACGTTATCAGCTCTGCATAGCTTGATTGTGTTTATGAGTGGTTTAGCTGCCGCAAGAGTGGTGAGCATGCTTGTAGATGGCACACCAAATATTGTTTTGGTTGGATACACGGTTATCGAAGCTGTTATTGCGTTCTCTGGTTATGTGGTTCTTAAAGGTTCAACAAACGCGAATTTTCAACAGCAAAATAAAGTTGGAGCTTACTAATGAAGACTAAAATTGTAATTTCCTTGGGTCTAATTACCCCGTTCATCGCCTTTCCATCATTAGGCGCAGCGTCAACAGAAGCTACAACAGAGGTAAACCAACCTAACATTTTGCTTATTGTTGGTGATGATATCGGAATGGGCGATCTTCAACCATTTGGGTCTGAGATTAACACTCCAACTCTGAACTCTCTTGCGGAAGAAGGAATTCGCTTCAATAATTTTCACGCGTCTCCGGTTTCGTCGGTAACACGAGGTCAACTCTTTACTGGAGCCAATAGCATTGAAGTGGGTTTAGGGTCGTTCGACTACTCAATCTACCCACCGTCAAAAGGTAAAAAAGGTTATGAGGGTTATCTGACGCGTGATGCCGTAACAATTACTGAACTACTAAGAGACAATGGATACAACACCTATCATGCCGGTAAATGGCACTTGGGGTCTGGTGATGGTCATGGTCATCCACCACAGGATTGGGGCTTCGACCAAACTTATGGCGTCTATTCAGGTGGCTCAGCACATTGGGATGATACCGATATGTACCCATCGGTAAAAGTCGCCGAAAAAGCACTGGCTGAAGGAAAACAGCCGCCTGTGACGAAACAAAAGTTCTATGAGAACGGTCAGCAAGTCGAGCGTGTAAAAGGGATCTATTCTGATGATCTTTATACAGGGAAAATGATTGAATACATCGAAGAGGGCAAGGACTCTGGTAAACCTTTCTTTGGTTATCTCGCACTTACAACGGCGCATTTCCCACTTCAAGCACCTGCGGCATTGATTGATAAGTACACAGAGATGTATGAAAGCTTGGGATATGAAGGCCTTAAAAAACAACGTTACGAACAGATGATCGAAGCTGGCGTTTATCAGAAAAATACGCCTTATCCAGCAGACAACCCAATCACCAAAAAATGGGATGATTTAACGGATGCTGAGAAGAAAACTCAAGCACGATTAATGGCAACATACGCAGCGATGATTGAAGCTCAAGACTTTTATATCGGGCGAGTATTGGATTACCTAAGAGAAACTGGTGAGCTGGACAACACATTGGTTATCTATATGCCAGATAATGGACCAGAAGGATCAGACGCTATGGGTCCACTGGCCAACAGCTTATGGAAGAACTGGACAGAAGACCATTTTGATATGTCTGATGAAGCAATCGGTACATCACGTTCGAGCCGACAGCTAGGCAGTGAATGGGCAAACGCTACGACAGGTCCACTGCAATGGTGGAAGTGGTTTGTTTCCGAAGGTGGTGTGAGAGTTCCGCTTATAGTGAGTCCACCTGAAGGTACAGGGTTCGATCAGCAAGGTGCAATGTCTAACACAACATTAAGCGTGAAAGACCTACCGATGACCATACTTGACTATGCAGGTGTCGCGCATCCTGGTTCTGAATATAAAGAGCGTCAAGTCGCGTTGCCTTCGGGTAAATCTATGGTGCCTTTCTTGTCTGGTCAAGCAGATACGGTACGTTCTGAAGATGATTGGTTTGCATTTGAGTTGTTTGGGAACGGCTTTGTTATTCAAGGTGACTATAAGTTAATGAAGCTCCGCACTGGTATGTACGGTGATGGTAAGTGGCACTTATATAACATTAAAGAAGACCCGGCTGAAGCTGTGCCAGTCGAAGATAAATATCCTGAGATTTATCAAGATATGATGGCGACTTACGAGCAATACAGGAAAGACCATAATATTGTTGATGTTGCTGAAGATTGGAACCCGTGGTTAGGCGCGGCAGGTCATACCATGTCGCATTAATAATACAGACATAACGACATTAAGTTGGCTTATAGCCCCTGAGTTTTCTTAGGGGCTTTTTCATTTTAATTAAAATGTAGACCGGTCGGTTTGTTTTGTGTATAGTGCCATCAATACCTCGAAATAAACAACGGGATTTAGATAGAGAAGGAAACTCTTCAATAATTGGGAGCAACTATGAAAACTATCTCAGCGCCACAGTTTAATGGTAAGGCACACAGCAAAATTCAAGCTTTAGCAAAGCCCATTGGTGCGGTGTGCAATATTGATTGTACCTACTGTTATTACTTAGGTAAGCAAGGTTTATTGGACTATTCATCGCGCTCTTCCGTATCCATGGATGAAGTCGCACTCGAAAATTACATTAAGCAGTATATTGAAGCTCAAAATACTGAGGAGATCATTTTCTCATGGCATGGCGGTGAACCTACATTGTTAGGCGTTGAGTATTTTGAATTGGTTGTTCAGTTACAAGCAAAGTATTGCCCGGAAGTTTCTACCATCACAAATGATATTCAGACGAATGGCACGCTCTTGAACGAACAGTGGTGCGAATTCTTTAAGAAACATGACTTTGTAGTTGGCGTTAGCATTGATGGCCCTGAAGATATCCATAATTATTATCGTAAAAATCGAGCAGGCAGAGGTACGTTTGAAAAAACGATGCGTGGAATTAAGCTTCTTCAGAAGCATAAAGTTCAGTTCGCAACACTAACTTGTGTTAACGATGTCAGTAGCCGAAAACCGCTTGAAGTTTATCGGTTTTTGCGTGATGAGGTGCAGCCGTCTCAAATTCAGTTCATTCCCGTTGTAGATAAACTATCTGCGTCAACAAATAGCCAGTGGCACAGCTATGGTGACCTGGCAATCATTCCAGTTAATGGGTTGGTAGAGCCTTGGAGTGTTTCAGCCAAAGGGTGGGGGCATTTTCTAACAACGATTTTTGATGAATGGATTAAGCACGATTTTGGCCAAGTGTTCATTCCTTATTTCGACAATTTCTTCGGCGTTTGGATGGGCCATGAAAGCAGCATGTGCACATTAAGCGAGATTTGCGGAAAAGGGTTAGCCGTTGAACCAAATGGTGATGTCTATTCTTGTGACCATTATGTGTTCGATGAGTTTTTACTCGGAAACATTGAGAAGAATCCTTTGGGCGCTCTAGCTCTCTCGTTTAAACAGCAACAATTCGGTTTTGCAAAAAGCAAGTCGTTGCCAACACAGTGCCGAGAGTGTGATTACCGCTTTGCGTGTCACGGAGAATGTCCGAAAAATCGTATATTAACGACCGCCACTGGTGAAGTGGGTCTTAATTACTTGTGTTCAGGTTGGATGGACTTTTTTACTCATATCGACCCCATTATTACCGGAATATTGAAGCGTAACGGTAAGCCATTGCGTGGAGATAAAGCATGACGTTAGCATTTGAAACCTATTTGGCCGTCGGTTTGTCGATGGCTCTCTTAAGCCTTTGGAAGACCTATTCAGGGCCAGCTATTGCAGCCTTTCTATCATATTCTTACCCGGAAATGCTGGTGTTTAACCTTATCCCAGCGATGCTCGCTGCGTATGCTGGCTGGCAAATTGCTCCAGTGTATTCACGTCTGTTCAAGAAACGAAAAGAAGTGGTGTTTAACCCTAAGCTAAGAAAATTTATGAGAAAGTGGAATCAATACGGCCAATTGTCGATGGCGATTTTGGCACCAGTATTGGTTGGAATTCCTAGCTATACTTTTGTTTCAAAAAGATTAAATCAAAGTGGGGTGAAAACTTTCAGTCTGCTTGTTCTATCTATCTTAGGTTGGAGCAGTTTAGCTTATAGCGGTTTTGCTTTTCTAGATCTTAGCCAATACGTTGAGCTTGAAACCATCATTCCTGCCTCTGTTCTTGAGGTTGTTAGACAGTAATCGGTTTTTTGATACCAAATAGAAAAACAAAAAGCTCATCGAATGATGAGCTTTTTATCAGGCATTTTTACAAAATGTGAGAAGAAGTAGACTCATTAGTGCGTCAGTTTGATTGTCTCTTTCATTGCGTTATCCAGCAGTGAACGATCTTTCTGCATAGCGGCCAATAGAGTGCTTCCTAGCCACAAGCCATACAGTGTTCTTGCCGTATCATAGCCATCAACCATATTGAAACTTCCGTTCTCAACACCTTCTTTAAAAAAGTGTCCCATGCGGCCAATGATCTTCTCTGCACCTTCATTAAGCACTTTTTGCATTTGGTTTGAAGTACCAGACACTTCACCAGATAATTTAACGACCAAGCATTTTATTTGAAAATCTGAAGTCAGTTTCTCTGAACACCAATAGTCAAAGTATGCTTTAACTCGATCTTGATAAGAAAGAGAGGTATCCATCAAGAAACTATCGAGGGTTTCTAGGTGATCTTCGAAGTAATTCGTCAATAGCACAGACCCAAAGTCTTCTTTCGATTTGAAGTGATGGTAAAACGACCCCTTCGTTGCTTCAGCGCTATTAATAATCTTCATCAAACCAAGGCCTGCAAAACCCTGTTCACTTATAAGCTCAAAGCCTACGTCCAAAAGTTTTTGTTTTAAGTCTTTCATAAGTCAGCTCGGAATCTAAATGATTAGAAGCATTATACGCTCACTAAACCGACCGTCCAGTCTAATTCTGACAAACTTAACACAACGCTGACTAGACCGGTCGGTATGTTTGTTCTAGTATATACACGGTCGAGGCAACGTTAGTGTTAAACATAAACAGACGGTGGATTAAATATGAACAGAACAATCATCATTGCTGGAGCAAGTGGCTTAGTTGGCCGAGAAACTTTGAGCGCTTTATTAGACAGTGAGAACTTCGGCACCGTCTATACGCTGTCTCGACGTGAGGTTAACAGAGAACATCATAAGTTAAAGCAGATAATCGACAGTCGCTTAAATGTACCAACAAGCGCTCTTGATTCTATCTCCCCGGAAGTCGGGGTTATCGCTTTAGGAACCACGATTAAAAAGGCAGGAACAAAAGAAAAATTGCGTTCTATTGATGTGGATCTTGTTGTTTCTACAGCGCAAAGCATGAAGAACATGGGTGTAAAACACCTCATCGTTGTGTCCTGCTTGGGGGCTGATAATAACGCACGCTCACACTACCTTCGTTGTAAAGGGCAAATGGAAACCAAAGTTGAACTTCTTAATTTTGCGAAAACGACTTTCTTACACCCAGGACCACTAGCTGGCAATCGTCAGGAGAGCAGGCCTGATGAAAAATTACTTCAAGGTGCCCTTAAAGTGTTTAGGCCGTTTATGTTGGGGAGTTTGAAAAAATATCTACCTATTCAAGCTACAAGTATCGCGAAAAGCATTGTTGTGCATTCGACATTCCCGACCCCGAGTAAGGTAGAGCGATTAGATTCTATAGACATGATGAACCTAGCGTATTAGTACCACTTTCCGTGAATCGATTGATATTTCCCATATTTAACCTGAATTTAGGAAGCGAAACTAATGAGATACAAGGTGACATTTTTATTGATGGTTTTGATGTTGGCAAAAGAATCTTTAACCGAAGCGTCAGCGAATAACCCTACCTTTAAGCAATACGACTCTTGGGTAAGCGATGATTAGAATCGATCAAAAAAAGAACCAAACCTTTTCGAAAGGACTTAAGTATGAATTGCTATTTCGAAACTTGGGTAAGCAGGTGTTTTCTGAATTAAAGAACATCCCTCCAGGTAGCATGACCGCCGATAGTTTGGACCTTTTGAGTAAAATGGAGCATCACAATACCAAGGTGATGAGCCCAGTTCGGCAGCAATTTAATGTTGATAGCTCTATTGGTTGTAAAGATAAGCTATTTGCAAAAACGGTCATACTTTCATTGAGAATGATGCCGTACCTAGGTTCACGGTACCTAGAAGGAAGTGCTGAGCGATTTGTTCGCCAATTGGAAGAAATTCAAGCTTCTAGTCCTAGGGGTTATGAAGAGGAAATGACCTATATGGTTGAGCATGAAAAAGCACTTTATGGATATTTAGTTCATCTAAACAATGGTGAACGAAACCGAGCTCATTCGGTGCTAAAGGATTTTGTTATAGACCATGATATTCAGTAGTCGAGGCTGTTATTTATTTTTATCACTTGTCGAACTTAAGAGAGGCCAGACATGAAAAAATTATCTTTCGTTATGTTATCTGTTCTTCCGCTTCTGGGCTGTGAAACGACCGTTGATCCTGTTAATTATCAAAACAAACTGAACTCTGTTGATGAGAGTGTTTTGATGGTTGATCGTAATGCTGAAAAGCTAGAGTTAGAGAAAGTTCTTACTATTGATCACTCTCGACTCGCTGAACAAGCTGGTGAGTATTTAGCGCCAAGTAGAGTGGACTTTTATAGCGATGATGAACTGAATACTCAATTGTTAAAAGAGAATTTGCAAGTAGGTTTGGATCTTCCATTTCGTGTGTTGAACTACGTTGAAGACGGTCAACAGAAAGCAGTCTATACCGACGAACAGTTTATTCAGAAGCGCCATGGCATTAAGGATAAAGACTTACTTGAGAGATATGCACAACATACGGCAGAACTAACCAGTGGATTAAATAAAGTGGTACCCGTTGAGAATGAAGGTTTAACAAAGAACTACGGCATTGAAACAATAGTTTCAGAGTATGATTTTGACACCACGTTAGCAAATATTAAACGAGACGTGCTTGCTCAAGATGATACCGTTTGGTTCATGAACTGGGACTTTAAGGCTAGAGCACAATCAATTGGTGAATCATTACCAAACTCGACTTTGTTGGTGTTTGGTGGGCCAGCACCTGGCGCAAAAGCAATGACGGACTTTCCAAGCATTGGACTGGATGCTTTTGGCCAAAAAGTATTGGTGACAGAAGAGAATGATCAAGTGCTGGTTTCTTACAATAATATTGTCGATATGTCTGAACTTCATTATAGAGACAATGCTATTCCCCATAAAATCATCAACTATCGACTAGGAAAAACACTTAGTGGAGCGATAGAATAATAATTACACCTGATAGAATTGCATACATATCAGTTCTTAATTTCATTACTTAGCAAGCAGTAGCTTTGAATAATGTAATCCCCATGTAGTTCAACACTACGGGGGCTAATTAGAATTGTGAAAATCGGCGTACTAAGGGTAGACACTCACTTCGACTAAGTTTTTATCGGGATCTGAAAAGTACACGGATTGGATTGCGCCAACGGCACCAGATTTTGCGACCGGACCTTCAATGATCTCGATGTTTTCTTTATCCAAGTGAGCA
Source organism: Vibrio sp. D420a (assembly GCF_030248625.1). NCBI lineage: Bacteria > Pseudomonadati > Pseudomonadota > Gammaproteobacteria > Vibrionales > Vibrionaceae > Vibrio > Vibrio sp. D420a. The sequence continues at coordinate 39,868 of NZ_JAHGAN010000012.1, read as the reverse complement.
ATAACTCGTTCCAATGGCCAATTGGCAATTAAACAGAGATCACCAGCACCCACATTGGCGATGTTTCGTGGTTCTTGTCCTAACAATTGAAAGTTGATCTTCTGGTTCCCGAATTTGACTGCCTTGCGACCGTTAGCAAAAGTCACTTCTTCCATGCATAACACACGCGTGTAGAACTCGACGGCTCTCTCTATATCAGAAACAGTAAGAACAATATGATCGAAATGGCTAATCATCTTTACACTCTTTTGGGACGTTTATTGATGCCATTTTAATCAGACTGACCACAAGTAAACAAAGACTTATCTAATTTATGAGAAGTGGGCAGTGAGGAGAGTGAAGTGGTTAGAAAAAACGATAGGTTTGAGTAATTACAGTTTGAGAGAAAGGGCAGCGCGAAACTGCCCGATAAGCTTACTGACCAGTTAAAGTGTAGCCAGAGTATTTGATACCAGACAAATGTGCCATTTCACGGTTCCAAGTCGCGAGATCGTTGGGGTTAAATTGATTGAGATGATTGTGACCACAGGCTCTCGCCATTACCGTCATCAACTCGGCCGATGCTTCGAAGAAATTCTTCAATTGATTCGAGGCTTTTTCTACATTAAGACGTTGCCTTAAATCGGCTTTTTGGGTCGCAATGCCTGCTGGGCAATTATTGGTGTTACACATTCTTGCCGCGACACAGCCGATAGATTGCATGGCACTGTTGGAAATCGCGACACCATCTGCTCCTAATGCCATAGCCTTCACAAAGTCCATTGGTACACGAAGACCGCCAGTGATAATGAGTGTGACGCGGCCTGATGCGCCAACCTTGTCAAGATAAGCTCGAGCCCTTGCTAAAGCGGGGATTGTGGGTACACTGATGTGGTCTCTAAACATCTCTGGGGCCGCCCCTGTACCGCCGCCGCGACCATCAAGAATGATATAGTCTGCCGTTGCATCAAGTGCGAACTGGATGTCTTCCTCAATATGATTGGCACTCAGTTTAAAACCTATTGGTATTCCACCTGTGACCTCGCGTACGCGGTTGGCAAATTTCTTAAAGTCGTCAACGGTATTTAGGTCTTTGAATGTCGGTGGCGAAATTGCGGAGGTCCCCGCTTCAATGCATCGCACTTCCGCTATTTTACCGATGTTTTTGGCTCCGGGTAGGTGGCCTCCCGTTCCTGTTTTTGCACCTTGTCCTCCTTTGAAGTGAAAGGCTTGGACGTTTTTCAACTTAGACTCTTCAAATCCAAACCCGGCACTGGCTAGTTCGTAAAAATATCGGCTATTGGCCGCTTGTTCCTCGGGGAGCATGCCGCCTTCTCCGGAACAAATACCAGTTCCAGCCAGCTCCGCACCGGTTGCTAAAGATACTTTTGCCTCTTCAGAAAGTGAGCCGAAGCTCATGTCGGATACGAACAAGGGTATTTTGAGCTTCAGCGGCTTTTTCGCCTGAGGGCCGATGATTAATTCTCTGGAAACGGGAACGTCTTCCATCAGCGGCTTAGTTGCCATTTGAGCGACCATAACTTGAATATCGTCCCAATGTGGAAGCAAGTGTCTTGGTACGCCCATGGAAGTCATAGGGCCGTGATGCCCCATCTTAGATAAGCCTTCCCGAGCCAACTGGTGGATAAATTCCACCGTAGGTTCAACCTTGGTAGCGGTTGCTACAGGCATAGCATCAACAGTTTGAATTTGTACGCCCGGGCCTTCAGCTCCTATATCAGAATCAGAAAATTGCTTATGTGAGCCATCACAGAAGGGGAGGTTTTGGGAGTGTTTACATTGGCAGAGGTAGCTGTCACCACTCTCTTCAGCCGTAAAAGCTTTGGGTTTGAAGTCAGTTCCCGCATGAGAACCATCACAGAAAGGTTGGCTTTTTGACCGTCCACAAGTACAAAAGTAGTACTCTTGGTTAGCCTTCAGTTCAACCTTTATAGGTTTGTTACTCGCGACTATTGGTTTGCTCATCATCACATCCATATATTATTTATTTTTTATGGTTTGCTATCAGGCTAAAGTAAAGTTGGACATCGCGAATATTGCAATTAAGCTGGGTGGAAGGGCTCCATAGATTGGATAACAGAATAGGGATATAGAGTGGAACAGAAACGGATAAATATAAGACCAGCCAAAGCCAGTGAACTGACTGATGTATATGCTTTAGTGACCTCAAATAATGAGTGGACTAAATACAATGGCCCTTATTTTTCATACTCACACCCAACGCTTGAGCAGTTTGAAGCATCGTTTTTTCAGCGGCTACTAGTGGGCACAGAACTACAACTTATTACCGCGAATGATATCCCGATTGGAACAGTTAACTGTTATTGGGAGTGTGAGGAGACGCGTTGGTTAGAAGCGGGCGTGGTCATTTATGATGCCGATTACTGGGGGAAGGGTATTGCAGCACTCGCTGTCTCACTTTGGGTTTCTTACCTATTTGCCACCAAAGAAATTGAGAGGGTTGGCCTAACAACTTGGTCGGGTAACCCACGAATGATGTCACTTGCCTCTAAACTGGGCTTTCAACAAGAAGCGAGGCTGCGCAAAGTCCGTTACTTTGAGGGCGAATATTATGACTCAATTAAATACGGTGTCTTGCGCTCAGAATGGGAAGAGTAGTGGTACTCTCTCCTGAGGAAGGTTTTGGGTTGAAGACCTAAAAGTCAGCCCCAATTTTCGTAAGTAAGAAGTCTTTTCACGACCAAGGCAATCAGATGGACAATACGACAAAGGATATTAGTCAACGTTATTGGGTAAGTGAGTATGCGCCTTATCTGACTGTTCGCTCAACCCACAATAGTACTCAAAGCTATAAAGAGCACTATCACTCTGAACTTTCGGTCGGAATAATAAAAACTGGGTCGACGTGCCTCTCTTTGCCAGAACAAGAATTAGTTCTTAACAAAGGTGAAGTGATATTGATTGAACCTAATTTAGTTCACGCGTGTAACCCACTCAACAAAAGCCCTCGCAGCTACTATATGCTCTATATAGATAGTAACTGGTGTTGCGAAACCTTATCAACTTTATATGGCTATGACGTAGTAGATTTTGTTGTTGACCAAGATACATTGCAGCTGTTCGATTGCCCACTTGAAAGCGCTATGGATGAGTTACTTGAACATGACTCAGTGGAGAATGCTTCGACGGTTGAGGACATATTATTTGACATACTTAGTCGATATAGTTCACCTATACGAGCGCAATCTATTGAAGATACCTTAGCTCTAAAGGTCAGGGAACGATTGCTGCAAGATGTGGAGTCTCCACCGTCATTAGACACACTTTCTAGCGAGTTTGGTCAAACGAAAGAAACTCTGATCAGACGTTTTAAGCGTTATTTTGGTATTACGCCTAAAGCATTTCTGAACAATCATCGAATCGAAAAAGCGAAGTTCTTACTGAAAACTGGTAAGTCAATTGTTGATGTTGCCGTGGAGGTAGGGTTTTCTGACCAGAGTCAATTGCATAAAGCGTTTGTCAATTATACGGCCTCTACGCCGCGACAGTACCAACAGGTTAGATCAATTTTCGACAATAATTAATAATCCAAAATATTCATAGTGACCGGTAGATTTTTACTACGGATAGTTATTATGTTGTTTTCTTCATTTTTACCTGCTGCTTTCCCTGCCTTGGCATTGGCACATTTCGTTGCTTTATTAAGCCCAGGGCAAGATTTTTTCTTAATAGTTGCTCATTCGATTCGACATAAATTAAAGGGCAGCCGGTTTATTTGTCTTGGCGTTGCACTCGGTAACGCGATCTATATTGGTGTGGCTATTTTTGGCTGGACAAGCATTCGTGATAACGAATTGATTTATACGGTGTTCGAAATCTTAGGGGCGATCTATCTATTGTGGTTAGGAACAGTTCTACTAAGAAGCAAAAAGGGTGAAACAAAGCTTTCTTCTGACGAGCAGGCCATACCCTCACCTCTGAAGCAGCTTGTAATGGGATTAAACTCAGCGTTACTTAACCCTAAGAATGCTCTGTTTTATATGAGCTTATTGACGGTCATATTAGGGAGTGAGGTAACGCTGATTCAACAGGTCTCTTGTGGGATTTGGATGTTCTTTGCGGTTTTATTTTGGGATCTGCTTATTGCAGCGACCATCAGTCACCCTAGCGTTCATCAGTCGCTTAGCCGTTATATTTACATTATCGAACGTGGTGCAGGGCTAACGTTGGCTTTGTTTGGCATGGCTTTGTTTGTTTCCCCTTTTTTAAGGTAAGCCATCCCCAACTGACTTTGCGCAGTTCACTTCTCAGTTATGATTGCTCAATAGACCATCTATTGAGCAATCACCGCATCTTATCTCTGATAGCTCACTTCCATTGTCTGTAAGTTCGCATCAATAGTCTGATCGCCTTTCAAACGTTGCCAAAGCGGTGCGAGCATATCTAGGCCTCGTTCACTTGGGTAGCGTTGAGTCGCTTCAAGTAATTTCCATTCGCCATCGCTATCTTTCTCCGCAAATACGAACTCAAATGAAAGGTTGTTTGCCATCCCTAGGCGTAAATCAGAAACAATTAACGTGTCGTCTTCAACGCGATAGTTCAAGTAGTTATGGGAAAATGCTTTTAGGCCTTCTAGCGTATTTGGCTTCTCTTCTAGAGGCCAGTTGCCGAGTGGACGAGAGATGAAATCAATCTTATTGTCGCTATCAAGAACCGACGCCAACCCCTCCCAGTATTGCCCATCATCCATAACTACAACGCGCCACAGGAAAGTATTAAATGCTGTTGGCGTAATGAGAACCTGCTGGTTAGGGAGGTTCTGCGCCGCTAAGTTTTGTTCAACTCGATCGGCAATCACTTGTTGTGATGCGTAACCCCAACCCAGATAAAGAGTGGAGAGCAATACAACACCTTGGCACCATCGTCCGCCTTTGTGTTTAAAAATCAAAGCGACACCAATGGCAAACAACAATGGCAATGTATACAAAGGATCTATGATGAACACGTTGCGAAGCTCGAAATACCCTTCAAACGGCCAAATAAGCTGTGTGCCATAGGTTGTCATCGCGTCTAACAAGGTGTGTGTTACTAAGACACTCACCGTCAGGAATAACACTCTCGCTAGTGTCCAGAAAGAATCTGAGTAACGGACACAATACAACCATGAAATCAGAAATGCTAATGGTGGGAGTGTTAGTAAAGAATGGCTAAAGCCTCTGTGCTTAATGGTATTTTGAACCGCATCGCCATAATCCAGAACAACATCTAAATCAGGCAACGTTCCTAAGGCGGCTCCAGCGAGTAGAACCTTCGCATTACAGCGTTTTCCAGCAATAGCGCCCGCGACCGTCGCACCGAGCGCAGCTTGAGTAACAGAATCCATATCGACCGTATTAATGTTATTGAAAGGTTACGTTGATTCAGAAAGTAAAATGAAGACGTTGGAGAGTCAAACATATCAAGTACTCTAAGGGCCAAATTTACCTACTTTTACCTAAACTTAAGGATTATTAAGGTATGCTTGTAGCAATAAACACGTCGTTGAATGATAAGGATTTTATGCATAACGAAGATATTGGCCTCGATGAGCAGGGATTTATCCGCAATGATTATTCAGTTGATAAGATTCAACCTGAGTTTAAACCTGTTATCGATAGTGCAGTGCAACGACTGACTCAACGACTCCCAGGTCAAATTGATGGAATCTATTTGTACGGTAGCATCCCAAGAGACACGGCTGTCGTAGGTCGCTCAGATCTTGATGTATCTATTATTCTCAACACCCCAATCACGGACTCAGAAAAGCGGGTATTCCAAGAGATAAGTAATGCAATTCCCGATATTCACCCAGAGATCAGTAAGATCGATATCGATCCGGGTTACCTCAATACCATTCAAAAACCAGAAGAGCTTTACCATTGGCAGTTTTGGCTCAAACACTGTTGTTGCTGTGTATGGGGTATTGACAGAGCGGTTTCATTCGTTAAGCATCAGCCTAAGTTAGAGATAGCTCTTGCGCTCAATGGAGATCTACACTCGTTCTTGGACCAAATGGCTGATAGCTTCTCTAAAATGGATGACAAAGCGGTTGCGAAGATCATCGGAAAGAAGTTAGTAAGGGCAGCGTACTATTTTATCGCAGAAAAAGACGGGAGTTGGTATATCGATTTAGCTCAATGCGCCCAAGCAGCGAAAAAGCATTACCCTGATCAACAAGACGATATTGAACTCGCGTACTTATTTGCACGTGAAAAGCTAACGTCAAAAGCCGATGCCATAGAACTCTACCAGCGATTAAGTGGCAAGATTAATGACGTGGCGACTTAAGCGCTTCATCTGAATCATAACTCTTGGCAATTTCATTGTGCGCTAAATCAAAACGTGAAGTGCCCATTCTGGAGCTCATTGATGGTTTTCTATACTCTTCAGCGATATTGATTTAGGAGAGACCATTATGAAAAGGATTTCTGCTTTACTGTTAGCGCTATTGGCAGCTTGCTCCATCAATGTTCAAGCGAACGATCAGCAACTCAAGCAAGCATACCAAAACCACCAAAGTGACCTGCAGATCCAAGGCTCAGGGACCGTATCAAGAGTACTTCCTGACGATAATATCGGCTCTAGACATCAGAAGTTCATACTGCGTTTGGACAGTCGACAGACATTGCTGGTCGCGCACAACATCGATCTGGCACCTCGTATTCCAAATTTAAAAGTTGGTGATGTCGTCCAATTTTATGGTGAGTATGAATGGAACGATAAGGGAGGCGTGATTCACTGGACACATCGAGATCCTGGAAATCGACATGCCCACGGCTGGCTCAAACACCAAGGCAAGATTTACGAGTAAATTCGCTAGATTTAAGCCGACAAAGGCAGCTTAAATGGATTGTTCTTAAATGATATGGGAGGAGAAAACTTGAAAAGTAGTATTACTATCAGCTTACCACAGATACCCGTTACCAAAGGCGATGTATCTGCAAACTTGAAGCACCACATCAGTGCTATTGAGCGATCTTCTCAGCAGAACGCAGATGTTGTTGTATTCCCTGAGCTTTCTCTTACTGGTTATGAACTTGCTTCTGATTTGGCGTTTGACCCACGACCTTCTGCTTTCAAAGAGCTGTCGCAAGCTGCGGTAACACACGAGGTTGTTGTGATTGCTGGCTGCCCTCTGAACACTTCAGGATCTTCCAAACCAACCATTGGCTCTGTGATTTGTTTCCCCGATGGTAAGGTTGAGTATTACTCCAAGCAATATCTACATTCTGGTGAAGAGATATATTGCTCACGAGGAGATCGAGATTATCATTTTCAGTTAAAAGGCAATCAGATTGCACTGGCTATCTGTGCCGATTTTATCGAGCCGCTACACTCTACAAGAGCCAAAACAATGGGTGCTGACGTGTATTTGGTGAGTGCACTCATCTCTGAAATGGGTTTTGAACCAGACTCTAAACTGCTGTCTGATATCGCTTCTACGCATAACCTGCCTGTGCTGTTAAGTAACCATATATCGGTGACTGGTGGCTGGGATACATGTGGCAAAAACTCGATATGGGGAAATAACGGCCATCGGGTAACCTTGTCGAACGGCAAAGAGGAGTGTTTGGTTTTGTGCTCGATTGACGGCGGACAGATCCAAGCGCGTATAGCGCAATAAATATTTGAGATAAATAACAATAGCTAGTAGTGTCGATAACCACTTGCTGACGCGTTAAGCCACGATGTAAGGTCGCATCAATGCGCGTGCGGGTCTTTACTTACAAGGAGTGTAGGGTGACACCATTTGTTTTGTCTCAAATACTGGTCGCAATCGCGATTTGTTTTGATCTGATGTCCTTTCAATTCAAAGAGAGGAAAAAGATCGTTACGTGTCTTTTCTTTGCCGGGACTCTCATATCAAGCCATTTTATCTTGCTTGAGCAATGGACGGCAGCGAGCCTAATGCTCATCGCCACCGTTCGCTATTTAGTGAGTGTGTTCTCTACCTCGGCAAAATTGAAGTACCTATTTTGTGGGGCTTCAATCATTTCTACTTCGGTTACTTATACTGGCCTAGTCAGTGTTGTGAGTTGTGTTGCTTCTCTGTTTCAAACAGTTGCCGCTTTCAATAAAGATGACCGCCGTTTAAGGGAGCTGATGATCATCGGTACCGCGCTTTGGCTTATTCATAACTACATGGTTGGATCGCCAACGGCTGTCGTCATGGAAGTCCTTTTTATCTCAAGTAATTTAATTGGATATTATCGTTATTACATTAAGGGGGCGGCATTGGCGTAATTGTCAGCAAGGTTCTGGTAGGCATCCATTTTTGAATATAGGGCTTGTTCTATAAAAGATAGGAGTCAGATGTTGAAAGAAGTTACTCAAATCCTCGATTTCATGGTCGAAATTGAAAAACTAAAAGGCGTATTGAGAAAGTCGAGACCGGTTGGCTTGAAGCGGCACGAAAACTCTGGCGAACACAGTTGGCATGTGTGTATTAGTGCTCTGATGTTAAAAGAATACGCTGACGAGAGAATTAATATCGATCGCGTGATCAAAATGCTGTTGATTCATGACCTGGGCGAGATCGATGCCGGCGACAAAATCGTTTATGAATCAGAAACCGCAGAGCAAAAGAATAAAGAGTGGAATGGCGTCAAACGAGTGCTGGATATGCTGCCAAACCGACAAGGTGAAGAATATTTGGCACTGTGGGAAGAATTTGAACTTGGTGAAAGTGCTGATGCAAAATATGCAAAAGCCATCGACCGTATCCCTCCGCTTCTCCACAACATCAATGATGATGGCTACGGTTGGAAGAAGCACAATGTTCTCAAAGAGAAGGTTCTCAATTTCAACCAGCAAAGAATATCAGCTGGTGGAGAGAAGATATGGGAAGGCGTCGAAGCTAAGCTACAACAAGCTATCGTAGATGGGATTCTAACCTAATCATCCCAGTTAGTTTTTCGGTTAAGCACAACCATTTTCTTATGAATGTCATTGTGAGCTTTCGTAAGGGGTTGAGTCATGTAGAATCGGTGTTTTAAGTTTAGAAGCCGCCATGACGAAACCAGTGCAACAGCAAATCGGAAACATCGCCCTTGTTGTCGAAAACTATGACGACGCCATTGAGTTCTATACGCAGAAACTTCAATTTACGTTAGTTGAAGACACCGATTTAGGCGGTGGTAAACGCTGGGTACAGGTCGCTCCGCCCAATTCTAACGGCACCAACCTTTTGCTTGCTCAAGCGAGTACCGAATCTCAAACACAAGCCATCGGTAACCAAACGGGTGGTCGCGTGTTTTTGTTTCTTCAAACCAACGACTTTTGGCGTGATTATGAATCCATGAAAGCCAAGGGTGTGATGTTTAACGAAGAGCCTAGAGTTGAAGAGTATGGAACCGTGGTTGTGTTTCAAGATCTGTACGGAAACAAGTGGGATCTGCTGCAGCTAAATCGAAGCGGAAACTAGCGGGCATAACGGTCGACAGCAATCGGGAGGTAGAGATGGAACTGAGAGAATTTAGACAGGAAGACTACGATACCCTGATCCATTGGATAGATTCAGAGCGGCTCAACTATCAGTGGGGCGGTCCGAATTTTGATTTTCCATTAGACCATAATCAACTCGAACACCATTGCGTGAAACCTGAAGTGCTGCCATTTATCTTCATTTCAAATGGAGAGGTAGCGGGATACGTTGAACTGTTCAAAGTGTCAGAGTCTCAATATCGTATTTGCCGAGTGTTTGTCTCGAATGATTTTCGAGGCCAGGGGCTGGCTAAGGTCATGCTTAAACAGCTCATTGAGAAAGCTCGAGTAGAATACAAGGCACAGGTTTTAACGCTGGCTGTGTTTGAGCGAAATGTCGTTGCCAAAGGTTGCTATGAATCTCTTGGTTTCGTGGTGACATCTCGTGAGTCTGGAACGCGCAGTTTTGATGGCGAGTTGTGGGATTTGTTGCTAATGGAAAAACACTACAATTAATAACTTTAGGAACATCAAATGAAAGCTAAAGCTGTGTTACTCGTTGCCTTGGCGATGTTGCCGATGACTGCGCTCGCTCAACAAGATGAAATCGATTGTGAGAACGCAATGAACACCCTAGAGATCAATCAATGTGCAGCGATAGAGTTGCAAACTGCCGAGGAGCAATTAGCGACTTATCTTCAAGCAAGCTTTGAACATAACGCTGAAGATCCAACATTGGTGGAAGCAATTAAGCGAGCACAGACAGATTGGTCGACTTATATGACTGCTCATTGTGACGCTATCTACACGCAATGGCGAGATGGTTCTATTCGTGCGGTTATGGCGCTTTCTTGTAAAACTGAGCTAACCAAAGAGCGAACCCATCAAATCTGGCAGAATTTCTTAACTTATATGGACAGCACACCGCCCGTTTTACCTGAGCCAAAGATTGGTAACGATTAGCGCACTCTTGGTTTGTATGTCTTGAAATTTTTGCCGCGTTTAACCTCTCTTTATAAATAACATGAGGAGAAACGTTATGAAGTATCTTGCCAAAATTGTTCTAACACTTGTCTTTTGGTTGGGGATTGCCACCCCTTCTTTTGCTCTTGATCCGGTATACAGTGACTTTTTCGGCAAAGCGATCCGAGGTTACGATCCCGTAGCGTACTTCACTCAAAGCCAAGCCGTGGAAGGAAGCGATAATTACCGCTACGAATGGAATGGTGCTGAATGGCGATTTTCCTCACAACGACATCTCGATTTATTCAAAGCGGACCCTGAACAATATGCCCCTCAATATGGTGGATACTGTGCTTGGGCGGTGAGTAAAGGCTATACCGCCAAAATAGACCCGCGAGCTTGGAATATTGTCGATGGCAAGCTTTACCTAAATTACAGTAAATCGGTACAGCAAACTTGGCAGGGTGATATCGCTGGAAACATTGTAAACGCAGACGCCAACTGGCCAAGATTGCTGAATGAGTAAATGGACCCAATATCGATTTCTGAAACAACTAATCATTATCTGAGTTTATAAATTCAATTGACACTCACTCAGATTTATATGACATTGGCTGTATGAAATGTAATCGAACAACACTCAACCAACGAATTATCATCATTCTATAAGAATGGTGGGGATTTGTTGTACTGAGAAAAGCTAACCCACCCGGTAAGGTGGGTTTTCTTTTTCTATCTTCCGGGCCGTGTTCTTGGAGGAACTCAAATGAAAAAAGTCGCCGTTTTTGGTAAGCCCGGTAGTGGCAAATCTACCTTCAGCAAAACATTAAGCCGATCTGCAGGTTTACCGTTGCATCAACTGGACTCTATCGTCTATCAAGCGAATGGCGAGCCAGTTTCCAAAGACGTTTTTAATCAAGCTCATGAAAAGATCTTGAATGAAGACACGTGGATCATCGATGGACTTGGCCCTCTTGGTGCATTCCATCAGCGCTTAGAGTCTGCAGATACCCTTATCTATATCGATTTGCCTTATTTTGTCAGCTACTGGTTCGTTACTAAGCGCTGTCTGAAAGGGTTGTTCGTAAAACCAGAAGGGTGGCCAGATGGCAGCTCAGTCATCAAAGGTACGCTCAATAGCTACAAGATGCTTAAACTCTGCCCTGGGTTTTGGAATGATGAGTTTATGTCTCGACTGTCTCAGATCTCAGAAGGTAAACAACTGCATGTTGTTAAGAGCACAGCCGAACTCGATAATCTACTTACTCAACTCTCACAATAACAGTGGGCTGGTGTTATTAGGCTGAGTAGATTGGTATTTTGAACTGTCTGTCAATGGAGTAAAGATGGAATTCAAACTAGAAATATACGCCCCAGAATCAGAGGTTATTGCAATTCGTGATGCTCTGAACTCTGCGGGCGCTGGGGTTGTGGGCAACTATGACAGTGTCATCTCGATTGTGAAAATATCGGGATTTTGGCGCCCAAATTCAAAAGCTCAGCCAGTCACAGGCTCAAAAGGTGAAATCAACTTTGGCGAAGAGGTTCGTATAGACGTTCGCTGTAAAAAGGAGCGCGTTCAAGCGGCACTCGATGCTGTGAGAGCGGTGCACCCTTATGAAGAGCCCGTAATTAATATTCTCCCTCTCTACAATCACGAATTTAATTAGACTCGATACTGAAACAAGGACTGTATTTATGTCAGGAATCACCGATCTAGATGAGCTGCTGTGTTCTATGCGCCCTAAATTAATACCAACAGAGTTTGTGTTCTGCACGACTTCTGGTGCCCTAAGGGATTATGTCAGTTTAGAGCCTGTAGCCACGTTCATCGAGTCAGAAGGACTCACTCTGGTCCTTGAAAAGTCTCGAGCTGAGGAAGCAGGTTTGGCATTTGAAGGTATCTACCAGCAGATCACCTTAACCGTTCATTCCAGTCTGGATGCGGTTGGACTGACTGCGGCCGTCGCATCCAAACTGGCGTCTAAAGGGATCAGCGCTAACGTTATTGCTGCGTACTATCACGACCATATTTTTGTCCAACAGGATAAAGCCACTGCTGCGCTATTGGCACTGGAAGAGTTTTCCGCTGAGTGATGGGCATGGACACTAACACTGAGATTTGGCGCAGCTATTATGAGAAAGCACTCGCTAAACCACATTTAAAGCGGACCGAATTTGTCTGTTCACTTAATCAATCGACATCAAGTGTTGCTACTGACTGCGGCTGCGGTGTCGGTAGTGATATGGAATACTTGAGTCGTAAAGGCTACCGAGTACATGGCTTTGATATTAACTCAGACTCGATCGATATATGTGAAGAACGGTTTGCTGATAACCCTTTAGTTGACGTTACAAACGCTTCATTCGAACAGTTCCAATATCCGAAAGCTGGGATTGTACTCGCAAACTCTAGCTTGTTTTTCGCTGACCCTTGTCACTTCGAATCTGCGTGGCATAAGATCGTCACGAGTATTGAAATTGGGGGTGTTTTTGCAGGCGATTTCATGGGCATTAAAGACACTTGGGCAACCCACTACCGAAGCCCAACGTCTTCTTTTACAGAATCCGAAGTGCGCGACCTATTCTCTGGTTTTGAAGTTCTGAGGTTTCATGAGAGGGATGAGATGGCAAAAACTGCATTGGGACGAATGAAACACTGGCACACCTATTCAGTTGTCGCGGTGAAACGCTAATTTAAACATAGGGTTATGAGTCTAAATAACTTAAAAGATATGAATAAAATCGTTCACCTTTTGAAACAAGATCCAATGCGAGTAGAAGCTTTGCACTGTGTTAAGAGGTTAGAACTGCCTCAGTGCTACGTTGCCGCGGGCTTTCTAAGAAATTTAGTCTGGGATTATCTCCATAGCAGTATCAAACCAACTCCTTTGAATGATATTGACGTTGTTTATTTTGATGCTGATGAATTGGATTCGAATGCCTGTTTCAAGCATGAGGCTTGGCTCAAGACACAAATGCCACAGCTTAATTGGCAGGTTCGCAACCAAGCTTTGATGCATTATAGAAATAACGACCAACCATACGAAAGCACGCTCGATGCTATGAGCTATTGGCCTGAAAAAGAAACGGCTGTAGGTGTTAGAGTCACGGAAGACAACGATTACGAGTGTGTGTCCGCCTTCGGTTTTGAATCCCTATTCAATGGACGCATCACTCACAATCCGAAAAGACCGCGTTCGTTATTTGATCAACGCGTATACGCGAAGAATTGGCTCGTCTTATGGCCCTCGCTCAAAGTGGTTTATGAAAACGCAAAGGAATCGTGAGATGTTTAAATTGGAAACGGAGCGACTGATTCTCAGAGACATGACACTCGATGATCAAGATGCTTTTGTTGCTATGTCTCAAGATGCCAAGTATCAACGTTTCTATGATGAAGGTGATTGTGATCCAAACAAATATAGGCAGCTCACTGAACTATTTGTGGCGCAGTCAACTGAAAGCCCAAGGCAAGCTTATCAACTCGCTGTTGAACTTAAGAGTACCAATGAGTTTATAGGTACGGTTTGTTTACGGCTAGAACCAAACCGTCAAGCGTCTATGGGTTGTGCTTTCTCTCGAGCTTCACAAGGAAGTCAGTTCGCTCAAGAAGCGGCATTTAAGCTCGCTGATTTCGGTTTTAAGGAATTGGGTGTTCATCGTATTTATGCTGAGACTATCAGCCGAAACTTGGCTGCGATAAACCTTTGCCGTCGTTTAGGCATGCGGAAAGAAGCGCATTTAAAAGAGCATCGCTTCTTTAAAGGGCAGTGGTGGGACACTGTTATTATGGCTGTACTGCACAGTGAGTGGTGTGATTTTTAACTAAAGTTCAGATAATTCATCAACACTGTTTTTATATACAGTATTGTTGTGTATCCTATCCTAAAAAAGGAGTAGTACACGATGACGTTTGTATATGAACAGCAAGTCCCTAACCCTCAAGAATTTTGCGATATGCGTGTTGCAGCAGGCTTATCTCCTAAATCACTCAAAGCAGCAACTATCGCTCTGCCTAACAGTTTGTACGGGATCTCTATTCGAGATGCCGATAAGTTGATCGCGATGGGGCGAGTTGTCGGTGATGGTGCGTGTAATTTCGAAGTGGTTGATGTTGCCGTTGATCCTCAATATCAGGGTTTAGGGCTGGGTAGGAAAGTGATGGAATATATTGATGGCTACCTAGCATCTGTAGCGTTAGAAGGTTCTTATGTCTCTATGATTGCTGATGAGCCCCTTTTTTACGAAAAGCTAGGGTACAAGCTCGTGTCACCATCTAGCCAAGGTATGACCAAGAAATTCAGACCCAATAACGTTTGAGTAGGGTAAGACAATGGAAATTAGAATCGGGAAGTTAGATGATGTTTCGAGCATTACTGATATTTTCAATTACTACATTGAACATTCTAATGCTCGCTTTGAGGAGTCGCCGCTGTCTGTAGACAATCGATTGGATTGGTTCTCCCAGTTTAAGCCAGATAGTAGACATCAAATCTATGTAGCGATCGATAGCGGTAAACTCACAGGGTTCGCTTGCTCCCAGCCATACAGAGCAATGGCTGCCTTTGATGAGACTGTAGAGGTGACGGTTTACCTGGCGCCGTTTATTCAAGGGAAAGGGGTTGGTTCCAAGCTTTATGAGAAGCTATTCTGCGCCATCCAAGCTCACGGTGTTCATCGAGTTTTATCAGGTGTCGCCTTGCCGAATGAGGCTTCAATAGCGCTACATAAGCGTTTTGGTTTTAGAGAAGTGGGCGTGTTTAATGAATATGCAAAGAAGAACGGTGAGTACATAAGCTCGATGTGGTTAGAAAAGATATTTAACGAATAATTCGATGTCGATTCGAAGTTGGTTAAAAAGGGAAAGTCGAGATTTTAATTGCAACTCAATGTGTTAGATTAGCTTTCATCAAGAGTGATTTGAATACTGAGAGGCGCAGAATCTAATGGACGAAACATACATGCTTAGAGCGTTAGAGATTTCTAAGCAAGCCTTGCCGATGTGCATCCCTAACCCGCCCGTAGGTTGCGTTCTAGTTAAAAATGACAAGATTGTTGCTGAAGGTTATACACAAGCCGTAGGTGGTAACCATGCCGAAGTCGAAGCTCTAAACGCTTATCAAGGTTCGGCAGAAGGTGTCACTGCATACGTTACATTAGAGCCATGCTCATTCGTAGGTCGCACTCCTGCTTGTGCCCGTACTTTAGCGCAGTTTGGTATTAAAAAAGTCGTCGTGGGTATGTTGGACCCAGATCCACGAAATAACGGATGTGGAATTGAGATATTAAAACAAGCGGGTGTCGATGTTGTCATCGGTGTGTGCGCAGAACAGGTTGCTGCTCATCTCGGGCCTTATCTCAATCAGTCTTAGGAATCCCAAAGTCTTATCAAAACCACATCCCTCAGTGGCTAGCGTTAGTAGAAAAAGAATTATAACGATAAGGAGAAAACCGTGAAAATAGCAGTATTGGATGATTACCAAAACGCAGTTCAAGATCTTGATTGTTTTGGTTTGTTAGAAGGGAAAGATGTCACAGTCTTTTATGAGACCTACTCAGAACAAGAATTGGTTGAGAAGTTGGCGAATGTCCAAGCTCTAGTTCTTATTCGAGAACGTACCCAGATAACGGAATCACTCTTATCCAAACTCCCGAACCTTGAAGTGATCAGTCAAACGGGCAAGGTGAGCAATCATATCGATGTGCAGCTTTGCGAAAAATACGGAGTTAAGGTACTAGAAGGGAGAGGCTCGCCAGTTGCCCCTTCAGAACTCTGTTGGGCTCTAATAATGGCAGCAAGCCGACATATACCTAGCTACACTTCGAATCTTGCAAATGACCAGTGGCAAAGTTCAGGTAGCTTAGGGCTAGGGCGAACCTTGAAAGGGTTGAAGCTGGGTATCTGGGGCTATGGGAAGATAGGGCAACGAATCGCTCAATATGCGAAAGCGTTTGAAATGTCAGTCGTAATATGGGGAAGCCAAGCTTCGCGAGACTTGGCTAAATCACACGGTTTTGAGGTCTCTGAATCCAAACGCGGCTTCTTTCAGCAAGTGGATGTTCTGTCTCTCCATCTTCGTTTGAATGAGGCAACGCGAGGGTGTGTTACGGCTGAAGATCTAAGATCAATGAAGTCGGATTCCTTGTTTGTGAATACCAGCCGTTCAGAGCTTGTCGAGACTGATGCGCTGTTTAATGAACTCAAATCCAATCCGAGCAAACGAGCGGCTGTCGATGTTTTTGATTGTGAGCCCGCAACTAAAAGCACAGAGCCACTGCTTTCTCTACCTAACGTTACTGCGACCCCTCATTTAGGGTATGTAGAGCAAGGAAGCTACGAGCTTTATTTTAAAATAGCGTTCGAAAATCTTGTGGCGTATGTTTCAGAGAACGAAGCGCTTGAAGAAGCATGTGATTAACGGGTCGGTATGGTTAAGTATGAATAACTTAACCACGAATAAATCGAGCGTTGATAGATTCATTATATTTGGCACTTTTGTAAGGTGTTTAGGTTTAAGTAAGGGAACAAGTTGTGTTACGAGAAATGGACATCTCAGACTATCAGCAGGTCATGAACCTTTGGTCTGAAACGGAAGGTATGCAATTAAGAGAAGCAGACTCTGAAGAAAACATTGGGAAGTATCTCGAGCGTAACCCAAACCTGAGTTTTGTTGCTCTGCAAGGCGAGCAGATCGTAGGTGCGATATTGGTGGGAACAGACGGTCGTCGTGGTTATATCCAACATTTAGCGGTATCGAAGGCTTGTCGTGGTCAGGGCTTAGGCGCAAAGCTGATATCAAACGCAGTGGACGCCTTATCATCCATCGGGATTGCTAAAACCCACTTGTTCGTCATCAACGACAACCTGAACGCACAAGCGTTTTATGAAAATATTGGCTGGCATCCACGAGATGAAATACGTA
This sequence comes from Vibrio sp. D420a, assembly GCF_030248625.1. Taxonomy (NCBI): domain Bacteria; kingdom Pseudomonadati; phylum Pseudomonadota; class Gammaproteobacteria; order Vibrionales; family Vibrionaceae; genus Vibrio; species Vibrio sp. D420a. The sequence continues at coordinate 22,556 of NZ_JAHGAN010000012.1, read as the reverse complement.
TGTTTTCATTTAACGCATCAAACGTAGGCAATATCTAGGTGCGAGTGAGTAGAGAGTAGGACAATTTAGAGGTTTTATGATTGAAGGTGCAATCGAGCAAGCAATCGCAAATATACGTTCCAAGTCTTGTTGCGAAGAGGGTAATCACGTCCATGCGGTGACGATTAACTTTCACCCTGACCGTTATACTTCGAATAAAACACCGCTACTTCAAGCGATTGCGCGTGATGGCAAACTCAAATCTCAATTTGAGACGAGCACTAGTAACGGCGGGTTAACGGCCTATACTGGCGGAGCAAGATGGATTTGGGAGCAGAGTGTGTTTGATGGCGCGTATGATGACGCTGCTGACCACTTAAGACCCAAGTACGGTGCTTTGAACTTTCGAGAGTACCCCTCTGGCGCAGCCGCGCGCTTTGGCAGTAGCTATTTTGAGTTAAAGCCACACGTACTGGAGCGTACTACGTTTTGCTATCCAGATAGTTTCTTTAAACCCACAGACTTTGCCATTGCAAGTCGGCTACAGGCATTAATCGATAAGGCATCTTCTGACAACGTAGATCGGTTGGATGATTATATTGAAGCGCATGTTCATGGTGAGATATCACTGAAAGAGGACGTCGAGTGTATAGTGCTTGATCCAGCTTATCGCGAGACCGGGATCGAAAGGTATGCTCGCCAGTTAGATATTCCAGTTAAATGGCATAACGGGTTTAAACTGAGTGTTGAAGAGATGGCTCGCTATCCAGAATATCGTGGGAAAGAGTACATAGAGCTCGCTAAAGAGTTATCGCAAGATAGTGTCATCGATCCAAGAATACTCGGCTTGGCTGTCACCGAAAAAGGTTACGACGAACAAGATGTCAAAAAGGTTTGGCATTATTTGGCGCGATTCGGCTATCAATCTCTGGATTAAATGTTGTTTTGAATGCCAATTCTGGGTGACATTGTCACTTTCAGTGGCGTCGTCATTAGTCTGGGTCGGGTCAGGTAAGAATAAAGCCTAGCGAAAAGTAAGAGAGCCACTATCGAGTGGCTCTTTGTGTATTTGGATATTTCTAGTTTAGAAGAATGTAGCTTGATGACCACTTGCTGCCTCTATTCGAAGAGCAGTAAATTACTCTCAATATCCTAATACTTGATCGCTGTTTTACCTATTGAAGCACTACTTTCGATACGTTGGTGCGCATCTTTGAGCGTTTCTACACTAAAGCCATTCAGTGTTGTCGTTAGTGTAGATTTAATGCGGCCAGCGTCGATCAAATTTGCTGCTTGGAATAAAATGTCTTGCTGCTTTTGGATATCATCCGTGTCAAACAGTGAGCGTGTAAACATTAATTCCCAAATAAAACCTGCGGATTTGCCTTGAAGTGCTGACAAGTCGATACCACCATCGAACTCAACGATTGAGCTGATTAAACCTTGTGGTGCGATAAGTTCTACCATCGCATCCCAGTGCCCTTTGGTATCAGCCACATTGAAAATGTAATCGACATGTTTGATGCCTTGTTCACGAATGGACTCAACCAAGTTACGGTGGTTGACGACATGATCAGCCCCCATATCTCGCACCCATTGCTCTGTTTCTGGTCTTGAGGCTGTGGCAATAACAGTCAGGTTAGTAAGCTGTTTTGCTAATTGAATCGTAATGGAGCCTACGCCACCAGCACCGCCAATGATCAGTATCGATTTTCTCTCTTCTGGGCTAACACGGAGTCGGTCAAATAGCGCCTCCCATGCAGTGAGTGTTGCTAACGGCATGACGGCAGCAGATTCATCAGAAAGGCTCTTCGGCGCATGAGCAGTGATGCGGTAATCTACCGCTTGATATTGTGCATTAGCCCCCATGCGTGTCACATCGCCGGCATAGTACACTCGATCACCAACCTCGAAGCCTTCAACGTTTGCACCTTTGGCGAACACTTCACCAACAGCGTCGTAACCTAGTACTTTAGGTTGTTCTAAGGTTTTATCTTTGGCATTACGAATGCGTATTTTAGCATCTGCGGGATTAATTGACGTCGCACTCACCTTGACGAGTAGGTCGTTGTCTTTCACTTCTGGAACATCGGTTTCAAACTCAAACAGACTGTCTTGCTCTGTAAGTGGAAGTGATTGAGTAAACCCGATTGCCTTCATTTTTATTGGTGCTGTCATTGTGCTTCCTTTTGATTAGGTGAAGTGGCTTCATCCTAATTTTTAAATCGTAATCAACGAAATTTGGCCCATTCAATATCAAGCATATCGATTGAGATGTTATGAATGGGCTTAAACGATGAGCTGTTGAGCCATTGATCTTGAGTGCCTTAGAGCACTAGCAATCAAGCAATGTGCGTCATTTCATTGAGTGTAAAGCTCGCGACTGCGCCGTCAGTGGCTGCCATGTATTCTGCAAGGTGGGTGTTGTTCATATGTGTTTGCCACAACTCGCGTGACTCCCAGTTCTCGTAAAATAAGAAGTGTGCTGGGTTTTCATTGTCTTGGTGCAAGTCGTAGTTGATACAACCTTCTTCTGCACGAGTGATCTCAATCAGTTTAAGCAGCTCAGCTTTCACTAGATCAATTTTGTCTTCATTTGCCACGATGTTTGCAACAATAGTTAATTTAGTCATGTTAATTTCCTTTGTATGTTCAGTTCCGAAAAGACGGTAACTTATATAAAACAAGAAGTTATAGAGTCTCAAAATTGGTTACATAGCGGTCTGTTAGCTCAATGAGTGTAGACAATATATCGCCATTGGTTTTCTAATGGTTTTTGAAACACTATCAAAAAGTGTTTGTTAATTTATCGCGCCGTCGTTTATCGCTATTGAAGGTAAATGGGTATTCCCATATGGGGCGCTTCGTTAACATGACGTTATCTTAGGTGAGTAATTGACAATGAAAAACAGCCTCGTTTTTGATTAATTATCAAACATTATTTGATAATAACAGCCCTCTACTCTATAAATACTGAGCGTTAATAGCGCGTTCTTACCCAATTTAACTAAAGAATGAGGCTTAATGATGTTGCTAGAGGATTTGAAGGTTATTTTGAAAGTTGCCGAGTTTCGCAGTATTACCGCTGCAGCAACCAACCTTGATATGCGGACAGCAACGGCCAGCGCTGCGGTAAAGCGCGTCGAAGCATCTTTAGGAGCCGAGCTTTTCGTTCGTACGACACGCCACTTACGGCTATCGGCGGCGGGAGAGCGTTACTTGCCACAATGCGAGGAAGCGCTGAAGATGCTAGAGCAAGCGAAAATGAACATGCACGAAGAGCTCGGCATTATTGATGGTGAAATTCGTATCGCATTATCGTCTGATCTAGGACGAAATCTCATTACGCCTTGGTTGGATGAATTCTTGTTGGAATATCCGAACGTATCACTTCGAACCAGTATTAGTGATAGCAATATCGACTTCTATCGTGACTCGGTGGATATGGCGCTACGTTATGGTTCTCCAACCGATGCCAACATGTATGGATTTAAGATCTGCGATGTTCCTAGAGTGTTATGCGCAAGCCCGAGTTATCTCTCTGAACATCAAGCACCGATGCAACCCAATGATCTGTTAGAGCATAATGCCCTCTTTTATCAGTTACACGATGTTCTCCAGAATGAGTGGCAGTTCAGTCATGAAGAAACCACTCATAAAGTGAAGCTAACAGGAAACAGGGCTTCCAACGATGGTGATTTGGTTAGACGCTGGTGTGTAGCAGGTAAAGGGATTGCGATTAAATCATGCCTTGATATGTCCGATGACCTGCTTACTGGGCGAGTGGCCAGTGTCATGCAAGACTACAAACCTACTCCTACTGAGCTTTGGCTGATATGCCCAAGTCGTCAATCGATAACCCCAACGGTTCGACTATTAAGAGATCTGTTCAGGGAGAAAACCAGTGACATTCTCAGCAAACTGGCTCAGCAAGGGGCGATTTAGTAGAAGTCTAATCGCTACAATGGCGGCGTCGATGATTATTTTGTTGAATGCAATTGCTCATCAGCAAATGGATATGAACACGTAAGGAAAGAAATGGAATACAAATTTGATAGTGAACCCTCAGACAAGGACATCAATGAAGTTCGTGGTGGTTTGATTGAACACAATACGCCTTTCTTGGAGGGTATACCTAAATCTCAAGTGGCTTATTATGCTTTGGAAGAGCACAAGAAAGTCGGCGGTATTATCGCAGACCTTTGGGGAAATTGGCTTCTTATTAAGTTTCTTTGGGTTGATGAATCATTAAGAGGTCAGCAAGTTGGAAGTGAACTTCTCACGCGAATCGAAGAGTACGCGAAATCTCAAGGGTGTACGTCGTCGCTGGTTGATACGTTGAGCTTTCAAGCCCGCCCGTTTTACGAAAAACAGGGCTATGAATGTCAAATGGTATTAGAAAACTATCCACTAGATTCATCGCTTTCATTTCTGACAAAAAAGCTGTAAATAGCTTGGGTTTCAATAGATAAGGTAACAAAGAAACTGCACGCTTAATCAAATTAGAGACTATGTTTTTAAATGTAGATAGTCATCTAATTGGGTAAGCGATAATGAGACAGAATACAAAAGCGTTACCAATACATATACATTTAACGGTAATCATCATTTTGATTGTCGTTATTGCCTCAGGTGTTCAGATTTTCGTTACCAATAAAGGCTTATCGACACTTATTCTAGAAGCTAACAGTAAGCTGTTTGACCGTATTGAACTTGAAACTCGCTATAAACTCAATAGCCATTACAGTACGGCTTTTTCAGCGTTAAGTTCCTTTGCTCATAGTGGGAACTTAACAGCAGCTAGTGGGAAAAACCAAGCAGCGACTCTTGAAGATAGAGAAGAGTTGCTGCCAAAGATCACCTACCTCCTAGAGCAGTTCCCACATATCGTTTCTTATTCCTTTCATTATCCATCAGGTGATTTATTCAAAGTCATTCACCTTGATAAAATAGCGGTTCGTAAGCAGTTCACTGTAGATCCTAAAACTCAGTATTTGCTGATACATACTATGGGTGACAGCCTCTATACCAAAGGCTTGGATAGTGAGTTTCGAGAAGTGTACGCCAATGACTTAAATGTCGAGCCGCTATTAAACAACATTGCTAAATGGAAGCATTTGGCAACTCGTGATGCTAACAAGGTGTCAAAACCTACCCCGATTCTGGGAGGTGACTCACTTGGTATTACTGTTTTTCGAAAAAGTGATGACAACACCATTGTGACCGCTGGAGTGCTATTGGAGGATTTGCAGGCTTCTTTGAAAGATACTCTTACGACCAATTCATCACTGAGAGCACTTTATAACGATGAAGGTGATGTCTACGCGATGATTGCAAATCACGGCTCGAATGAGACCCAGCCCCGAGCCATAGATGATCTAAAGAACCATGTGCTTTTAAAACTATTGGATGGAAACAAAGACCACAACCAGGGAGTTTTGGGTGAGTTTGAATTTGAAGGAGAGAACTGGCTAGGAAAGGTCGTTACAATCAAGCCTTTGAATAGCGAACATATCCATCTGTTAATGGCGACTAAAACTGCGGATTTGTTTGATAGTGGTTTATTAGTCAAAAGCCAAACAATTTACGCATCTCTTCTTATACTCATCCTTATGTTGCCAATTATTTATTTGGTATCCACTTACATCTCTAAACCGATACAAAGAGTAACCAAAAGAGCGTTAGAAATAGAACGCTTTAGGTTTGATGATACTCCCTTGGAAGATAATTTTATCCGAGAGATTCATGAACTCAACTATGCCCAAATGTCGACGCAAGAGACCATAAAGCAGTTTATTTCTTTAACCCATAATATTGCTAGGCAAGAAAATTTGGATGACATGCTTAGTTTAGTTTGCCGAGATACTGCTCATGCTGTCGAAGCCAATGGTGTCTTTCTTTACCTGTTGGATGTCGAAGGAAAAACCTTAGTTCCTAAGTTTGTTTGGTGGGAAGGTCTTCACGATAACAAGTTACAGGCTGATGATGTGCCGGTTTCAGATGCGAACCGTTTCATTCGAGAAATATTCGTAGAAAAAAAGCCAACAGTTTTCAGTGTGAGCGAACTTCCCCGTATCGAGTTTCAAATGGAGGAATTGAGTAACGGCGAGGTTATTTTTATTCCGCTGACCTCTCGTTCAGGTGAAGTAATTGGCTCTTTTGGCGTTTTGTATGAGAATGGCGGGGCACAAGAATATTACCAACAGTATGCAAACTATTTAAACACGCTGTTAGGTTTTACGTCAGTGACCATAGAAACACACAATATGCTTGATGACCAAAAAGCATTGCTAGATTCTTTTATCCAAGTTTTCGCAGGCTCTCTAGACAAAAAGTCGCCATATACAGGAAATCACTGTCAAAGAGTTCCAATCATTACGCAGTGGTTAACACAAGCCGCACATGAGTCGGAAGGTGATGCGTTCAATCACTTTAAGCTTAATGCCAAACAGTGGGACGAACTAAAGATGGCGAGTTGGCTGCATGACTGCGGTAAAATAACGACCCCAGAACATGTTGTTGATAAAGCAACAAAGCTTGAAACTATTTATGATCGTATTCATGAGATTCGGATGCGTTTTGAAGTTCTGAAAAGAGAAAGCGAACTCGATTTACTCAAGCAAAATACCCTCCAATTACCAGACGAATATTATGAACAATTGGCTCAACGCCATGCACAAATTGACAAGGATTTTGAGTTCATCGCTAACCTTAACCTTGGCAGTGAATTCGTTGACGATGAAGCGCTCAAACGTTTAGAAGAGATAGCTGCGAAAACATGGACACGGACTCTAAGCAAAACTATGGGCATCTCATGGGTTGAAAAACAACGTTTCGAAGAGGATGTTGAACTTCCTGTTATTGAACCGCTGTTAAGTGACCGCCCAGAACATCTGATTCCTTGGGATTTCCCTCCAACTAATGAAGCACGATTTACGCTGAAGCCTACAACGTACCAAGCTAATTTAGGAGAGGTATATAATTTATCGATTCAACGGGGAACCTTAACGAGCGAGGAAAGGTTCATCATCAACGACCATATCATTCAAACCATCCAAATCCTTGAGTCTCTTCCGTTTCCTAAACATATGCGCAATGTGTCTAAAATTGCTGGGGGACATCATGAAAAAATCGATGGAACAGGATACCCGATGGGGCTCAAAGGGGAGGAGATGCCGCTAACAGCTAAAATTATGGCTATTGCGGATGTGTTTGAAGCACTAACCAGTGCGGACCGACCATATAAGCAAGCTAAATCATTGTCAGAATCGATTCGAATCATGAGCTTCATGGTGGAAGACAACCATTTAGACAAGGATCTGTTTGAGTTATTCCTTACGTCAGGTGTCTATAAACGATTTGCTGAAGAGTTTATGGATCCTAGTCAAATTGATGCTGTAGAGATACAACGATACGTTCGAAATTAGGCAGGTGATAAAACGAGTTTTTTTATTTTAAATTCAGCTTGTTACCTTGCACAACATGAAACTATGTACCAATCTTATTTCATAAGCATGGATAAGGATTGTGTATGCCCGTAACGTCAGTACAAAACAAAGGGGTTGTAAGGAAAGTCTTGCTGCCTTCTTTACTTATTAACCTCTTGTCATTAGCCGTTCCATTAACGGTTCTCCAGATCTACGATCGCATTCTCCCCAATCAAAGTTATGGTACGGCCACGCTGCTTTTAGCCGGGGCGACACTAGCCGTAGCCATGGAAGCACTCATACGTTTTGTTCGCACTTGGCTTTTGTCTGCGGCGGCCAGCAATACAGAAAAAGCGACTTACCAAACTTTGGTTGAAAGGGTGACTACTGCATCATCAGGCCACCTGCGTAAGCTCGGTGTAGGTGGTGTCGAAGAGGGGCTAGGATCGGTATCCAAAGTTAAGGATTGGTATTCTGGTGGAATAATCTCTGGATTTATTGACTTGCCTTTTGCGTTGATCTTTCTAGGGCTGGTGGCTTATATCGGCGGTGAATTAGTGGCGATACCTGTGGCAGTTTGGCTCATTACGCTTGGTATTGTTTGGCTGTCTTCTATCCGCGTGAAAAGTTTAAGTGAAGAAGCGTCTAAAGATGAGCAGGAGAGAAAAGCCTTCTTAATTCTTCTTAGCCAAACCATTCAGGGCATAAAACGTCAGGCTGTTGAATCTCGAATTTTTAACCAGTTTAAATCGCTCAATAATGTCCGATCTCAATCGAAAGCCAAAGAAGAAGAACAGAATGCTTTCGCTCAAGAGTGTATTCAGCTTGCCGCGCTTGCGACTTCTGTTCTGTTGGTGATTACCGGGAGTTTGTGGGTACTGGATGGTCAATTAACCACGGGTGGGTTAGCAGCATGCTCCATCTTATCGGGTAGAGCGGTGGCGCCGCTTAGCGCTCTGGTTGGGGTTCGAATCAAGCTTAATTCAATCCATAGTGCTAATCAGGCAATAGAAAAGTTAGGAGACTTATCAGTGTCTGAGTCTGCGGTTTCTGATCTTAACTTTTCTGGCTTTGAGACTTTGGAAATCAAGCAAGCCAGCGTTGAAAGATATGGTGAACTCGCTAGTGCGGATGTGAGGCTCAATAAAGGCGAATTGGTGTTGTTAGAGAGTGAAGATCGCCATACCAATAGTCACTTACTCTCTTCGATTGCCGGGATTGATGATTTAACCGCGGGTGAATGTTTCATTAATGGCGAAGCCGTTTCTATTGCATCTGTCGCTCAAGTCACAGCTTACTGTGGGGTAAAAGGGCAGTTAGTCTCGGGCACGATTCTGGATAATTTATGTGGATTTGATCCTGAGAGAACACAAAGCGCCAATGACTATGCTGTGCGCTTAGGATTAACCAAAGAAATTACCCGTTTACCTGATGGATTAGAAACACAAATTGGCCATACAAGTGCTTCGTTGTTGAGTATGGGCAACATTAAAATGCTCAATATTGCGGCTCAATTAGCGAGTAGCAAGCCTGTTCTCATGCTAGAAAGGCCGGATTCGTCGCTCGATCTCAATGCTCTCGGTAACCTGGTTAAGGTGCTGGAAGAAGAAGTATTGGCAGGGCGAACCATATTGATGGTGAGCTACCATGCAAAACTTCGCGAAATAGCGAGTCGAACAATTAGAGTAGAAAACGGTTCGATTGCCGAAGACAGTTCTAATCAGCAGGAGGTCATTGCATGAATCGTTTAGATGCTAATCGCCATGGCGAAACAGACGGTCAACATGAGCTGATGAACCGACTGGAAACTGAAAGCCTTTCTGTGCTCAAGGAGTTGGAAGTAAATGCGAATATCCAACTGTTCGCGCGCCAATGGGTTGATGAGAACGGCATTGAATCAATAGATGATATGTTTGCCCTGTTTGATAGGCTTGCATTGCCATATCGCTTGGTTGCTAACCTAGGTGAGGTCGGCGATCACAAATTAGTTCTGCTGGTTCTAAGTGAAAATGAACTGGTTTCTGGTCACTTGGAGTCAAAACAGTTTGTGGCTGTTGATGGCAATGAAGACCTTTCAGAGGTTCCTCAATTTTGCATTGTGATCGAAGGGGCGCCATTGGAGAAGGCTTCTCCGGATTGGGTTGGTGAACGGTTACATGCTTTTCGTCCTATTATTCCTAAATTGCTCTTGGTCAGCTTTGTCACCAATCTATTTGCTCTCGCAGTGCCATTCATCACGATGTCGATCTATGACCATGTAATCGGTGGCGATGCCGGGCATGAACTGCAAGGAATAGCCATTGGGGCTGCTTTGTTGTTTGTGATGATGGGCTGGTTAAGAACATTGCGTAGTCGAGTGTTTGCTTCTGTGTCCAACCGAGTCAGCCGAGAGATATCTCAGTCTCTTGTGCAGCGACTATTAAGAAATAGCTATGCTCAAAATCAGCAAACGGCCTCGTCTAGTCAACAAAACCAAGTGATGTTGTCTGAGCGTATTTCAGGTGTGTTATCAGGACCACTCGGTAATGCGTTGTTTGATTTGCCTTTCATTGCCATTTTTGTCCTGGCTATAGGTGTGCTAGGAGGCTGGTTGGTACTGGTTCCAATTGTCTCTTTGGTTCTGTATTACCTGTTAGCTAAGCGTTCGATACGTTCGAGTGGTAAGCGGTCAATGCAATCGACGGTAGCCGGCACGAATCGTCAAAATATGACGAATGAGTTGTCGTCCAAGCTTGCCTTTATTCGCAGTGCTGGGTTTTCAGAGCACTGGATCCAACGTTTCCAAAAAGCCAATTTGCTTGCCTCTACGGTGACGTTTAATCAATCGGTTCTGCAAAGTCGATACACCTCGATTTATTACTTTATTGGAGTGGGTTCAACACTGGCTGTTATGGGCTTAGGTATTGGACTTATTTTCGAGCAAGTGATGACACCCGGTGGTTTGATTGCATCAATGATGTTGATTTCCAAAGTGACTGGGCCTGCGCAGGTGTTGGCCAACAGCGCGATGCGTTTTAATAGCTTTAATCAATCCAAACTGCAGGTAAATCGTATTCTGTCTCAGCCGTCTGAACGTGAATTTAGTTACCAGCATCATCCATTGCCATCGGTCGCTCCGAACTTGAAGTTAGATCAAGTGACTCTCCGTTACCCTAAACAGAGTCGCCCTGCATTGAATGGGGTAAGTTTTGATGTTGAAGCGGGTGATATTGTGGCGATCACTGGCCCTTCAGGCAGTGGTAAGTCGACATTAATTGAAGTCTTGTCTGGTTTACAGCCTATTCAGAACGGCATGGTAGAGCTGAAAGGGGTAAACCTTGCTCAGTACGATCCGCAGCTCTATCGACACTGGTGTTTCATTCGCGCCGCATACCCCGACTTACTTACATTGAGTATTCGAGAGTGGCTGAGTGATGGGCATAAGGTTGAAGAGCAGAAAATGATATCAGCCATTGAAATGGTTGGAGGCAAACGCTGGTTCTCCACATTACCAGATGGACTGGATACCTCTATCAGCAGCATCCAGCCGGATAGCCTGTTTGACATGTTGTCAGGCACTGTCGCTCAGATCCTCATTGACGCCAAAGCTTTGGTGTATGACTACCCGATGTTCCTAATGGATAATCCGGTGCCTGATGGCCATCCCAATGCTAAACGTGTATTCGGTGAGTTCTTGGCGATGAAGAAAGGAAAAGCAACGGTGATCTATACATCGCATGATCCTGACTTGATTAAGCTCGCTGATAAAGTCGTGGTGTTAGACGAGGGTGCAGTGGTTTATGCAGGTCCTCTCGAACAGCCATCAGAGTCTCAAGAGCAGCAGTTATCTGACACACAAGAGTTACCAAAGCAAAAAGTAGAGTCAAAGCAAGGAGTCGCTAATGGCTAAAAAAACTATCGAGACTGGCAAGCGTTACGGCGAGCTTGTTGAATCACAAAATACAGCTCGAACATTGGCGCTGGCGACATGGTCCGTTGCCTTGTGTGTTATCGCTTTTGTCACTTGGTCTGTGGTCACTCAAGTGGATGAAATCGCTAAAGCAAAGGGGGCGGTGATTCCTGAAGGGGAAAAGCAAGTATTACAAAGCGCAATCGGTGGCAAGTTAAAGCAAATTCTCGTTAAAGAAGGTCAACTCGTAGAGAAAGGGCAGCCGCTTGTTGAGTTTGATGCGACTTTCCAGCGTACAGCTCTCGAAGAGTTGAAATCTCAGCAAGTAACTTTGCTTGCGAGTATCGAGCGTATGAACGCTTTGCTAGACAATCGTGAACCGAATTTTGGGGAGTTTGAAATTGATTTCCCGGAGATCGTTAGCCAACAAAAGGCGCAGTTAAATGCTCAAAAAGGGCTCTACTATCAAAAACGCATTGTGTTGGAAAAGGACAGCGAGCAGATAGCAGAGCAGCTTCGTGTCGTAGAAAAGTCTCTACCTAGCTACGACAAAGAGCTAAGTGCCACTAAGCAAGAACTGAACATCTTAGAAAAAGGTTATAAGGCCGGAAACATCTCTCGTTTACGTGTACTTGAAATGCGTCAGAAGTTGGCCAGCATAGAGCAGAAAATTGAAGAAGCTCGTGGCAAGAAGTCGGTTTTGATTAAGCAGGCAGACAGTAATGAGCAAAAAATAGAACAACTTCTTGCTGAAGCCAAAGCAAAAGTAAGTGAAGATCGATCCAAAGCGGTATCAGATTTGTCTGCACTTAATGCACGAGTGCGTTCAAGCCAAGCGAAATTGACGAACACCATGTTAGTGTCACCGCTACAAGGCTTGGTACAAAGCCTGCCAAGTACGCAGAACGGCGGCGTTATTCAACCGGGCGGGACTGTGGTGGAGATCGTTCCTGTCGGGGGTAAAGCAGATTTTAAAGCTCGCTTATCACCGAGGGATATTGGTTTCGTGAACGTAGGCCAGCCAACTCGAATCAAGATTGATGCGTTTGATTACAGCCGTTTTGGTGCTTTAAAAGGGGAGGTTGAGAGCATTTCACCGACCACCAGCCAAAGTGAACGAGGTGAAATCTATTATGAAGTGGTGGTGTCAGTGGAAACGCCATACTTCCGTGATAACCCTGAAAGCTTTTCTATTCTTCCTGGCATGACGGGCGAGGTAGATATCACGACGGGCGAGAAATCGGTGTTTCAATACCTTTGGAAGCCGATCTACACCAATATCAGTGTTGCATTTGGAGAAAGGTAACTCGAAGAGTCACAACTCTTCTTTGTTCAGAACGATACAAGAAACAACCATTAAAAAGGGAGCACATGGTGTGCTCCCTTTTGTTTACTTCACTAATGATTAATCACCCACCATTAGTTATTTGGATCTATGTCTGGTAGTCCATCTACGTCGTTGTGATGATGGTGTTCATCATCTTGGTTATGGTTATTGGCTGCATCATGGTGTTCAAGTGCATCCGACATATCTAAATGCGTTTGTTCGTAATCTGCAGCATGTTGTTGGTCGACTTGTGCAAGCACTATGTCCATGTCAGCAGGCTGATCGTGCCCTGTGGTAGGCGATGCATTCGGCTGAATACCTAGGGCATCCAAATAGGCCGCTGCACCAACAGGGTGTTCATGACTAACTTGAGCATGACTTTCCACAGGTGTGTCCGCACTTAACGAGTCGTCTAAAGTGACCGTAAAGTCCTGTACGCTATCTAACGGTGAGAAGTCTGGCTCATCGTGTTGCATTGGCGGCGGTGGTGGAGGCGGCGGATTCACATGGCTTTGAATATGTCCGTGTAAATCTTCTGTTGTTACCGCGGTTACGCCTGTTACTGAGTTATGCGTAGTGACCTCTGTTTCAAAGTAGTGATGCCCGCTATTGATTGGGTGTGCGGATATGACAACCAAATGCCCATTGGCTGGAACGGTGTAACTACCATCCTGATTAGCATTGATGTTATGTCCATTGCTTTGCAGCGTTAACCCTTGTTGTAGATGGGTAAGTCGAATACTTGAAACCGATTCATCACTGGAAGATAAATGGGCTTGGATATTAACGGGCACTTCATAGTGATCGTGTGTAGCTAGAGGGAAGTTAGGCGGCAAGTGTCCTTTCAATACCGTGCCGTCACCCAAGATAATATTTTCAATGCTTTCAATTTCCATATTACCTATTTTGTCACTGTGCAGTCTTGGTGCATTGTTACGGTTGTAAGCACCTAGAATGAGCGTATCGTGACCACTCCCACCCTCTATTTCCTCGTCGGTTAATCGACCTCCTATATACAAGATATCGTTACCACTCTTTAGCTCGGCTTCGTCGTGGAGGCTGCCTTGCACAATGTATATTTCACTTTGCCCATGGCCTTCAATCTCATGATGCCCTGACACTGTTCGAGCGGATTGTCCGATGCTATGAGCATAAGCTTGTACTGTGCTTGCGGTAATACCAGCAGTCACATGGTGAGCATTTCTTGTATCGACAGTGACACTAATGGTTGGTGGCGTGTAGGGTACAGGATCGGTGTGACCATTGATGGTCATGACAATCTCTTTCGAAACCTGACCACCATGCCCGTCATCGACAAGCAATGTGAACCTATCTGTAAGTGTGTCACCGTCGTTTAATGCATCGACTTGAGGGTTGGCATTGTTTAAGTGATAAGCCCAAGTGTTGGTTTGGCTGTCAAATTGAACAGAACCAAATTGAGCACTTTGGCTTGGGTCTACAGTTACGCTAACTGCATCACCATCAATGTCATTTATATCAAGTTGCCCTCTAGCGTTCGGGTTAGTGTCTTCATTTACTGAGTGACTGCTACCTGGGATGTGTTCTGAGACAGTAGGTGCGTCGTTAGTACCTGTTATCGTAATGACGATGTCATGAGTTGTACCATCTTTCGCTTGTACGGTGATTGTCTCAGTATCAGTTTGTCCTTGTTTCAACTGTTGAACAATCGCGTGGTTGTTATAGAGGTTGTAGGTCCAATGCCCGTTGCTGTCTATGTGCGCGTGTCCGTATCCTTTGCTTCCCACAATGCCTGCGCCACCTTGAACGGCAATGAAACCTTGTGTGCCATCAGGATCAGTCACACTCAATGTGCCAGAGGCTTGGGTGTGAGTATCTTCTTGAGCGCGACCAGTGGAGTCACCGCTGAATGTGGCAGGGTCATCGACAGGGGCGATATTAATGAATATGGATCCTTCTTTCGAGTCAGTGTGGCCGTCATTCGCTGTAAATTGGACAGCTCCTAGTCCGTTTAAACCAGCACTGGAGTAGTTGAGTGTTGGAGTGAAGACTAACGAAGAAACATCCGCAGCGGAAACATCATCGCCAACACTCACATTATGCCCATTTAAACTCAGTGTTCCGTGTGCCACATTAGTGATGGTGATATGACTCAGTGTGTCACCATCGACATCGGAGTATTTGAAATCGGCTTTCGTAAAGCGTAGAGGCGTATCTTCGGTAGAGCTCTTGAAGCTAGAACCTACAGTTGGATCGTCGTTTACCGCATTGACGTTTAGAATCATTGTCGCGTTTGTTGAATCCTGATGACCGTCATTCGCAGTAAAGCCAATGTTGGCATAGTTAGCACCATTCTGGTCATGAATTGGTGTGAAGGTTAGGTGCCCTGCGTCTAAGTCAGCCTTACTGATTTGCTGGTTGGTGGTTACAGCTTTGCCATTGAGAAGCAATAAACCATTTGCAGGCAGCTGGCCAACAGTGATGAAGTGAAGGGCATCACCATCTTGATCGGTATAGCCAAATTCGGCGGTAGAAAAAGTATGAGTTGTATCCTCATCCGTTGAAACAGAATGGGCAGTGACGACGGGGGCATGGTTATCATCGGTACCCTGGATTGATATTGCTAGATGCGCTGTCGCTTGGTTGCCATGGTTGTCGCTTGCAGTGTAGGCGATACTATCGACGAGAGGTAATGAAGTAGAATCAAGCTGCTGAATCACGCGCAGTTGGTTGTTTAAGGTGTAAGTGTAACTACCGTCTGAACTTAAATGGAATGTTCCGTAGGTGCCCTGAATGTCACCCGTAGTGGTAACGGTAGTCGCATCAGCATCGTTACTCAGTAGGTTGCCTGAGACTGGAATTGTTGAGTCTTCTATTGCTGTGTTGGTGTCGTCGCTGACGCTAGCGGTTGTGTCTAATACATAATTCGAACTCGCTGATGACTGAGCTGTAACGGTATTGCCTGCAGCATCTGTGCCTGCGACTCTAATCGTTAAATTACCATCAGGTAACGAAGACAAGTCTATGCCAACAAACTCTTGATATTGGTGGTCAGGGTGACTAACACTTGTACCAGTCCCTTGTCTCTGCACTGTTTTCAGGTCGACAAGAAGAGGCGCACCACCACCGTCACTGGTAATTTCGAGAAGCGTTACTTCTGAATCTTTTGGCAAGTACACTTGCACCATCATGCCTTGACCATGTTGGTCTACCTGTGCAGAATTCACACGTATGTCGGTTTGAGTGTCTAAGGTGTAGGTGAGCGATGCAGAAGGAGATACGTTACCCGCCACATCAGTCTGTCTAACTTGAACGTTATTAACACCCTCATTCGGAGTGAACTGAGTACTCCAATGCACACCACTATCAGTAGAATATTCCACTGTTGCACCTTGTTCGATGCCTCCAACGTTCAGATCTCCAACGTTAGTAATATTATCTGAAGAGGAGCTTCCTGAATCTGAAGTAAGGTAAACGCTTGGTGCTGTGGCGGTGTTATCCAGAGTGAAAGTTAAAGAACTGCTCGCGGAAACATTTCCTGCGGCGTCAGTTTGTCTCACGGTGACCGTATTTGAGCCTTGTTGAGGGGTGAAACTCGATGTCCATGTGTGTCCGTTGTCGGTCGAGTACTCAACGGTTGCGCTTGCCTCTTGCCCAGTGATAGTTAATGAACCATCGCTAGTAATCAAATCAGACGAATTGCTTCCTGTGTCGTGGGTTAACGAGACTTGTAGCGGTGCGACTACAGTATCAACATGTAATGGAAGATTGGATGATGTTGCTGGTAAAACGGAAGAAGGCGCTAACGCTTTGGCAGAGAGATTATGGTCGCCATTCGATAAGCTGCTTACCGCCACACTATACTGCCCCAAGCCATCAGACACCGCATGCCCAATAGGAGTGGAGCCATCATAGATGGTGACTTGTGAGTAAGGAATGTCCGTGTGTCCGGTGATTGTCGGTGTACTGTCTTTAGTGAGGTTATCGGTATCGGAAGTACCAGTATCACTAGATACCGCTAAGTCGACGGTGACTGCATTATTTGGCGGAGTGTTTGTCCCTGCTGGTAAACTTGGTTGCGTGGTCGTTACCAGTGGGTTGGAAGGCACAGAGGTTGAAATCGTCGGTGATTGCCCTGGCACAACTGAAACATGACCGTTGGCATCAAAGGTGATGAACTTTGACGACTCACCACCGTGATTGTCAGCCACTTTGACTTCAAACACATCTGTGCCGTGATATGTGTGTGTCGCCGCGTTATAACTCATTCCAGCAATCGAACCGTTGGCTGTATATATATACGCGCCCGAATCTGGGTCGACTGATAGCGAACCGAATTGGCCTGTTGAATTGACGACAGAGAAGGTATGAGTGTCGTTCACGTCAACATCAGTTTCGGTCAGCGTGCCCGTTGTTGGAGTGGTTTGGGCTACCGATAAAACGGGGTCATCATTGGTGCCATTAATAGTGAGAGTAATCACATGTGGCGTGCCATCTTTAGATTGGATAGTGACGGTATCCGTGAGCGTTTCACCTGCACCTAGACTTTGAACTTCTGGCTTACGGTTGTCGATGTAATAGTGCCATCTTCCTTGTTGATCTATCTTTAACTCACCACCAAGTGCGGACTGGTAGGGTGCCCAGTTAGGGTGTGAGGGAGCGCTGAGCAGCGTGTGGTAATCAAAGCCTGATTCTCCCGCATCTGGGTCGATGGCCGTAAGGTGTCCCTGAGCTTCTAATTTATTAGAGTAGTTACCTTGTACTGAAGGGTGGACATTCCTATCTTCGGTGACACTACCTGTGTCTACACCTGATATTGTTGCGGCATCTCCAACCGCATCGATATGTAATGTGTTGGTTGCTTCTGCAGAGCTGGCATGTCCGTCATTGACGGTAAATTTAAACTGAACATCACCGTTAAAGTCAGTGGCTGGAACAAACTGAAGTTTAGCGATATCGGCAGTCGCGATACTTTGACCAGCAGTGATATCGTGTCCATCGAGTACAAACTTACCTTGAGTCGCGGGCGGCAGATCTGTGATCGCGATGGAGTGTAGCGTATCGCCAGTGTCGACATCAGTGAAACCGAACTGACTCGCCCGCATTTGATAGTGTGTATCTTCCGTGCCATGGGCAAGAGTGGTTGCCGATACGGTTGGTATATCGTTGGTTCCTACGATCTTAATATCAATAACATGATAATCACCGCCAACAGTATGTACGTTGTATTGGACATGCTCCTCTTGCCCAGCAGCTAATTGCTGAATTTGGCTGTTGTTAACGGTATAGGTCCAGGAGCCATCTTTGGAAATGTGCAGACCACCGTGCACGCCACTGTTAAATGGGTCATGGCGTTTGCCCACATCCGTTGAGAATGCTGATTGGTCATGGTCAGGATCGAGGGCACTCAGTTTACCAGATATGATCTCGACAGGCGTTGAAGAGCGATCTTCATACACATCAGGGTTTGAGGTAACGGATATCGTTGCCTTGTCATTACTCCCTTGAACGAGCACTTCAATATGTTTGGTTGCGGTTGAGCCGTCAGTCGATATCGCTGTGATATCAAAGCCTTCTGCCTTGGTCTCACCTTGTTGTAGCGCATTGGCCTTTGAGTGGTCTAGGTCATAATGCCATTGCCCATTGTTATCCACATGAAACGTACCGTAAGCGCCAACAGAGTTACCTGTGGTAAAGGTGACGGAATCTTTACCGTCGGAATCGTGTGCGAGTAAGGTGCCTGAAATAGAGGTAACCTTGTCCTCAACAGCCGTTCCTAATGCGGCGGTTAAAGCGTCAGGCGTATCAATAATCACATGATCATCAGTGCCTAAGATTTTGGCTGTCAGCGGGATTCGTGTGCCATCTGCGGTAATTAGAGTGATCGTATCAGTCAGAGAATCACCATGACTCAGTGATTGAACTTCAGCGTGACTATTGTCCGCACTGTAGCTCCATTTATCGTGGCCATCGGTTGAATGAGTGAAGTTGAAGGTACCGTGGACGCCTGCAAGATTCATCGCGAAGTTTGCTGGTACCGTATGCTTAACGCCGTTGACCTCTATTTGAGAAACTTTCGCTTCCGATGTCGAGTCAATATCCTGAATATCGAGGTTTTTCCAACCTGACCATAACTCATTGGTGCTTGTTCCCGATTTTAGATGATCTTCAGTCACAAAGTTGGAGGCGAGTGTCGGTTGCAGTGTGGCAGCATCATTGCTCGGTAACAACGTGGTAGACGCGCCAGTATGAGTAACGCCACCATGAGCATCTTTGACGTCATAAGTGAAATGCACTTTACCGTTGAAATTATGGTCTGGAGTGAAGGTAAATGTACCATCTTTGTTGTCGACGAGAGTGCCATGATCCGCATGCAGATTTGCGATAGAGAGTTGCCCGGCATCGTTAGTATCCACATCGACAGTATTTGTAAGCAACTCAGTTGTTGTGATGGTTTGTGCGAGATCTTCTTTTCCGCTGTTGAGCTGAACTTCTGAAGAGCAGTACGGGCGGTCATTGTCGCCATGAATGGTGATATGAATGTCGTGAGTGGTACCATCAGCCGATTTGACGGTGACGGTATCCGTTATTGACTCACCTTGACCGAGATGATCAATTTTTCTACCCGTTGCATCTTGGCCGATCGAAGCGTAATAGCTCCAATCTCCGTTACTCTGGAGTATCACATGTCCGTGTGTACCTTGGTAAGTACCTGTTTGAGCATGGCTTTCACCAGAATCTGGATCAACGATGTTCAAGTGGCCATCAGTGTGTATTTCATCGTTCCATATTTTACCGATGTTTCCATGCATATGATCTGGTGAACGATCATCGACGTATCCGCCAGACATAGAACCGTCTGGCGCTGTATAGGTATGTCCTTCATGAACATCTCCGGTATCGTCGCCAGTGAACTGTGCTGCATCGCTAACCGCGTCAATGTGTAGTGTGTTAGTTGCTTCTTGTGAATCGACATGTCCGTCATTCACCGTGAATTTGAATTGAACATCACCGTTAAAGTTTGGGGTCGGGACAAACTGAAGCTTAGCGATATCAGCAACAGCAATATTTTGACCAGCGGTGATATCGTGTCCATCGAGTACAAACTTACCTTGAGCCGCTGGTGGCAGGTCAGTGATTGCGATGGAATGCAGCGTATCGCCTGTATCGACGTCGGTGAATCCGAACTGACTCGCCTGCATTTGATAGTTTGTATCTTCCGTGCCGTTGCTTAGAACCACCTTGGTAACTGTTGGGGTGTCGTTGGTGCCGACGACATCAATATTTAAGTCGTAAGCTGTACCATCGAAGCTGTGTACTCGATAGGTAACCGTTTCAACTTGCCCTTGCGCTAGATGTTGAAGCGCCGCGTTGTCGACGCTATAGCCCCAATTACCCGCGCTATCAATTCGAAGCATGCCACCAAACGGATCGTGAATTCGAGTCTCACCAAATTGGCTGTATTGGAACTTATCTTCGCCGCTATCTGGGTCGATGACTTGAAGTTGGCCGTTGGCTAGTTCAGTTGTTGTGCCGTTGTTGTGCGTTGCATGTGGCCCATCCTCAATAACACTTCCGGTGGTCACTTCAGAGATAATGGCTTTATCTGGGGTCGCTACGAGGGTGGTACTTGCGCCAGTGTGGGTGGTACCTCCATGTGCGTCTTGCACATCGTAGGTGAAGTGTACTTTTCCGTTGTAGTCTCTATCTGGGGTGAAAGTATAAGTTCCGTCTTTGTTGTCCAGAATAGAACCATGATTTGCGTAGAGGTTAGCCACATTTAATTGACCGATATCGTTGTGATCAACATCGATACTGTTAGCGAGTAGCTCTGCCTGAGTGATGATCTGTGGCAGGTCTTCTTTGCCAGAGTTTAGTTTTACTTCGCCAGAAATATAAGGTGCATCGTTGTCACCGTGAATGGTGATTACAATGTCATGGGTGGTGCCATCTTTGGTTTGAATTGTGATGGTATCGGTTAGGGTTTCTCCAGCACCGAGCTTGTCGATGGTTGAGCCCACGGTGGTGCTCGCGCCCTGTCTTAGCCAGTCAGTCTGACCAGCGGCAACTTTGTAGTCCCAGTGACCGTCCTCGCGAAGTAACAGGTGTCCATACTGACCATGATAAGAGTAAAGTCCGCCATTAGTATCAAATCCTGCTTCACCAGAATCAGGGTCGATAATGGATAACTGACCGCTTGTCATTAATCCATCATGACTTATTTTGGACATGCCAGGCTGAGCGAAATCAGGAGACATATCCTGACCTGCTTGGTTTTCGTGCACGCTGCCTATATCGACACCTGATACCTTGGCGGCGTCATTGGTGCCAGTGACGACAATCTCTAGATTTTGTGTCGAGGTTGCACCATGTTCATCCGTAACGGTGACAGGAATGGTTAGAGTTTGGGACTTACCTTGAGGAAGGTGGTTATAGCTTGCATTCGTTGGATCGAAACTGTAACTACCATCTACGTTAAAAGTCAGTCCATCAACGGGTTTCGCTATGGAATAGGTCAGTGTTGCGCCTGTATCAATATCATGGCCGACCATTTGTCCATTTAGCACGCTTCCACCTTCAGTCACAGAGTGCGACTGTGCATTGATGGTTGGGGCATCGTTGGTACCATGAACCGTGAGCTCTATCGTATGTGTTGTACCATCTGCTGAACGTATAACGGCTGAATCGTGTTTAACTTCACCTTGCGCTAAGTTCTGTATGTTGCGGTTGTCGAGCGTATAAGTGTAGTGACCGTCGCGCATGAGCAGTATGTGCCCACCGAGTTTGGTGTCGTAGCCAATACCTTGATAGGTTTGCGGACCAATATTCGGGTCAAACTGAGCCTCTCCCGCATCAGGGTCTTGGATGTTTAATTTGCCGTCGTAATGCAATTGGTAGTGGGTATCTATGTAACCACGATCTTCAGTCACTCCCCTTAAGCCTGCATTGGTTTGTGCGTCGGTAATAATCGCGTTATCTGGAGTTGCGGTAAGGTCCAACTTAGCTTGAGTGCTGACGCTACCACCATGGCCGTCAACGACATCATAGGTGAGTCGAATCTCACCATTGAAATCTTTGTCCGGCGTGAAGGTATAAGTGCCGTCTTTGTTGTCGACCAGATGTCCGTGAGTGGCTTGCAGATTCGACACATGCAAAACATCGCTACTATCAACATCGCTTGCATGCGTTAGCAAATCAGAAGCTTTTATGGTTACAGGTTGATCTTCTTTGCCCGCAGGAAGCTGAGTCCACGCACTGACAATCGGTTTGTCGTTACTACCTTGCACATCGATAACGATTTTATGAGGGACTGTTGCTCCAGTTGAATCGGTAGCGGTGATCCAGAATGATTCAGACTGATGCTCACCAGCCGCAAGCTTATCCGCGGCACCACCGGTCGAATTGTCTAGCTGATAGTGCCAATGTCCATTCTGATCAATCGACAGTGTTCCCCATTGGCCTTGGGGCTGATTGATTGCCCATGTGACTGTGTCAGATTTATCTAAATCGGTTGCTGTTAGAGAGCCTGTCGCGCCTGGTTTTCCTGCTGTGTTTAAGCCCTGTTCGATGACTGCGCCGCTTGAGGTACCTGAGATGGTCGGGCGGTCATTGGTGCCGTTGATAGTTACTTTAATTGTCGAAGGTGTTCCATCAACAGACGTTACCGTAAACGTCTCTTCAACTTTGTCGCCAACGTTGAGTTGGTTGAATGCGCTGTTGGCGGTGAATACCCAGTGACCATTAGCGTCTATGGTTAGGTCACCATGAGTGCCTGTGATCGTATCTGGGGTGAAGGTGTTGTCAGGGTTATCGACATCGGTACTGGTTAGGGTGCCTGAAGCTGTGATTGCTGAGTCAGTTTCATCGACAGCCACAGTTGCGCTGCTCACCGTAGCTGCGTCATTGGTACCATTGATCGTCACTTTAATTGTCGAAGGTGTACCATCGACAGACG
>NZ_JAHGAN010000011.1:0-182425 GCF_030248625.1 Vibrio sp. D420a | reverse complement strand
GATACGAGATACGAGATGCGAGATGCGAGATGTGATGTGGCCCCTAAAAAGTAGACACAGGGGTTAAACCCCGCGAGGTCACTACGGGGAATTGGAGCGATGTAGGGAGCGGATATTAGCGTTTTAGATCGATATAGATTTGCTCAACTTTAGTTCGAGCCCACTCTGTCTTTCGCAGAAACTTTAAGCTCGACTTGATGCTTGGGTCTTTCTTGAAGCAGTTAATGTTAACCATGTAACTCAACTCTTCCCAACCATAGTGATCCACTAGCTCAGTCAGTAGTTTTTGCAAAGTAATGCCATGCAGTGGGTTGTTTACTTGTGTCATGATAAGTCCAATAGGTATTTTTCGTCAGTATAGCAGCTTAGCCATCGGAGTTTCCGGACCATTTTAATGAGAAATCAGTATCGACGATATTAAGCTCTTCCCTTCCTTTATTACCAAACTCACTGACTTGAGTTTCTATCCATTTAGAGAAGCGTTGAATCTTGTCGCGATGAAAGTATCCCGGCGGTGCACATAAGAAGTAATTGTATTTCGGCCTTAGCGCGGTATTCCCAATTCTAACCAGCTTGCCTTCTTGTAGGTATCGATACACTAAGCTGTGTTTCACCAAAGCAACACCTTGAACAGAAAGTGCTCCCTCTAGTACAAAGTGAGAACCATCAAACTGCAATGTCGTGTGACCGCCTTCAACGCCCACTTCATTGAGCCATATTGACCAATCCATATCAGGCCATCGGTCTTCAATTAGCTCAGCTTTGTGCAGGTCCTCGACACTGTATATTCCATACTTCACCTGATAGAGCGGATGACAAACAGGGTATAGCACCTCATCCATTAGCCAACGCGACTCTAGATTTGAGTAGTTACCGTGCCCGTAGCGTATACAGATATCAATACTTGAATCCTCAAAGGTGATTAGCTTGTTGGTTGGCTCAATCAGCATGGATAGATCTGGATGTCTCTCTCTGAAGTCACCAATCCTTGGCACTAACCAGTGCTGAGCAAAGGATGGAACGGTGGAAATCGAGAGCTGATTTGGATTTGGGTCTTGGTTGATTCTTCTCACGCCATCTTGAAGGTGAGCAAAACCTTTCTTCGCTTGAAGATACAGAACCTCTCCCTCATGAGTGAGTACAATTTTTCGGTGCTGTCTGATGAAGAGTTCGGCACCGAGCCAGTCTTCAAGTTGCCTGATCTGTTGGCTTACCGCAGCAGCAGTGACAAACAAGGTTTCTGCAGCGAGCTTAAAGCTGCCTTTGTCGGCTGCAATATAGAAGTAGTAGATGCCTTGAAAGGGAGGTGTTCGTTCATTCACATTAGTTTTCCTTAACTGAATGCCAATATCTATCGTTTGTCGGCTGACTGTCTTTGGTCGAATATTAGCCATGTAAACAGATAAACATAGAGAATAAAAGTATAGAAGGGGTAACTTATGAATTCAGGCACAGTTAGAGTCGAACTAGATGGGCGCTCGAACAACACTTCTTTGATTAAGAAATTCTATTTCAAAGTACAGCAATTTAGGCAAAATGCTAAAACAAGAAAGCACTTAGCTGATCTACCCGATCATCTTTTAAATGATATTGGGTTAACGCATACACAAGCACAGCAAGAGGCGAGGAAAGCATTTTGGGAGTAATGGAGTTAGATTTAAACAAAAAAGCGTAACTCAAGCTGTTACCTGAGTTACGCTTGTTTTTGTCTATTCAAAAGCGCCTTTACCAAAAAGAACTTGGCTTAAGGTGGATTACTCCTCCCAAACTACCAATTTGTCTTTTGGCCAGTTATGGCCAACTTCGTGGTACTTCTGCTCTAGAATATGACGTTTGATCTTGAGCGTTGGAGTTAGAATCCCGTTTTCAATGCTCCACGGTTCTTTGATCATCAGTACGCCTTTGATCTTCTCATGAGAAGCTAATTGTGAGTTCATCTTCTCAATAACGCGTTTAGTGGTTCTCTCGTAGCGTTCACGGTCGAAGTTAGGGAAGTCATGAGGAACAACAAGCAGGATAGGACCAGGTAAGCCCAGACCAATCAGACACATCATCTCTACACGACTGTACTCAAATAGCTTTTTCTCGATAGGTACAGGAGCAACGAACTTACCTTTCGCTGTCTTAAAGGTATCTTTCTTACGACCTTGAATCGTTAGGTAGCCCTCGTTATCAATAGCACCAATATCACCGGTGTGTAACCAACCCTCGGCGTTAAATGACTCTTGTGTAGCAATGTCATTTTTGTAGTAGCCAGAGAACAAGCCTTTACTGCGTACTAAGATCTCATCATCTTCAGCAATCTTAAGCTCAACACCTGGGCCTGCGTTACCGACAGAACCAATCTTATCGGCTCTGAATGGGTAGTTGAGGGTGCTGTAAGCAAACGACTCAGTCATCCCCCATGCCTCAGTGATGTGCAGGCCTACACTCTCATACCAATCCAGCAGAGCTGGGGATACTGGTGCAGAACCACAACCAAGAACGCGGGCTTGATCTAACCCAAGACCATCTGCCAGCTTCTTCTTAATGAGCGAGTTAACAAACGGAATCTTGAGAAGAATATTAAGCTTCTTCTGTGGCAGTTTGTCTTGAATACGCTGCTGGAATAGAGTCCAGAGTCTTGGCACGGAGATGAACAGAGTCGGTCTGTGCATCTTCACGTCTTCGATAAAGGTATCGAGTGATTCTGGGAACGCGGTTGGTACACCACCCATGACAGATGAACCAAAAATGTAAACACGTTCTGTGATGTGAGCCAAAGGTAGATAGGAGAACAGACGATCGTTTTTCTCGATACCAATATGGTCGATTAGACGCTGAACCGACCAAGTAAAGGCACCATAGGTCAACATAGCGCCTTTTGGTTGACCTGAAGTCCCTGACGTATAAACCAGTGACATAAGCTTGTCGTCGTGATGCACAGGGCGTTTTGAAGAAGGAGCACTCTTGTCGATGAGATCATTAAATGCGTATTGGCATTTTGCTGCTGTGTCATAAGGTAGGGCAATGCTGATAAGTTCTGGATTTTCATCGACCACTTGTTGAGTGGCCGCGGGATCGTCAAGCTTACCTGCTATTACGATCTTACTTTCACTGTGTTCAATACAGTACGCGATAGTATCTGCACCTGCCGTCGGGAAGATTGGTACACTGACAAAATCACCCAGCATCATGGCTAAGTCGGTAATGAACCACTCGGCACAGTTTTTTGATACTAGTGCAATGCGATCGCCAGGCTTGGCGCCTAGGTCCTCAAGTGCAGTAACCAATTTGAGTGCTTTGTCTGCCACCTCTTTGTAGGTGAACTCGACAAACTGACGGTTGATGATCTGTTTTAGATAGACCTCATTTGGGCGCTCCTCTGCCCATTTTAAAATCATTTCATTTGGTGTAGGGAGAGCTTGGTTTTGGTCTTGGCTAAACTCGTTAGGCTGAATCATTGTCTAACTCCATGTTTTTCGCTAAGTTATTGTTGTTAAAATTATGTTAAAGATAGCACGTGCATATTCTTTTAGGGAGTAAAATTAGCGTTTATTTGTCATCTATGCAGGCTCGCCTATAACTTGCTGGGGTAACCCCTGTTCTCTTCTTAAAGATTCGTGAAAAGTAAGAGACATCTTTATAACCACATTGGTAAGCGATCACTGCGATTTTTGAGTCTGTATCCCTTTGCATGATCTCTTTGGCTAACAAAATTCGCTTATCGCAAACGAAGTCTCGAAAGCTGACGCCAAAGTGTCGGTGAAACTTTTTGGAAAAGTAGCTTGTAGAGCAGTGGCACATCTCTGCAAGGTCGGGTTCTCGTATATCAGAAGTGAGATGACTCAAGATGTATTCGGAGACCTGTTTTAAGAACAAAGTATCGCTATCTCTCTCTCGATTATTACTTTCAATCTGACAATGTGTATTGAACAAATGATCTGTCTTAATTTTGAGAATCTCGAGTTCATTTGTGAGGCCAATCTCATTCACATTGACAATATCAATCAGACTTTTCTTATATCTAATTACATTCTCTATAGAACAGTTTGATATAACAATAATCTTCTTATTTAGGTTTTCACAAATAGAAATAGCCATGTTAAGTAGTTGATAGTTTTTATTTTCATTGATTATAAAAAATACCAGTCTTACTTCTAACCTACTGATAATAGAGATATCTTGATCAAAAGTTGTTATAGGAAAAAATTGTTCGACTTTTTTTACAATAATCGAATTAATTCTACTCTTCTTGTCGGTTAATAAAGGTGTAATTAGATGCATAAATATATGCCTCATGTTTCATTTGTTAACTTTTATTGAAAATGGATGCGTATAAAACCTCTATTGAATAGATTAGAAAGAGAACCAAAAAGTACAAGTGAAAAGAAAAAAAATCCTAACTCAATACGATCTTTACCTCTAGATTTACCTTACAGGTTAGCAAAACCTGTCCTAGCAATAATGGAGATATGACCATGGATAAGTTAATGAATAATATTAAAGAATTTCTAAATGATGAAGAAGGCCTTACAGTGATCGAATACGTAATCGGTGCTGCAATGCTGGTTTTAGGACTAACTACAATTTTTAGTGGTGTCGGCGCTGCATTAGCAAATAAACTGATTGCGATTATTGGGTTGATTACCAGCACGGGTACTCCTGGTGTGTAGTAAACGGGGTCTTATATTAAAACGCTACTTTAATAAATCTTCGCTCAAAGAGTGGACCAAAGATGAGAGTGGACTGGTTGTTGTCGAATATATCATTGGGGCTGCGGGCCTTTTGATCGTCGTAGGATTGTTGTTTGCAAACTTCGGAACAAGTCTTCTCTCTAAACTGACGAGCATTCTCGATTTGCTTTGAAGTGGGGACAAAAACCATATGTCAACTTACATCAGTATATGGGTAATTCTTTTGCTAATTTCATTTTATGATCTTAGCGAGAATAGAATCCCCAATAAGCTTCTTGTTTTACTGCTGATTTTTGGTTTTTTCTATGGCTTTCAGGAAGTCGGATTAAAAGAACAAGCGTTAGGATTATTATTATATTTCTCCAGCGGTCTCATTCTCTATTTTATCAAGGTGATGTCCGCTGGTGATGTTAAATTGCTAGGCGTAATAGGTATGATATTTGGTGCATCAAGTATTGTTGATGTCGGATATTATATCCTAATGGCTAGCGGGTTGATTGGGACTATGTATTTATTTTTATTTAAGGTAAATACCCTTGAGTTTCAAGGTTGCTCTTTGAGTGTCAACCCGCTCAATAAACAAATTCATGCAAGGTATAAAGAAAAAATAACCATGCCATTCGCACCTTCAGTCGTTATAGGTCTCGCTATGTACAGTTATTTTACTTAATTTTTTGAGGCTAGACGTTTAGGCTCATTACTTAAAGAGGGATGCTTTATGGATATGAGAGGGACAAGAATAACGACCCATTTGAAGCCTCAAATATCAGCACCGTTGGTACCCACCTCATTTGATATGCTTGGTATTCCAGAGGTTGTGGTAGAAAACCTCGTTATCAAACACCTGTCAGCCTATCCAAAGTCTGATGTTTTAGAGCTATCTAATTACCTTTGTGTGGTCACGCACATTGTCGAAAGTGCATTAGCGGTGCTTCGAAAAAAATCACTGATCGAAGTATTTCAACCTAACTCTAATCTCTCAGTTAACACACTGTCTCATAGCCACGTGAGATATTCACTATCTGAAAAAGGCTTAGAAGAAGCTGAGTTAGCATTCAAGCGAGATGCTTACCTTGGACCTGCTCCCGTATCTCTCGAACAGTACTGTGAGATTGTAAAAGCGCAAGACCTAAGAGCCCAACTAGTCACTCGTCCAGACGTTGAAGAAGCGTTGCATGATGTTTATGGCGTTGAAAGTAAGGTGCCTGTCCTTGGGCCTGCCATTAATTCGGGGCGTGCTTTGCTTCTTTACGGACATGCAGGTACAGGTAAAACCTTCGTCGCATCAAGGATTGTGAATGCTCTGCAAACCTCAGTATTTATTCCTTACGCAGTGTATGCGTTAGGAAACATCATTAAGGTATTTTCTGCCCAACACCACAAACCTATTGATAATAATGGCAAAGACCGATCTGTTTCTCTGCTGGATCAATATGACAAGCGTTGGCTCAATTGTGAGCGACCAAATATTCAAGTCGGTGGTGAATTAACGATGGAGATGCTGGAAGTCAACCATTCAGAAAATAGTCGAGTATGGTTAGCTCCACTACAGATGATGGCCAACAACGGTATTTTCGTTATTGATGATTTAGGGCGACAACCTATGCCCGTAGATGCGTTGTTAAATCGTTGGATCGTTCCAATGGAGTACTATTTCGACCATTTATCTCTGCCCAACGGCCAACAAATTACAATTCCTTTCATCTTGACGTTAGCCTTCTCAACTAACTTGGATCCCCAGAGAATCAGTGATCCTGCCTTTTTACGTCGTTTAGGCTACAAAATAGAATTTGAACCACTCTCGCAAAAAGATTACCAAACTCTATGGGTTGATACCGCTCGAGAGAAGAGCTTTGAGCTACCTGATAATACAATTGAACAGTTGTACAAACTTCACCGCATTCACAATGTTAATTATTTCCCTTGCTTACCTAAAGATCTCGTCGGGATCAGTAAAGATATCGTTCTGTTTGAACAGCTACCGTTAACGATTACTCCCGAGATTCTGACAATGGCATGGAAGGTGTATTTCACTTCTGATGGACTCGAGGAAGAGAGCAATGAGTAAAAGCCAAATATTTCTTCTATTTTTACTGTCCGTAGTATTCGGTTTAGCCGCTGTGTTTTTTGCTAAACAATGGATGGACAATCAAGTACAGCCAACGGTCGAGGTGGAGCAGGTTGAGCGTCATCCTGTTGTTGTCGCCTCTCAAGAGATCGAAGCAGGAACCATTATTGAGGAGCAATACTTAACCACAAAATTGATGGAGAAAGATTGGATCAATGAAAACAACTACTCTGACACTGAGGAGTTGGTCGGTAAGGTTGTCGCTAACACGATATATGCCGGTGAGGTTCTGCATAAGATGCGGTTTACTGTACCAGGTGAAGGTTCAACATTAGCGGCTTTGATTCCTGAAAATAAACGAGCGGTGACGATTCGTGTGGATGATGTTATCGGTGTCGCAGGTTTCCTATTACCAGGTAATAAGGTGGATATTCTCAACACGGTTTCGTATGGGAAGAACTCGGCTTCAACGCAAACCGTGTTGAAAGACATCAAAGTGCTTGCGGTAGACCAAACCGCTAAAACCAAAGAGAACAGTCCTATCATTGTCCGTGCCGTAACATTGGAAGTGACCCCGAAAGATGCCGAGAAGTTACTAACAGCTAAAAGTAAAGGCAGTATTCAGCTGACACTCAGAAACCCACATGAAGTAGACAAAAAAGTCGTGAAACGATACGTACCAAGACCAAGCGTTACTATCATCAAAGGTACGGAAACATCGAATGTTCGCGTCAAGGATTGAGGTGATATATGAAAATAATAATAACTTGTCTGATTGGTTTACTGTGTGTCTCGCTTTCTAGCTATGCAGCGATTCAAACGGGAAAAACCGTCACGGTGCCGCATCATAAGTCAACACACGTGAAGTTGTCTGGAAAAGCGAGCAAGGTGTCTCTCGGTGACCCAGATGTCCTTGATATTGTGATGCTGAAATCTAACGAGCTGTTTTTGATAGGTAATAAGCTCGGCGCTACGAATTTAATGGCATGGGACTCAAGAGGAGTGCTGATCGAGTCAATCAATATTGAAGTGACACATGATTTAAATAGTCTGAAAGCTAAGTTGTTTGAATTTTTGCCGAATGAGCAGATCGAAGTTCATAGTTCACAGAATCGTTTGTTATTGAGCGGTCAAGTGAGCAATCAGCAACAGATGAATATTGCCATGCGTATCGCTGAAACCTATGCAGCAGGGCAGTCTGTTGATACATCGAAAGAGTCAGGAAGTGAAGTGACTGCTGCAACTGGTGTGATCAATCTAATGTCGATAGGTGGAGCACAACAGGTCATGCTAGAAGTTACGGTCGCGGAAGTTCAACGTAGCTTAGTGAGAAAATTTGATGCGAATTTCCATTTTTTCCAAAGCAGTGGCTCTAATTTCTCATGGGGTGGTGCGTCCGTTCCTGCTGGCATTGCTGGCGCTACGCCTATCTTCGATATCCCCACCTCACAAGACTACGGCATATTAGGGTCATTTGTTGATGGTAATACCCTTTTCAGTTTTGCGTTGGATGTTGCTAAACAAAATGGTGTAGCTAAAGTCCTAGCGGAACCAAACTTGACCGCTCTCAGTGGAGCAAAAGCTGAATTTTTAGCGGGTGGTGAGTTCCCTATCCCTGTTCCTGATGAAGACGGCATCACCATCGAGTACAAAGAGTACGGTGTTGGCTTAAAGTTCATTCCCACTGTTCTTAGCGATCAAAAAATCAACCTTAACCTTGCCGTTGATGTGAGTGAAATTGCCAATAGTAGTTCTCTCACCATTGAACCGAGTTTGAGCAATGCGACTTATTTCATCCCACCTATTACTCGACGTAGTGCGTCATCAACATTGGAATTGGCTGATGGACAGACCATCGGTATCGCGGGTCTGTTGAGTGAAAACGTGCGAGATGTAAGTAATAAGATGCCGGGGTTGGGAGAGGTTCCTGTTTTGGGGCAGTTATTCAACAGCCAAGAATTTGTATCGGGGGAAACCGAGTTGGTGATTTTAGTTACCCCAAGATTGGCTAAGCCTATAGATAGAAATGCTGTAACTCTACCGACGGATGCCTTTGTGAGCCCTAACGACCTTCAATATTACTTACTTGGCCGAAGTGCTTACATTGCGGAGCCATCGGGTGATGATGAACAAGCTCCTCGTCAATCTGCGCCTCAAACTGTTCCAGTTGAAGGTGGAAGCGAAGGCTCATTTGGACATGAATTATAAGGAGATAGCTATGATTAAGGTGATGATGGTTTGTCTCAGTGTAGGTTTGGTGGGGTGTGTAACGTCAGATGCACCTCTGGGTCACTCTGTAGCTCAGGTTAAAACAGAACAAATTTATAACCCAGATGCGACTCAAGAAAATTTGCTCGTAGTGCCTGACGGTACAGGGGAGCGAATGCAGATTGGTTACGATAGATATGTCGGTAAAGGAGAAGAAGCCTTATCTGGCAATAGTAGCCAAGTACTTCAAGAGTTTAATTGATATTTGGAGGTACTCATATGTTGTATCGAGTATCGAAAAGTCCCAAAAGACAGCAAGGTTTGGTGGTTATCTTAGTGACCGTTGCCCTGTTAGTTTTTTTGGCTGTATCAGCGCTAGCCGTTGATATGAACCATATTCTGGTTAACAAAACACGTTTGCAGAACGCTGTGGACTCTGCTGCTCTGGCTGCAGCCACAATACTGGATAACAGTAAGGATAAAGATACGGTTGACGCGGAGGTAGCGACAGCCCTCGCTGCTATGGCGGGTTCATCGGGTAATCATGAAATAGATCTTTCTACGGCAAATATATCTATTGAATACTCAAATGATCCACAAGATTTTACAGGAACTCCAACCTTTGGTGCTGACGACGATGTGTATGTTCGCGTTACGGTTTCCTCACTCGATATGGAGGAGTTCTTTATTCAAGCATTTGGTTTGGAAAAAACGGTTGCGGCAAGTGCAGTAGCGGGCCCTAGCTCGGGTCAAAGGTTTATCAATAATGTGGTGCCCATTGGTGTGTGTATTGGTGATGGGACGTTTGATAATGACGTCAACGAAGATGGTCTCCATGATGATACTGGTGAAGTGATTGACAGTGTTTTCGGGTATGAGCTTGGCACTGTTCATGCCTTAAAAGTGGGAGACAGCAACCTTTCTGAGATGGGAAACGGAAACTACCACCTGCTCGATTTTGGTTCCGGTGGTAATACCATTAAGAATGCGTTGGGTGGTAGTTACGATAACCCTGTTGCAATAGGTGAAGATGTTGTGACAAAACCGGGCGGCACAGTTGGCCCTACTGGCGATGGGCTGAATACTCGCTTTGGTGATTATGGTGGTGGTCTTACAGAAGATGATTACCCGTCAGATTACATCACTACAGAGCCGACCAATGAGATTACGATTGATAGTAACACGGGCGAAATAGATTTTGATGGTAGCTTTACCTATGCTGATTATAAAAGCGCGACAAATGCTTGTATTGAAGGCACGGGGAGTGGATGTGTTACCAATGGTGTCGCGTGGCGCAGGATTTTACCAATTCCTATGTTGGATTGCTCAGGAAAAAGTGGAGGCGCGACAGATTTTACAGTGAATAAGATAGGGTGTTTCTTCTTACTGCAAAGAGCGCCTGTGAATAACAGTGGTACCCAAGCTGTTTTTGGTGAGTTCATTCACTCATGTTCTGTGGTTGGTGGTTCCGGTGGCGTCAATTCGACGACAGAAGGGGCATATCGCATTGTGCTCTATGATGATCCTGATAATGAGGAGTCGTAGTCATGAAAGCGAATCTTAAAAGACAACGAGGGTGGGCTGCTGTCGAGGTCATTATTGCTACACCAGTACTGTTATTTTTCTTAGTGTTGACGCTCGAGTTAGGAAACATGTTGATCCATTACAACGTGATTTCTAAATCAGTACAAAACGGTGCCCGTTATGCGGTGAGTGAAGTTTATGGAACACAAACGGGAACCTTAGCACCGACCTCTGAAATACAAAATGTGGTTGTGTATGGAAAAAGTTCGACTGGCACTGCTTTGTTATCGAACTTATCAACGGCGAATGTCACAGTGACCCCTCCCTCTACAGACGATTATGTGAGGGTGAGTGTCAACTACAGCTACGTACCTCATTTTATTGGTATACCGTTTTCTAGCCAAAGCTTGTCAATACCTCTTCAAGTAACTTCGGTAATGAGGGTGTTGTGATGAACACGTTAACTAAACGCCGAATGAAAGGGTTGGCAATTGTTGAGTTCACGTTGGTCTCTTGGTTGGTATTTCTATTGATATTTCTGATCCTTGGTGTAGGGGTCTATGTTTTTTCACTACAGATGGTGAGTGAAGCTACAAGAAAAGCAGCGCGTCTTGCGACTGTGTGTTGGGTTGAAGACAGAGACAATATTGCGGGCATGATTGTTCAAGATATTCCTTTGGTTGGCTTCTCTGCATCAAATATTGAAGTAGCTTATTTAGACAGCACTGGAACAGAGATTACCACTGGGTATACAACAGACCCAGGATTTGGGGATATAAAGTTTGTGAGAGCCAGAGCAACGGGCTATGGAATACAGCTAGTCAGTAATTTGAGTTTTTTAGGAACATCTGGGTACCTAGCAGCGCCCGCATTTGAAACGATATTACCAGCAGAGAACTTAGGGGTAATTCGAGCGGATTCGAATTTAAGGACAAGGTGTCCAACAAACTAAGCACAGGAGCAGTGTTATGGGGGAAGCTATACCATTACCTTCGAGCGATAACGAGATCCCGAGGTTGAAGACCAACCTTAAGGTTTGGCTTGTTTATCACAGTGAGGGTTTTCATGCCTATATGAGTCAAGAGCTGAAGAAATGTAGAAATCTATACACGCATTCTTTTTCTTTACTCGGCATGAGTGAAGAGTACTTACAAAACATTGATGCTCCTGACTTAATTTTCGTTGAGGCTGGTGGAAATTGGTCTCAAAAAATGGCAGAGCTTCAAGGCTACGATTTAGCTTGGGAGGGCCACGACCTCTCATTGGTGGTTTTTGGCGATGAGAGCGATAACGCTTCTCTTAAAGTTGCGTTACGCTTGGGTGCTTCTGACTTTCTTTCTCACAATGTCAACATATCGGGTTTGATGCCTCTACTGCAGAAAACATCATCCGACAAACTGGCAAGTTCGCGTTTGGGCGAGATGTTTCTGTTTCTTAATACCAAGGGTGGTATGGGGGCGACAACGCTTGCTCTGAACACTGCGATAGAGATAGCGGAACATCATCCAGACGAAGTGTTATTGCTTGATATCGATTTGCAGTTTGGCGTTATTCCTGAATATATGAATGTGCAACCGTCTTACAGTATCTCCGACGTGATCAATAACTCAAAAGATCTCGATGAAATCTCTTTGAGCACATACGTCTGTAAGCATGATTCAGGGTTACATGTTCTAAGCTTTAAGCATGAAAATAACGCGGATGATTACGAACATGCACTCAAAATAGGTAAGTTACTTCCGGTGCTTCGCCGTTATTACCCGTTCATCATTATTGATTTTTCTCGCGGGCTGGATCATGTGTTTGCATCGACGATATCCCCGGCCAATAAAGCACTTCTCGTTATGCAGCAAAATCTTGTGTCGATTAAGAATACATCTCGTCTGATTAAGTCCTTGAAGTTTGAGTATGGGTTACAAACAGATGCGATCGAAATCGTACTCAATCGTTATGAAAAGCGACAACCGATTAAGCTTAAAGATATAGAACAAACATTGGGGTCTCATGATATTCATATCATGCCTAATGATTTCAAAGTGGCATTGGAGAGTGCCAATTTAGGGATGCCATTTGTTCAAAATAAGAAAAACAGCTCTATTACTCGATCGATTATTGAGCTGTCTAATTTTCTATCACCTCATGAAGAAGAGAACAAAAGTTGGCTTAAGCGACTATTCTCATAAGACGGCAGTGATGCGCAAAGACGAGGGAGCGTTATGTTCTTCAAACGAAAAAATATTAACCCAGAGTTCGAAAAGAAAGCCTCAGATGTTGCTGTCGATGAAGTTAAAGCAACTAATCTAGCTGAGGCTCCGGCTAATCCTCTGACCCGTCCTGATGCCAGTGCTGAAAAAGAAAAGTCGATTAATGAAGCCAAAAAGGCACTTGAACAAGAACTCTCAATCAAACATTACTTTCACAAGCAACTACTTGAGACTCTCGATCTAGGTTTGCTTTCTAGTTTAGAAAAGGAACGCGCTAAGGTTGACCTTCATGAAGCTATTGTTCAATTAATGGCGAATGATTCAAGCCAAGCCCTAAGCGCTGAAGGTCGCAAGCGAGTTATTAAGCAGATTGAAGATGAGGTTTTTGGGCTCGGACCGCTAGAACCTCTGCTCGCAGATACAACGGTGTCAGATATTTTGGTAAATGGCCCCAAAAGTGTTTATGTAGAGCGTCGAGGAAAGTTGGAAAAGACACCTTATACCTTTCTTGATGACCGTCACTTAAGAAACATCATCGATAGAATTGTGAGTCAAGTGGGGCGACGTATCGATGAAGCATCACCTATGGTGGATGCGCGGCTTGCTGATGGCTCTCGTGTTAATGCCATTATCCCTCCGCTTGCACTGGACGGCCCGTCAGTATCGATCCGACGTTTCGCTGTTGACCGTCTGACAATGGATAACATGTTGAGTTTCGGTTCTCTATCTCCTGAAATGGCTAAGTTTGTGGAAGCGGCGGTGAAAGGAGAGCTCAATATTCTGATTTCAGGAGGTACTGGCTCGGGAAAAACGACCACACTTAATATTTTTTCAGGCTTTATTCCGAGAGATCAGCGAATTATCACGATTGAAGATTCAGCTGAGCTTCAATTACAACAACCTCATGTGATTCGATTAGAGACTCGCCCTGCTAACCTTGAAGGCAAAGGTGAAATTAGCCAACGTGAACTAGTAAAAAATACTTTGCGTATGCGCCCTGACAGAATTGTGGTTGGGGAGGTAAGGGGGAGTGAAGCCGTCGATATGCTTGCTGCAATGAACACGGGCCACGATGGCTCTTTGGCAACGATTCACGCCAACACCCCTCGCGATGCTTTAAGCCGAGTAGAAAATATGTTCTCTATGGCGGGCTGGAACATCTCAACCAAAAACCTTCGTGCTCAGATTGCATCAGCCATTCATTTGGTCGTTCAAATGGAACGTCAAGAAGACGGAAAGCGCCGTATGGTTAGTGTTCAAGAGATCAATGGCATGGAGGGGGAGATGATCACTATGTCTGAAATCTTCCGTTTCCAAAGAAAAGGAGTTGATGCTGAAGGTAATATTCAAGGCCATTACACGGCTACCGGTATTGTTCCTCAGACCCATGATCAATTGGTGAAGCGTGGCTTAGATTTACCATTCGAGATATTTACCGAGA
Organism: Vibrio sp. D420a; assembly: GCF_030248625.1. Lineage (NCBI taxonomy): Bacteria > Pseudomonadati > Pseudomonadota > Gammaproteobacteria > Vibrionales > Vibrionaceae > Vibrio > Vibrio sp. D420a. Next base: position 168,304 of record NZ_JAHGAN010000011.1, on the reverse strand, counting down.
AACAGGAATAGGGGGGCTGTATGGATAATGTAACGGTTTCATTGATTCTGTTGTTCGTTGCGGTTCTGTTTATTTCGCAAGCTTTGCTCTTACCGGCAGCCGGTAAAAAGGCTAAGCATCGTGAGCTGTCTCGACGCCTCAAGGAGACGCAGAAAAATATCGACGAAGAGAGCCTCTCTCTTTTGAAGGAGCACTACCGTAAAGAGCTATCACCTTTAGATCGTAGGTTGGTGTCAATAGGCGCACTGGCTGACCTGAAAAAAATGCTGGAGCTAGCGGGTATCAAAATAGCTCTGACTCGTTTTCTATTTACGACTTTTTTAGCTGGGCTATCACTTACATTACTTGCGCTGTTATTGAATCAACAATGGTTTGTGTGTGTAGCGGTATTTTTCTTTTCTTGGGTTGTCGCCTATTTGTACGTACAAAACCGAGTAACTTATCGCCTCGCTCGCTTTGAGGAGCAATTACCAGAGGCTCTCGATATCATTCGCCGTGCATTGCAAGCTGGGCAGCCTTTGGTTCAGTCTCTTAATGAAGTTGGCGAAGAGATGCCAGATCCTATTGGATCGGAGTTCAAAAATACCTATAACTTACTCAACTATGGTTATGACTTGCGCTTAGCTATTTTGCAAATGGCTGAACGTGTCCCTACGGTATCTATGTTGGCATTTTCGAGTGCAGTAATGTTACAGAAAGAGACGGGTGGTAACCTTTCAGAGAACTTACAGAAAGTATCAGAGGTGCTAAGAGCTCGTTTCAAGCTGGAGCGAAAAATCAAAACACTTTCAGCGGAAAGCCGATTGTCTGCTTGGATACTGACTCTGTCCCCTTTTGCGCTTTTCTTTGGGCTGAAAGTTGTTAGCCCCGATTATATAGAACCTTTGTATAGCGATCCTCGCGGTATCACCATGGTGAGTATTGGCATTATCTTACTGGCTTTAGGCGCTTTGTGGATCAAGAAAATAATTAACATAGAGATATGATTTATGGAACTACTCGACATTAATGCTTGGATGCAAGCCTTAGAAGAGTTTGGGTTAAGTTCACAAATGGTGATCTATGGAATGATTCTACTGACCACCATTTTATTGACTCTCACATTAGGCTTTTTATTGGTTGGTGCTAGCTCACCATTAGACAAACGCTTGAAGAAAATTTCTGGTAATAAAGCTAATTCGTCTCATAGAAAGGGGTTCGATTTTTCGAATACGCTGGAATCTTTAAGTCCGTTTGTCGGAAAAGGAAACAAGCGTGATAACGCAACCTATTCAGAGAAGCTGATGCATGCAGGTTATCACGATAAAAGTGCGCTCTCGATTTTCTATTCATTGAAATTGATCTCAACCTTGATCGGTTTAGTCTGTGCTTTTTTGGTGTATTACACCGCGGTAGGCGGCAGCTACAACAACCTACTGACTTTAACTTGTGTCTTCATCGGTATGTTCACCCCTAACTTTGTGCTGAATAAACTGCAGAAAGATCGCCAACGAAAAATTCGAAACGGGGTCCCTGATGCGTTGGATTTGTTAGTGGTTTGTACCGAATCTGGACTTGGCTTTAATGCCGCGCTAGGGCGAGTTGCGACAGAACTTTATGTATCTCAACCTGAGCTAGCCGATGAATTGGATACGGTTTTTGCCAAGATCCAAGCTGGTGTTCCAATGCCAGATGCTTTGAGTCAACTCATCGATCGGACTGGTCTTACTGAACTTGAAGGCTTGGTATCTATGTTGTCTCATGCTTCGAAAATGGGTGGAAGCCTTGCGCAAACCTTAAGAGACTATACTGCGGATTTTAGAGATAGACGACAACAGGCTGCTGAAGAAGTCGCAGCTAAAATCCCAACAAAAATGTTATTTCCAATGCTGCTATTCATCTGGCCTTGCTTCTTTATCGTGGCATTAGGTCCAGGGATGATGATTGTAATGGACGCACTAACGGCCCCAGGAGCTGAATTATGAGAACCATAAATAGAGTCATATTATTCATGTTACCTCTTTTTCTTATTGGGTGTGCTTCATCTGATGAAACGGGCAACGATTTCAATTCGGAACTATATGCAGGTAAACCGATAGACACATTGAGTAATGATACGCCTCCTTTAAATGAGAAAGAGGCGATTGTTCGAGGTGATAAAGCACTGCGAGAGAACAACGTCGATCTTGCTTTATATGAATATATTCGTTCCCTTTCGTATCCTGAGAAAGAGTTCCATGACAGAACATTGTTCACGATTGGTCGTATTCATCAATCAAGAGCGAATTACCCTCTGGCAGAGAAATCTTACCTTGCTGTGTTGAATGTCGATCCCGCCCATACCGGAGCGCTTGAACAGCTTGGGAGTTTATACACTAAACAGAACCGACTTGAAGAGGGCCTAAGTTACTTTTACAAAGCCATTAATTCAGACCAAGTACGATTGAGCAGCGGTCAAAGTATCTCTAATAATCATTCATTGACCAAGAGTCAGGCTCAAGCCTTTAAAGTGGATGATCAATCTCCGTTATTAGCTTATATGGGAGTTGGGGTGTTGCGAGATGTGGCTGGTGATCATGATGTTGCACAGATTCTGTTTGGTAAGGTACTGACTATCTCTCCCCGCTCTGTCAAAGGGTTAATCAACATGGGTTATTCTCACTACATGGACGGTGAATATGATGAAGCTGTACGCTTAACGACTAACGCGTTGAACCTTGAGCCAAATAATGAGAAAGCGCAAAATAACCTTGCGTTGATTTACCTTGCTAAAGGAGAAGTGCAGAAGTCGGTTAATACCTTTATGCGCCATATGGATGCACCAGAAGCATTGAATAACGTCGGTTACTTCTTGATTCTTCAAGGTAAACCAGAGGAAGCTATTCCTTACCTACAACAAGCGATTGATAAAAAAGCTTCCTATTATGAACTTGCCAATAAAAACTTGGAGACAGCGATCTCGCAAGTCCGAGAAATGAATTAGAAAATTAACTCAGGGTGAAATGAAAAGGACTTCATTTTGGCTCAGGAAAATTCGATTCGACAAGATGTTTTCGTTCTTATTGGCTTTTGGCTAGTGGGAGCAGTGCTGATTATCATTTTTAATTGGGAAACGGTTAGTGCGTTAGAGCTCCGAGATAATGATGACTACATGCGTTTTGCCCAATTTCAACACTGGATGGAGGAGGGTGATTGGTACCTAGTACCTATGCACAACTTTAACCCTCAAGATGGAGTACTGATACATTGGTCTAGGTTGCCTGATATCATGCTGTCTTCAGTCGCTATACCGTTGCTAATCTTTCTTCCTGAACACCTAGCCTACACTTTCACGATATCTGTTGTCCCTCTCTTTTATTTACTTGTCTACTTACTGTCTGTTTTTTACTTAGGACACCGATTGTTTGGCGTTAAGTATCGGTTCGTGAGTATGCTATTTGCGATCGCTTCTCCAGCTGTTGTTCACTTTCTACCTGGCGCAATTGATCACCACAATATACAGCTGATGCTTGGCGCTTTGTTCCTAGTCCTTAGCCCAATCAAACAAATGCAATTGGGACAGCGTTGGCGGATCAACATACATGCTTTGGTTGTGGGGCTATCGTTTTGGGTTGGACTAGATAACATCTTTTTATTTGGGTCTTACTTTTTAGTTTATACGACATATTCATGTTTGGTTGATGCTCAGTGGAGAGAGTATGTCCGTGTTTTACTTGTAAAGTGTACAGTAACTGTATTGGTTGCCATTTTGCTAAATAGGCCAGTATCTGAGTTTTTCACTATTAAGTCTGATGAAGTTTCTTTTCTTTTGGTTTTCCTATTATTGAGTGGGTACGCTTTTATACTCTTTTTTGAAAAGAGTGTCGGTTTTGGACAATCAAAATTATCAAAAGTGATGATTTTTATATTTGTGGGACTGCTTTCTCTGACTCCGACGGTATTGCTGTTTCCAAGTTTTATCGATGGGTTGTTGATAGAGTACCCATCAATATTGAAAATGTTTTGGCTAGACTATGTCTCCGAAGCTAAGCCAATTTATTACTACGTTAACCAGGATGGTTTCTTATCACGACAGAACTATGTGTTGCTTTTCATTCCTGCCTTATTGTTTCCTTTTTTTAAACAAAATAACCCATACGCCACCTTACTTTATCTAATGTTAGTGGTGAATCTGCTGTTGGCATACTTTTGGCAGTTAAGGGTTACAAGGAGTTGTTTTTTATTAGCAGCTCCTCTTCAAGCGTATGTGGTTTTAAGGTGTGCTGAGTATTTGCGATATCTTTTTGTAAAGGTTGTATTTATCACGCTCGGTGGGCCGTTAGGGATAGCGTTCATTCTGCTATTCGTCAATGGAGACCTGTCAGGGCCTTCGTTTAAAGAGCGAAATCAAGCGGATGAAGATAACTTAATTGACGTTCTTAACTCTATACGTGTTAAAGAAGAGCTTGTATTAACCGGTATTGAAAGTGGTTCTCAATTGTTAGCAAGAACAAAAAATAGAATCATTGCAGCCCCTTATCATAGGAATATTAGAGGGAATACTTTCTTAATTGAAACTATGCTTGAAGAAGACCTAAGTATTGTTCGAGATAAATTGTTAAGCAAAGGCGTAGGTATCGTTGTAGTGGGAAATGATAGTCACTTAGTTCTGATTAAGCACCTCAGCAACGAGAGAGCCTTCATTCGAAGGCTATATAGTCAAGAATTGCCCAGTTGGTTAGAGAGAGTTTATTCAAACAAGCAAAGCAGTTATCAAGTTTTTAGGGTGAGGGAGTATCCATGACAAACGAAAAAATAGCGGTATTACTTCCTTGTTTCAATGAGGCTGGTGCTATTGGGCAAACTGTAAGCTCATTTAGAACGTCTTTACCTAACGCTGATATCTATGTTTATGACAATAATTCGACTGATAACACCATCGCAGAGGCTAGTGAGGCTGGGGCAATTATTCGTACAGAGCCTCGCCAAGGAAAGGGAGAGGTTGTTAGAAGAATGTTCTCTGATATTGAAGCAGATATATACGTGATGGCTGACGGTGATAACACATATGATGCATCAATTTGCCCCAAACTGATCGAGCATTTACTGAGTGAGCGTTTAGACATGGTTATTGGCAGTCGAGAACGAGCGATAGGGGCATACCCCACTGGGCATATATACGGAAACAAATTTTTCTCGGCTCTGGTAAACGGAGCTTTTAGTGCTCATTTTGAAGACGTTTTTTCTGGTTATAGGGTGATGAGTCGTCGTTTTGTTAAGAGCGTACCAATATTCAGCGATGGTTTTCAGATAGAAACAGAGCTTACCGTCCACGCGTTGCATCATAATATGCCCACTAAAGAGGTTGCGACACAGTACTCTCCTCGTCCAGATGGAACAGAAAGTAAACTTCATACACTTAGTGATGGCGTTAAAATTTTTAATTTTATTCTTTTCATTCTGAGGGACGTAAAACCGTTACTATTTTTCGGTGTGCTTGCCTTATTTCTTGCAGGCTTGTCTCTGACGCTAGGTATCCCTGTGATTGTCGACTTTATCGAGACAGGGCTCGTTGAGCGAGTACCTACAGCAATCCTCGCAAGTTCAATTGCTTTGATCGCTGTAATGTCTTTTTTCTGTGGATTGATTCTAGATAACGTTTCACGAGGTCGACGAGAAATTAAGATTCTGTCGATGTTAAACCTCTAGGTTGGTGGGGAGAGTGCATGAGAGCGAGCAAGAACGAAGATGTTGAATGGCTCAACTATTTAAATCGTTTCAGTAATGAATATGATCACCGAGTCTACAATGATAACTCTACTGGTGGGGTTATGAGAGCCGGACATATAGCTCTAGAGAGGCCTTTGAAGAAGGAACACTTTTCAAGGGTTTTAGAGGTAGGGTGTGGGACTGGTGAGCATTTAAAGCATGTATCGCATACCTTTGATGAATATGTAATGACTGATGGTGACCAAGCCGCTCTTGATATTGCTCAGCAATCAATTACAAGTTTAAAGCAGCAAGGAAGTATTATATTTGAGAGTATGGATGCGAGTTGTTTAGAGTACCCAGATGAACACTTTGATCGTGTAGTAGCGACTCATATATTGGAACATATTTATGAACCTCACCTTGTTATTAAAGAGTGGTTACGAGTTCTCAAGCCTGGGGGGACCTTATCAGTACTAATTCCGACGGATCCGGGGGTTGCGTGGAAAGTTGGTCGGTACTTTACGACTCGAAAACTTGGAATGAGTAAAGGCTGGAATTACGATTATATTATGGCGAGGGAACACGTAAACCCGTGCAATAATCTTATTGTTTTTTTGAAGTATTATTCTCCTAGTTATCGCTGCAGTTTTTGGCCATTTTCGATATTACCGTCGATCGATTGTAATTTGTTTTTCTCTTTCCATGGTGTGAAATAGACTCGTAAAACAGACTTAGCAGAAGCGAAACCATCTCGCTCCTGCTTGTTGCCGTATTCGACTTGGCTTACAACCAATTCATTATTGCGCCCGCAGCAATGAACACTCCGACCAAGCCAACGATTGGTAGCTTGACTGATTTGAGCAACCAAACACCGACCACGATAAGTGCGAAGTCTAGCCCGCTATTTACTGCACTAGTGAAAATTGGTTGATATAGAGCAGCGAGGAGTAGACCAACAACCGCAGCATTAACGCCAGTTAATGCGCCAGAAATTAATGGTTTGCTCGCTATCGCTTGCCAGTTTTTAAGAACCCCCAACAGCAGTAAAAAACCAGGTAGAAAGACAGCGACGGTTGCAATCAGAGCGCCTAACACAGGCGTAGCAGGCATAAGGACGTAACCTAGATAGGTTGCAAGTGTAAACATCGGCCCAGGAACGGCTTGCGCCGCTGCGTAACCTGTTAAGAAAGCATCTTGGGATAACTGATCACCAATACCATTTTGGAGTAATGGTAGAACCACGTGGCCACCACCAAACACCAAACTACCTGCTTGATAGAACAAACTGAACACTTCGATCCCCTGTGAGTAATTTGCCAGCAAAGGCAAACCTAGTAACAGAGCAGCAAAGAGGACGAGCGGTGCAAACGAAATTTTCTCGCTACTGGTAACCGAAGATTGGGCTTGCGAAGACAAGAATCGACTTCCGACGAATGCCGCCAAAATAAGTACCAAGATTTGTGGCCAAATACCGGGAAATAGAAGCAAAACCACAGCCGTCATAACGCATAGTGAGGTCGCGATAGCTGACTTACAAAAGTTTTTATACATTCCATAGGTTGCGTCGGCGACGACAACCACGGCAAGCAGCTTAAGCCCATGGATAACTGAGTTGAAAAGAGAGTTATCTAACAATTGTGAACTGGCAAGCGCTAGAACTAGCATCAAGATTACGGATGGCGTTGTGAAACCAATGAACGCAGCAATTGCACCAGGCAGTCCCCCTTTTTTATAGCCTACCGCGAAGCCGACTTGGCTTGATCCCGGCCCAGGCAAGAACTGACTCAGCGCGACGATCTGTCCGTATTCTTCGTCCGTCAGCCACTTCATTTTCTCGACAAATGTGTTTCTGAAATAACCAATGTGAGCCGCTGGACCACCAAAACTGATCCAACCTAGCCAAAAAAAGGTCTTAAAAATTGCAAACATGATCATACCCATTTAAAGAATTACGAGTAATTTAGAGGGAACAGTACTATGATTCAAATTAATTATTTTAATTGTCTCTATTAATGAAATGGGATGGGGAAGTGGCGAGTTTTAACTGGAAAGGAATTGATCTTAACTTATTGATTGCACTACAAGCATTGTATAAAACCAATAGTGTGAGCAAGGCGGCTGAGCGCTGTTTCGTTAGTCAGTCAGCGATGAGCCACAGTCTACAAAGGTTAAGAAAGCTGTTTGATGATCCACTGTTTGAGCGAGTGGGAAGTCGAATGGAGCCAACTGAGCGCGCCATGGAGTTGTCGAATTCGGTTGACCTTCTACTTGGTCAAATTCAGACTGATATTTTGAAAACCAAGCCTTTTCAAGCTTCGACATTCAGTGATGTTTGGAAGATCGGTCTAACGGATTACGCAGAACAAATGTTTGGCCCAGCACTGTTTGATCAGATAAAAGAGCAGGTTCCACATTCGCAAGTCGCGCTATTCAACGTGAACCGTGCTAATTACCAATCGGTCTTTGAGCAATCTAAACTGGATGTGGTAATTGGTAGCTTTGGTGAGGTTACGGAGTTATATCGAACTGAGCACCTTTATACTGAGCAGCATGTTTGTTTGTATGATGGTGATGTGCTCGAAGTGGAATTGCCAATGTCATTATCGGATTTTACGTCTGTCGAGCATGCTCTTGTTTCTCCAAGTGGTGTTCTTTCGACTGGCGTTGACGATAAATTAGAAGTATTAGGGTTAAAGCGCCAAGTTGCGATTGCATCGAGTAACTTCCTAACCATCAAGAGTTTGATTCATGGCCGACAGCTGTTGTGTATTGTCCCCAAGCTGGTGGCGAGACAAGAAGGTTCTTGTTCCAGTTTAAAAGCGGTTACTCCTCCGATTGAGGTTCCTGACTTCGACATTCAGCTTGTTTATCGCAAAGGTAAACAGCGGGACGATAAGAATATCTTTATTCGCCGGCTAATCAGTCAAGTGGTGGTTGATATCGCTGGTCAATCGAGTCCTGGTGAGTAACCAACCTACTAGTTTCCATAACAAAATGGTTAAGATGACACCGGCATAACCATCTACCGCATAGTGCCACCCAAGGTGCACCGAGCCGATCTGTATCGAAAGGGCATACAGCCAAGCTAGTGCTCCACCCCAGCGATTTAATTTAGACACGCTAATTGCGATCAGCGTAGCTATAGTGACATGCATGCTGGGCATTGCCGAAATACCAGATCCTAGGCTGTTCTCATTTTGAAGATAGTGCTCCAATAACATTGCTTGTGTATCAAGAGCCCATATAGGGAGTGAGTTGCTATTTAATAAAGCGAAATTTTGGTTGGCGAGTCGCTCCATGAGAGGCTGGTAATGGTTAACATCGAACAAAGGCTGCATAAACACAGGGCCAGCTGAAGATAAGATAGTGGCAGAGATGTTTCCAATTACTAGCCATGATGCGAGAAAAGTAACAAGAAATTGTGTCCGCAATTTGTCGTCTTGTCTGTAAAGGATGAAAAAGATAACAACCCCCCATTTTACAAAAAACCATAAGTTGTAAAGGACATTGATTACCAAAGTTGCTGTTGGTGTCGGGAATAGGGAGTGAGTGATATGCCAAGGTGTGATATCGAAGTGGAGCCATAGATCCAACTTGTGCCAATTTTCATCCAAGTAAAATGGAACTAAGTAAGGGATGCTCGATTTGATGAAGGTGTAGCTAGAAAAACAGATGTTAATGCAAAGGAGCAAAATGAAAAATAAGACGGAACGTGATAGTGGAAAAAAGAGCGGTTTTAGCCAAACTAGAAAGTCATGCCCTGGAGTTTTCGATTTCACGAGTAAAACACAGTAATAGCAAACACTAATGGCGAACAAAATAATACAGCAACTAGCTATTATGATGTCCAAGTATGTAAATAAGTTTAATTGAAATGGCAACTTAGTTACTTGGCTAAACACTAAGGTTATAAGCAATATTGCAGCGGTATAGTATAAAACCCACTTGTTTCGGTAGAGCTCGTTCATTAAGTTTGGAATGTATTGAACGCGATGGTTTTTTGAGGTGTGTTTACATAATTTGTCTTGCCTGCTTTCCATAATTTCCTTCGCCCATCCATCGGGTGCTCTATTTAAGGCTAGCTCAGATTTGATGTGTTGCTAGGTGATTACGATAGTGCAGAAAAAACAGCGAATTTATCATCACCATGCTCAAACTGTGGCTATACTTAGTTTGAGGCTTAATTCAGTTACAACGATAGATAATCGTGTGTATGTACAGCGACTCTAGCTATGGATTAAGTTTCACATGGTTAAAAACTCTCCCTAACTAAATGGAATTAGTTGGTTTAAAGCGCTAGCTCCCCCTAGCGCTTTTTCTTTTTAGCATTATGTTTCTATTTCTTAACTGTCAGTCTCGTAAACAAAAAGCCGCTGCATCGGTCAATGGAGCGGCTTTGCTTCACTGTTCGAATTTTCATACTTAGTATGATTAAGCGAGATCGTCTTTGCCTTCGATAAGTGCGTGATGACTAACAGATCCAGCAGTGCGAGCCTGGAGGTGTGGGACGTATTCAGGATCGTTCATAAAATCAATCGCGGCTTGCTTTGAAGGCCACTCGATAATGATACGTAGAGCGGGTTGTTCTGCATCCCCCTCTAAACGCTCGTGGCTAGAAGTACGGGCAAGGTATTTTCCACCATATTGTGTAACCAGCTTATTTGCAGGACCAATGTAATCGGCAACCCATGTGTCTGTTGTTGGGGTAACTTCTAGTACTGAATAGTAAGACATAATGTAATCTCCACTTTGTGCATGCCGCACTCTTGTTATCAATAGATTTGTTCATTGCTATCGGATTGCGAATGAAATAAGCATAGTGCCTAAGCTCAACTTTGATAATTGGCCGCTATAAAGAATCTTTATATAGATATTATTGAAAATTAAATCTGTTCACCGGATGTTAGAAAGAGTACTTGGTCCACTTCTTCGCTCGCCAACGATGAGCCATGATGATGCCTCGGAACCACTCATCCATCGCAATCGCCATCCAAGCACCGAATACGCCGTAGCCCCAGTGCACGCCAAGTAAATAGCTCATAGCAACCCCAATGCCCCACATGCTCAATATGCCCATTTTTACCGGGAACTGAATGTCGCCTGCGGCTTTTAGGCAAGAGATAAAGATCAGATTAAACACACGGCCTGCTTCAAGCAGTATTGAGCCAGCAATCAGACTTGCCGTCAGAGCGATGATCTCTGGATCTTGAGTAAAGACGTCTAAGATTTCGAATCGGAATAGGTATATCAAACAGGTGATAACGGTTGATGCAATAAAACCTACGATAAAGTATCGCTGCACTCGTGTGGTGATCTCATCGATCCAGCCTTTACCAATGTAGTAGCCCGTTTGTATCTGGCTGCCTTGACCAATAGCCAACGCAAACGCAAAAGAGAGGCGAGCGATATTCTGCGCATAGGTAAAGGCAGCCAGCGAAGAGGTGCCCATCTGTACAACAAAGAAGGTAATGCTGATTTGGGCCATGTTGTAAGAGAGCACTTCACCCGCATTCATGGAGCCGATTTTGATGATCTTTTGGTAAATCGACTTGGGAATCGCTTTGAATTGCTTAATCGGAAGGTCGATCCCTTTGCTTCTGACCACTCCAATCAAAATGAACATACCGATAACTTGGCTGAACACGGTCGCGACCGCCACACCCTGAACACCGTAAACAGGTAATCCAAAAGGTTGGTATAGCGCGCAGTAGTTACCTACAACGTTGATAACACCAGCAATCATATTGATGACCATTGGTGACTTTGAATAGCCGTGGCTGCGAAGAATCGTAGTCAGCACTACGCCTATAGTGACGTTAAACGTCAGCGCACCGCTGATAAACAGATATTCTTGAGCGTACTGTTCCACTTGCGCTTCAAGCTGGTAGAGCGGTATGAAATATTCAGCGCCTAACACCGCGAGAATACTCAACAAAACGCCTGTGATGACGGCGAGGATAATACTGGCAACACCGACATGCGCACTCTCTTGATCGCGAGAAGCGCCGTTGTATTGTGCAATCAAGATACCTGTTCCGCTGCTCACCATGGTGGAGACAATGATCAGGAAAAATGAGATTTGCGAGATAACACCAACCGCTGATACGGCTTTGTCTGAGTATCCAGATAGCATGAATACATCACTGGTGTTGAGCGCGGTTCGCAGTAGAACTTCAATGAATATTGGCCAAGTGAGCGCAACGATTCCCATACGTTTGTTTAGGTTGGAATCAGCATTAGGCATTTAGGTTTTCTCAAAAAAGGAAGGGTGAGGCTTTAGTGTAGTGCTTATTAAGAAAACAACTATCAAAATAATGTCCGGATTACCTACAAGGTCAAAAAGAGCCGGATTTAGAGCTGAAAATGTCACTGTTTTGGTAACGTTTACCCTATCCAACGAGCTTGAGGGAGTCGATAGAGTAAGAGAGGGGAGGGTTGGAAAGGCAAAGCCAGTGCGCAGACTGGCTTTGTATAAGCGTATAGCTAGTCGATTCGCTGCCCCTGTGCATCGAATAGATGACAGTCTTTTGCAGAGAAGTTTAGCTCTAGAGATTGATAGCGAGACACCTCTTGGTCGCCAGGGAGGTGAACCTTAAAGCCGTCTATGCCGCAAGATTGACCAAACATGTAGGTGCTATTTCCTAGTCGCTCAACCACTTCACTTTGAAACTCAATCGTTATGTCAGAGGCGCCATTGATCTCTAAATGCTCTGGCCTGATACCGAGTGTCAGCTGTTGTCCTTCTGCTAACTTTTGACTTGGAAGGGGTAGGGTGATTTGGCTATTACCATTAATCGAAAGTTGAGCATGAGTCTCTGAGCAAGAACCCACAACGCACGGTAAGAAGTTCATCTTCGGTGAGCCGATAAAGCCAGCCACAAACTCATTTTGTGGGCTGTGGTAAAGCTCTAATGGTGAGCCGACTTGCTCGACTCTACCGTCTCTAAGGACCACGATTTTATCGGCAAGCGTCATCGCTTCGACCTGATCGTGGGTGACATAAATCATGGTGTTTTGCAGATCTTGATGTAATTTCGCAATTTGTAGGCGCATATCGACACGAAGTTCTGCATCTAGGTTCGAGAGTGGTTCATCGAACAAGAACACTTTCGGATTGCGAACAATTGCACGTCCAATAGCAACCCTTTGTCGCTGACCACCAGAAAGCTCTTTCGGCTTACGCTTAAGTAGGTGTTCCAATTGCAGTGTTTTGGTTGCGCTGGTGACCTGCTTTTCAATGGTCTCTTTAGCGACGCCATTCATTTTTAAACCAAAGCCCATGTTCTCTTCTACGGTCATGTGTGGGTAGAGTGCATAAGATTGGAATACCATGGCAACACCGCGTTCAGCTGGGTCAACATCGTTGACGAGCTCGTCGCCAATATGAATTTCGCCTTCGGTAATTTCTTCTAAACCGGCAACCAAGCGAAGCAGTGTCGATTTACCACAACCTGACGGACCAACAAAAACAACGAACTCACCGTTGGTTATCTCTAGATTAACACCATGGATGGTCTGTACATCACCATAACGCTTAATGACCTTTTTTAAGCTGATATCAGCCATGCTATCTCCTTGCCTTGTTGGACTACATCACTTTGCCTTTAAAACATACGCATTCATCAGAAATTTGTTAGGTGCCTCGCACGATTTATTGATCCGGCTCATACAAATTTTACAAAGTATTCCGTTTTTTGTGGAATCGTTTACACAATTTAAACATAACGATACACAATATGATTGCTGAGATTAATATTTGAGCATGGTTACGATTAAAGCTTAGCAATTTGATGATGTTTCGCCGATTAACTTTGAAACAAATGGAATTGTAAACAAAGCTATGAAGACAAGGAATTTGGGAAAATGGTGCAATCTGTGAAAACGATATACCCAGAAAATCGCATCCCATCAGCCAGAAAGAAAAGGCGCATCAGCTCTAAGCTGTCGCCGTGGCTGTTTTTAACACCGGCAATCGCCATCTTCTCGCTCTATGTGATCTTCCCGATTGTGGACAGTATCTGGTTGAGTTTTTTCGAGTGGGATGGACTTGGTGAGAAAGAGTGGGTGGGGCTAGAGAACTATCGTGAGCTATTTGACTCCGATGCGTTCTACATCTCACTGACTAACAACTTCCTTTGGTTGATCTTCTTTATGCTTGCGCCACCTTGTGGTCTGGCTATCGCCCTCTTTCTCAACCAACAAGTGAAAGGCATCCGTGTTGTTAAGTCTCTCTTCTTCTTTCCATTTGTTATCTCACAAGTGGTTGTGGGCTTAGTGTTTGCCTGGTTTTACGACCCATCCTTTGGCCTGTTCAATATCGTCTTAGGTTCACTTGGCTTTGAGCCTATCTCCATTCTCGCCAATGAAGATTACGTTACCTACGGAATTATCGTGGCAGGTCTGTGGCCACAAATCTCTTACTGCATGATTTTGTACTTAACAGGGTTGAACAACTTAGACCCAGAGCAATTGGAAGCAGCACGACTGGATGGAGCCAAGAAGTGGCGCATGCTGTGGTATGTGGTGCTACCTCAATTGCGACCTGCCACTTTTATTGCAGTGGTCGTCACCGTAATTGGCGCTCTGCGTTCATTTGACTTAGTGGCAACCATGACCGCTGGTGGCCCGTGGGGAAGCTCTACGGTACTGGCTTATCAAATGTACGAAGAGTCGATCTTTAACTACCGAATGGGTTATGGCGCTGCGGTTTCCGTTGTTCTATTCCTGATTATGGATATCTATATCGCTTACTTCTTGTGGCGTATGTTGAGGAGTGAAAAATAATGTATCCACAACCGATTCAAAAAGCAGGACGCTTTACCAACATCAGTTATCGAGTCGCTCTGCCAATCTCTATTGTCATGTGGTTGCTGCCCCTTATTGCGGTGATGATGACCTCGATTCGTTCGATGGAAGACATCAACAAAGGTAACTACTGGGGCTGGCCAAGCGAGATTCAGTTTATTGAAAACTACACTCAGGTGTTCACCTCGACATCGATGGGACAGTATCTAATCAATAGCTTGATCATCACTTTACCAGCGGTAGCGGGAGCGGTTGCTCTCTCCACATTGGCAGGTTACGCGTTAGCTAAATACAACTTCAAAGCCAACCTCTGGATCTTTGCGATGTTCATTGCGGGTAACTTTGTACCTTTCCAGATCCTGATGATCCCGGTTCGTGACCTGACGATTAACCTAGGTTTGTACGATACACACTGGGCTCTGATCTTTTTCCATATCGCCTTTCAAGCCGGCTTTTGTACCCTGTTTATGCGCAACTTTATCGTCGGTATTCCTGATGCTCTTATCGAGGCCGCGCGTGTAGAAGGGGTCAGTGAATGGAAAATATTCTGGCATGTGGTTCTGCCGCTGGTTCGCCCGGCGTTAGCTGCACTTGCGGTCTTAGTGTTTACCTTTATCTGGAATGATTTCTTCTGGGCTTTGGTTCTGGTTCAAAGCGATGAAGTGCGTCCAGTGACTGCTGGTTTAAGTTCACTTCAAGGTCAGTGGTTGGCGTCATGGCAGTTCATGTCAGCGGGTGCAGTAGTCGCTGCGATTCCACCCGTTGTGCTGTTCTTTACCATGCAGAAGCACTTTATTGCCGGTCTGACCTTAGGTGCAACCAAAGGCTAAATATTCAATGAGGGCTCCTCAAAGTAGGAGCCGTTATGTAAACAATCCACCTTAAATGGATACACAGAGAGTAACCAAAGTACGAATAACTCTACCCAGCACAATAATAAAAATTGGACTTAGTGAGCCCCGCTCTATAACAAGGACCTACATATGAAATACGTGAAACATATCGCTGCAACCGCAGTGCTTGCTGCCTCCGTCTCGACTACAGCGTTTGCAGGAACCTTAGTCATCAACTCAGATGCCTCTGACCCAGCCCCAAAAGAGGCTTGGAGTGAGATCATCAGTCGCTTTGAAAAAGAGAACCCTGATATCACGGTTAAGTACAACCTGTATGACCATGAGTCGTATAAAACCACGATTCGTAACTGGTTGGTGACGTCGCCACCGGATGTGGTGTTCTGGTATGCCGGTAACCGTATGAAGGCGTTTGTTGATCGTGGCTTGTTTGAAGATGTGAGTGACATCTGGGCAGACAACAACATGAAGCAAGACTTTGCAGCAGCGGCGCCTGCGATGACGGTGCAAGGCAAGCAATATGGTGTGCCTTACACGTATTACCAATGGGGTATCTACTACCGTAAAGACATCTTTGAGCAGTACGGTATTGCTGAACCAAAAACTTGGGAAGAGCTAAAGTCGGCGTCAGCAACGCTAAAAGAAAACGGCGTGACGCCATTTACCATAGGTACTAAGTATCTTTGGACGGCTGCTGGCTGGTTCGATTACATCAACATGCGAACCAATGGCTTAGATTTCCATATCCAATTGATGGATGGCAAAGTCCCTTACTCCGATGAGCGTGTGAAGAAAACATTCGCTAATTGGGCTGAGTTGGTTGAGCCAGGTTACTTCTTAGATAACCACGCATCTTACTCTTGGCAAGAAGCGCAACCTTTCCTATATAACGGTAAGGCGGCGATGTACTTAATGGGTAACTTCATTACGCCAAACTTCCCAGCGGAGCTGGACGGCAAGATGGATTTCTTCCAATTCCCAGTCATCGATCCAAGCGTGCCAATGGCTGAAGATGCGCCAATGGATACCCTGCACATTCCATCAAAAGCGAAGAACAAAGCCGATGCTCGTAAGTTCTTAGAGTTTGTTGCTCGTGCTGAAAACCAACAGCTTATCAATGAGATGCTGCTGCAGATCCCGACCAACAACAAAGCGAAAGCTAAGTCAGATCCGTTCTTAGATAAAGGCGTTGCTATGTTGGCGGCGAGTGATGGTACTGCACAGTTCTATGATCGCGACACCAACCCGGCGATGGCAAAAGAGGGGATGAAAGGCTTCCAAGAGTTTATGGTTCACCCTGAACGTATCGATAAGATTCTTAAGAAGCTAGACAAGGTAAGCAAACGCGCCTTTAAGTAATTGAGACCAAGCCGCAGCAATTGTCGCTGCGGCTTTCATCACTCTGTATGTGTCATCGTCAATAGTATTTATGGTGCGACTCACCTCGTTGCCACTGCCATTGGTTGAAGGCTGTTAAGTCATATTGACAATGACACACTCTGAACGGTTTATCGCAAGGAACAGTTAATGAGAAGCTTCTCTCAAATCATCTCCGCTCGTGAGTGGGAAAATCAACACATTACACATCATAACGTTCTAGAAGCGCATGCTCCTTTGAAGGCGTATACCTCTCGAGAAGGTGCTCTTGCACGAACCGCTTCGAATACCAAATCTTTAAATGGTGTCTGGAAATTTCAGCTGTTTGATGCGCCAGAGTCGGTCAGCGAAGCCATGATTGCAGAGCATTTTGACGATACAACCTGGGACTCGATTGAGGTGCCGAGTAACTGGCAGATGCAAGGCTATGACAAACCAATTTATACCAATGTGAAGTACCCATTTGCGGACACTCCGCCATTTGTGCCTCGAGATAACCCGACAGGGCTATACCGAACCTCTTTTCAATGCACAGAGCAAGCATTGACAAATATCCATCGAATTGCGTTTGATGGCGTCAACTCTGCTTTTCATTTGTGGTGTAACGGCAAGTGGGTGGGCTATTCACAAGACAGCCGTTTGCCAGCTGAGTTTGACCTATCGGCGTTTGTCAAAGTGGGAGAAAACTCGTTAGCAGTTATGGTATTACGCTGGTCAGATGGCTCGTACCTTGAAGACCAAGATATGTGGTGGTTGAGCGGCATATTCCGCGACGTTACATTGCTCACTAAGCCGAAGACAGCGATCGAAGACGTAAAAATCGAAACTCAATTAGACGCTGCCTATCGCGACGCGCAGCTCTGTGTTGATGTGAAAATATCAAAAAACAGTGATGAGAGTAGTGATGCTCATCAGGTAAAAATTGAACTGTATGATGCGCAAGGTCAGAAAGTCATTGAACCTGATGTTGTCGGTTTTGGCCAACGATATGTCGATGAAAAAGGGCCTTGGCAGGAAGTGGCATACAGCCAAAATTCCGTTGCTAACCCCCACAAATGGAGTGCTGAATCTCCCTATCTCTATCGCTGTGTTATCTCGTTAGAGAATGAACAAGGCGAGCTGCTCGACTGTGAGGCTTACGATGTCGGTTTTCGCAGCGTTGAGATCAGCGATGGCCTGCTTAAAGTAAATGGTAAGCCGCTGCTAATTCGAGGGGTGAATCGACACGAGCATCACCCTGAACTCGGGCATACCATGACTCGCGAGGGCATGATTCAAGACATTAAACTCATCAAGCAAAACAACTTCAACGCGGTGCGAACCGCTCATTATCCTAATCACCCACTTTGGTATGAACTGTGTGATGAATATGGGTTGTACTTGGTTGATGAGGCAAACATCGAAACCCACGGTCAGGTCCCAATGTGTCGTCTATCGAATGACGCTTCTTGGTTGAATGCCTATATGCGCCGTATTACTCGACTGGTGGAACGAGATAAAAACCACGCCAGTATTATCATTTGGTCTTTGGGCAATGAATCCGGAATTGGTCGCAATCACCATGCGATGTATCAATGGGTCAAGCAGGCAGACCCAACTCGCCTTGTTCAATATGAGGGAGGCGGAGCGGATACCGCAGCTACCGATATTCTGTGCCCTATGTATGCGCGAGTGGATTGGGATTTACCTGTCGTTGCTCATCAACCAGAGGTGACGCCGCGTGTTGGAATTCGAAAAGCGATCGCATTGCCGAATGAGCAGCGTCCGCTGATTTTATGTGAGTACGCACACGCGATGGGCAACAGCCTAGGTAGTTTTAACAAATACTGGCAAGCCTTTCGTGATAACCCAAGATTGCAAGGTGGTTTTATCTGGGACTGGGTTGATCAAGGCATCACCAAAACCGATGCACAAGGCAAGCCTTATTGGGGGTATGGTGGCGATTTTGGTGATGCGATTAATGATCGTCAGTTCTGTATCAATGGATTGGTGTTCCCAGACCGAACCCCGCACCCGAGCTTGAACGAGGTAAAAAAGGCGCAGCAGTTTTATCAGTTCGCGCTGATATCGATTGAGCCTTTGGTGATTGAAGTGCGCAGCGAGAACCTATTTTGCTCAAGTGATAAAGAAACCCTTTATTGGTCAATTACTCAAGATGGTGAAGAGCAAAGCCAGGGCTGCATTGAACTGTTGTTAGAACCAGAGTCGAGCATTCATATCGAGCTCGATGGCATTGTGCTTCCTCAAAAGGCCAATGCGCTCAACCACCTAAATTTAGAAGTGAGATTACATCAAGATACTAAGTGGGCAAGCAAAGGTCACGTTACAGCAACCGAGCAACTCACTTTACCTACATCACCACAACTGGTGTTGGACGATAATACCTCTGAGCATCCACCGCAGGCCATCGAGAGTGAAGAGCGACTCGCTATTGTCGGTGCGCGTTATCGCGTTGAGTTCGATCGTATAACGGGCTATGTGGAAAGTTGGTTGAAAGAGGACGTTGAACAGCTTGCCAGTGGCATTCGTGATAACTTCTATCGTGCACCACTGGATAACGATATTGGTGTTAGTGAAGCAAATCGCGTTGATCCCAACTCATGGATAGCGCGATGGCAAGCCGCGGGATTAGATTCTCTGACGCCAGAGTGCATTGATTTCTCCTTCTTCACGCATGAAAACAAGGTGTTGGTGACGTCGAAAATTGCTCATCTTGTTGAAGGGCAAGTACGCCTGTTGTCGACTTGGCAATATCAATTGTTCTCTGATGGCGAAGTGATTATCGATGTGCATGTTCAAGCCGCCAAAGGTCTGCCATCACTGCCACGTGTTGGTTTATCCTTCGCGCTAAAAGAGACGTCGAATGAGGTGACATGGTTTGGTCGTGGGCCACATGAAAACTACCCAGACAGAAAAAGCTCGGCTCATATTGGTCGCTATCAGCAGAGCATAGAGCAGATGCATACTCCTTATATTTTCCCGTCCGATTGTGGGTTGCGTTGCGATGTGCGTGAAGCCGTTATTGGCGGATTTGAATTACAGGGCGATTTTCATTTTTCGGTCAGCCGCTTTGGACAACAGCAACTTGTGCAGGCCAAACACACTTGTGATCTCACCGAGCAAGACCAGTTGTTTGTTTACATCGATGGCTTTCATATGGGGGTTGGTGGAGATGATTCATGGACGCCAAGTGTGCATGATGAGTTCAAATTAATACAAGAGCACTACCGTTATCAGGTTCGATTCTTTGGTGCATAGAGGCTTGGTGATCTGCTTGTGGAGCAAAAAGATCATAGTAGGCCAAATACTACAGTAACCTAAATGAGCTGAAAGTTGATTCAAAGAAAAAGACACCCAACATCATGTTGGGTGCCTTTGTTTTTGTAGTGGTTTTAGAACGATGTTAAAACTTTGACTTACTCTGCGTCAGTAAAGAAATCGTTGTAAAGCATGTACAAGTGAGCTGCACTCCAAGAGAAGTTTGGCGCACCTTGCTGCTCACCGTTTAATGGGTTGTAGTTCTCACGGATAGGGCCGTCTTGTACCAAGCCATCAGCGTGGTCGAAGAAAGCGCCTGCCATTTCAATCGCATCATCACGGTAACCGTAGCTGTCCATTCCTTTCAGGCCGAAGTAAAACTGGTCTACCCATACGCGTCCACGCCAGTAAATATCTGGGCCGAATGCTGGGTTAGATAGCGCTGCAGTGCCCAGTGGTACGTAGGTGTTGAACTCTGAGGTGTCTTTCATCACAGAGACCACCGCATCCGCGTGTGCTTGGGTTGCTGCACCGTTGAACAGTGGTGACCAACCTTCAGGGCCTTTACCACGTTCGACAATCGGTTTACCAGCACAGCCATTAGCTAAAGGTTTATCTTCAATGCGAATGTCGTAGTAGAAGTTCGTGCCTTCATCGAACATACAAGTGTTGATGTAGTTCGATAGGTGCTCAGCCTTTTCACGGAACTCTTTCGCTTCTGCTTCGTTGCCTAAGATGTCAGCCATTTCCGCTAGGTACTTGTTATCGCTGTACATGTAGCTTGCTTGGTCAACGGACTCTTGTAGCAGTGAGTAGCCTAACAGGGTGCCATCTTCTGCGCGGTTTTGGGCGAATTCAACATCCCAATCACTGCGTTTGCCGCCGTTGGCAACGTAGGCGTCTAGCTGATCTTTATCGATGAAACCAAAGGCTGCCGCATCATCACGACCTGATTCCCAAGATGCCGCAGTTTGAGCTGGGCTCTCGATGTAGTCATAGTTGCCTTCTGCAATCACTTTATCCAGTGCTGCTTGACCTACAACGGTTTCGTGTTTATCGCCACGAACCACAGTGAAGTACATTTCGCCTTCTGGTGTGTTGTGTGCTTTATCACGCGCTGCGCCGTACTCAGGAACGCCATTACCATTGTTGTCACGGTTACGTAGCCACCAGTCGTGGTAAGCCACCAGCTTTGGATACATCTCTTCTAGCCAAGCTTCATCGCTGGTGGTCTTGTAAACTTCCATTACTGCCCATGCCGCTAGACTTGGCTTGGTGTTACGTTCGTTCCAGTTGCCACCGTCACCGCCACGCTCTGGGCTTAGGTTGTAAGCCAATAGATCTGGCACGTAACCTTCATCCCAAGGGCGAACCGGATCGTCAGCTTGAATTTGGTAGGCAAACATTGCGCGGATGTTGTCTTTCGCTACGTCTGGGTTGAAGTGCGCCATCGCGTAAGCTTGTTTCCATGTATCCCATGGCCATGTTTGGTTGCCAGAGAACCAACGCGCCGTTACCGAAGGTGTTACAGAGTCAAACTCCATCGCACCGGCTGCGCCACGCCAGTTACCGTTTAGGGTTTCCATCGCTTTTACCGCAACACGCTCTTGCTCAGGCGTCGCATTCGGGTTGGTTAACCCCATCTCTAGGTAACCTTCCCAGCGCGCTTCCGATGCCGCTAAGAAATCGGTAGGGTTTGCCATGATCTTTTTGATCTCAGGCTGTTCCGCTTTTGCTTCTTCTGCCGTTAACACGTGTGAGTATGTGGTGTAGATGGTGGTTGATTCTTCAATGCTTGCAGTTGAAGTAAACGTTAAGCCATCGACCTTGGTTTGGGTTGGAATCGATTTATGAACTTGGTACTCAGACTCGCCTGAAGTCAGCAGATCCCACGTTGAACGCACTTTACCGAAAGTGACCTTTAGACCGTCGTCGGTTGCAACGATTTGGCGATTGTAATCAGGGTATGTTTCAGCAATGGTTTTATCGGTTTGCGCGACGCCTTCTTTCGCGTGTGTTTTTTCAAGCAGTTCACCGTCCCACACCAACTCAACTGGCGAGTCAGTGGTGATTTTAGTCTCTAGCAGAGAAGTACGGTTAGAAGCAAAACGCAGCGTCATCTCGACCGTTACATCGTCAGATTTCAGCGTCTGAACCAATGCGCCCGGCAGGCTGTAAGCTTCCATCGTGAATTCAACTTTTTTGCCATCTTTGTACACGCTTAGGCGGTCAAAGTTATCAGCCATGAAGTTAATGTATTCTTCAGTAAGCAGCGCTGTTCCCGGGAAACCACCCATGCCTTCAGCCGTGTCTGGCAACAAGTGACCGTGCCATGCACCTAGGTCGAAGAACGGGTTGAAGCGTTGATGGTCATCGAAGTCATAGTCACGCATGTATTCTGGTGAGCCAGTGCGGTCGATAACGTTTTTAAATTGGTTTGCTTGAAGATCTTCAGAGCCTGTATTTGATGCGCAACCAGTAACAACAAGTGCTGCGCCAATAGCGATAGCTGCGAATGATTTGTTCAGTTTCATAGTGAGTTCCTGTTATTACCAGTAGAAGTATTGCATTGCGAACACTTGTGCGTCGCCAATTTCAGTGTCGCTACCTACGCCAAAGCGGCTATCGAAAGCGGTCGCAAATGCACCGTTTCCGTATTCGTACCAAACACCGGCGTTGATGTAAGAAGTGATCTCTTTTTCGCCGTTATCGCCATCAAAGTTTGCGTAGTTGTAGGCTGCGGATAGGTAAACGCCTTGCGCGGCTTCGTACCAAGCGCTGGTTTGAATACCAGACTCACTGCCGAAAGACTCTTGATTGCCTTTGTCAGTGTCGTGCCAAACACGAGCAGCAAAGTTCTTGTATTCAGCACCTAATAGTAGAAGTTCGCCACCGTCGTTATTACGAACCTCACCACCACCCATTAGCGTTAGGTCGTCAGTCAGGTCGTATTGGACATAACCGTTGACCATGGCATTTTTATCTTTCCATTGGTCTGCGAAGTTGTCGTATTTACCAAAGTGAATCAGCGCATCGTCTTCAGAGAAGTCAGATTCTGGAGCGAAGGAAACGCTGTAGCGTAGCTTGCCTTCTAGGTTTTGGATCTTCACACCAACGTGTACGTCACGAGTGTTTGAGATCGCGTAGCCGTACTCTACCGTTGGGTCACCCCACCATTGAACGTCATCCAGAGACGAGTCCATACGACCGACAATAAATTCTGTTTTTGCATCAGTGCGGTAACCTGCGTAGAAGCGGTTAAAACCACCTTCGAAGCCGCCCCAACCATGGCCAGTTGCCCATGCATTGCCTTCGTCATCGGCTTGAACTGTCCAGCCTTCCATGTAAGCAAGACCAAACCAATTACCATGCTCGATAGCCAAGCCAGCTTCAATGTAAGTGCCGTCTGCGTAGCGGCCTTTGTCATCACCTTCTAGGGCAACATGACCGCCTAGACCGAGTTCGCCGTAAAAGTTAAATAGGGTTTCGGTTTGGGGTGGTTGGGTCTCACTGTGGTTAGCCGCTATTTCATCAGCATGGGCATTCGCCGATAGCGCAGCAAGGATACAACTTGTAATAAGAGTGGTTTTAGTAAAACTACTTTTCATTTTGTTCACTTCTGTGTCGGGTTAGTAAATGAAGAATCGTAAGCAGTTCTGACTTCTAATATGGGGTGCTCTCAAGGCGTAGCGGTCAGGTTGCTCGCGTTCTCCTGACTGATATTACTGATAAATGTGTCGTTTAAAATCTCTTTAAAGCTAAAGTGTGATCTGTTTTAGTAAAATATTTACTTGTGTTTTATTTTGAGGTTTAGTTGAATTTATGGGCAAATAGTTGGTGTGGGAAGTATCTGATAATTGAATGAAAATTAAGGAATAGTACAAGGGAAATAACAAGGCACTCACCAAATGGGGGAGTGCCTTCGAATTTTTAACAAGGATGTAGGATTAGCTTAGGCGTTTGCAGGTTCAGGTCGTGCCTCTAGCTTTTTCTCTTCTGCAGATAAGCTTTTCTCGTATTGACCGTATTTCCACCAAGCGTAACCCAAGAAGATCACGATGCCGCCTACGTTATAGAAGATGATGGTCATGATGTCAGCACCCGTTGGGAAGGTCGATGCAAAGAAACCCACGGTAAAGATGCTGATCAGAATCGATACCGCTGCGATACCAACAGGGCGAGAACCCATGCGGAAATCACGTGGTAGGTGGTCGAGTTTCAGACGCAAGTGTAGGTACGCGATCATGATGAACAGTGGCGGTAGCATAGAAGCTGCTGCAGTCATGTTGATGATGGTGCTCATCAAATCTTGCACCGTGTCAGACGCAAGTGTCGGGATGAACATCAACGGAATCACAATGAAAAACTGAACCCAAGCAGCACGCTCCGGTACGCCTTGTTTGTTCAGAGCGACTGTCTTCTCGCCAAAGATACCTTTAGGGATCTCAGAGAAGAAAATCTTAACTGGTGTTGCTGTCCACATTAGTAGCGAGCCTAACATCGCAGTGAAAGAAACGATGCCCACAAAGCGATTCATAAGAATTTCAGGTAAGCCGAAGTAGAGTGCTAAGCCTTCAAAAACCTGTACTGAACCACCAGTGAATTTAAGCTCTTCACGAGATACGAATACGTTAGCCAGGATAGAACCCACCGAATACAGCGCACCAATAAAGATACCCGCAATGATGATCACTTTAACGAAAGACTTGTGACCGCCTTTGATGTCGTTTACGTAAACCGCGACCGACTCTGCACCGCCAGCGGCCATGAAGATCCAGGTGATTACGCCTAGGAATGCCCAGTTAAAGCTTGGGGTCATTGCTTCAATGGTGATTGGGTCAGCTGGTTCAATACCACCGATTAACGCACCGCCTGACAGCAAAATGTAAGACATGGTCAGAAGCAGCATTAGTGACGAAGTTAATGAGGTGATAGGGCCTAATAGTTTCGCGCCGTTGTTAGAGATGTGCGTCGCGACCGCAAACAAAATGGTACTTAGAATTGCAGTGGTCATTGGCGTGAAGATGTACTCGAAACCTAAGAACGCATAAGACGCGTAAGCGATGATTCTAGGCAGTAGAGACGTGAAGAAGAATAGGTTAACAAACCAGTATGTGTAAGCTGAAATAAATGCCCAGCGACCGCCTAGAGAGCTTTTAACCCATGAGTAAACACCCGCTTCTGAGTCTTTATTCAGGGATACGAACTCAGCAACAATCAGACAGAAAGGAACAAAATAAAAGATGGTTGCTAAAAAGAACATCGGAGCCGAAGATAGGCCGATTTCGATGTTGTTGTTAATGATGTTGTTGAAGCTATATACCGCCGCGAAAGTCATAGACAGTAGGGCAAACTTGCCTATCGTACTGCGTTTATTATCGGACATGATGTTCTCCGGTGAATCACGTTGATGATCGTTAGTACTTGGTTCTAGAGAGGAAAATCTAGACCGCGTTTTTATTATTGTGTTGGTTTGCTAACTCCCTTTCTTAAAGAGGGGGAGAGCGATTATTGTTGTTATTTTTACGATCGGTCTTCTCTGTCTTTATGACTCTTTAAGTAAATTTATTACTTGGTGGAGACCATATTTAACAAAGAAGAGGATGGAAGAGTTGAACATCTACACTTCGACTATTTAAAGGCTTGTAGGGGCTTTGTGTCGTTTTTTATTGTGTAGAAGTGGCTATCTCTTCAACAAGAAGATTAAAGATTAGACGCCAATAAGTTAACTGAAATTAGTCAAATATGTGAGCTTGAGTAAATATATTTAGTTAATATTTTACTTGTGGTTTTTATGACGATTTATGAGAGTTTTACACTTGACGGAATGGCGTTTTTATTATTGAGTTTGTGATTTTAATTATCTGATTTAAATAGAAAAAGCGCCAATGTAAGGCGCTTTTTTATAAATGTTATAGGTTAACTCAGGTTACGACTGTTTAGCGGTCTCTAGCTTAGCTTCTTTACCTGCTTGCTTCTTTTCAAAGCGAGAGATCCACCACCATGCAATGCCAGAGAATACCGCTGTCATAAATACGTTGATGAAGAAGGCTTGAACTAGGTCTACACCTGTTGGGAAGGCTGACGCTGTCATGCTCACAACGAAGATAGTAATCAGAACTGAAACCACAGCCATACCTTGAGTGCGAGTACCCATACGGAAATCACGCGGTGTGTCGTCATGCTTCAAGCGGAACACAAAGTACGCCACCATGATGAAGATAGGCGGTAGCATTGCGGTACCAGCTGTTAGGTTGATTGCAGTGTTCATCATGTCTTGTACTGATTCCGAGCCGAAGCCGTTAACCACAAGCATCACGAATACGAACGCAAACTGCCACCATGCTGCACGGACTGGAACACCATGTTCGTTTAGCTCTGTCGTTTTCTCACCGTAAACGCCTTTTGGAATTTCAGAGAAGTGGATTTTCACCGGTGCTGCTGTCCACATCATCATTGAGCCAAACATAGCAACGAATAGAACGATACCAACGAAGCGACCTACTAGAGATTCTGAGATGCTGAAGAACTGAGCCATGCCTGTGAAGATTTCAACCATACCACCCGCATAGGTTAGGTCTTCACGAGCAACGAACACGTTTACTAGCAGTGAGCCGACAGCGTACATTGAACCGATAGCGATACCTGCACCAATGATCACCTTGATGAATGACTTGTGGCCACCTTTTACATCGTTTAG
The DNA here is from genome assembly GCF_030248625.1 of Vibrio sp. D420a. Lineage (NCBI taxonomy): Bacteria > Pseudomonadati > Pseudomonadota > Gammaproteobacteria > Vibrionales > Vibrionaceae > Vibrio > Vibrio sp. D420a. Next base: position 141,643 of record NZ_JAHGAN010000011.1, on the reverse strand, counting down.
GTAAGCTGCCGCAGTTTCTGCACCGCCAGCTGCTTGGAATATCCAACACATAATGCCTAACGTTGCCCAGTTAATGGTCGGAGACATTGCTTGAAGCGTGATTGGCTCAGCTGGTACATGGTCGCCGCCTAGCGCCATGAGTGCACCGATAACGTAGATTGCGAATAGTGCGAATACACCGTAAGCCACGATTTCAGAGATCTTACCCAGCCAGCTCGCACCCTTAGTCGAAATATGGGTTGCTGTGGCAAATAGAACAATAGAGATCACCGAAGTCACTAGTGGAGAGAAGGCGTATTCGTAGCCCAGCATCGCGTAAGAGGCGTAAGCAATGACGTTTGGTAGCAGAGATACAAACCAGAATAGGTTTACGAACCAGTATAGGAATGAACCTAGGTAAGCCGCTTTAGTTCCGAGTGGCTTTTTCAGCCAGTCATACATACCTGACTCAGAGTTCTTATTTGCTGAAACGAATTCGGCAATGATGAACACGAACGGGATGAAGTAGATAAGGGTCGCAAGCAAAAAGATAGGGGCAGAACTTAGTCCCAATTCGATATTGTTGTTTACGATGTTGCGAACGTTAAATACCGCTGCAAATGTCATGGAGAGTAGGGCAAATTTGCCTAACTTTCCGCGTACAGATTCAGACATAGTAGTGTCCTCCGGGAATCACGTAATTATAGTAGTTATGGTCCTAAGTCTTTATTCGGTGACTTAGAGAGTTAATTATTCAGTGAGCCTTGAACGGCAAGGCTCACTCTGCGAATAGATAGGGTTGTTGTTATTTGTTGAGGAAGTAACCGTCTTCAATAGTCACTTTCAATACCACTTTGCGAACTCGGCTATCACCGTGGAAACGGTAAGCCTGGTTGTTGTCAAAGATCGCCACTTGGCCTTCAACTAGCTCACGAGTTTCACCGTTACCCATTAGGTGTTCGCGGTCGGTTTCATCACTATAAGCTTGGATTTGCTCTAGCCCTGACTTCGCTGCGAACTCAACCGTTTCACGGCCTTCTAAGTAGTAGTGCACATCGAAGTAACGACGATTACCGGTGAAGTTTTCTGTGTTGCGAGCCACGCCGTCTTCAATCATGTAGGCCAGTGAGTCACCAATTGAATGCATCACGCCATCTTTGATGTTGCCGATGTTTTCAATCGCTTCTACACAGCGTTGCCATTTACGACCATCACGGTAGACGACTTTAAATTGTTCCAAGTTCTCTAAAACGATCATCGTTTATGCCTCGTTCAGTTGTGGTTGAGTTTTTGGTGCATTGACCGTAAAAAACTCATCGCCAAAGTTGTGATTGATTAGGTGCTGCGCGTCGCAATCGCCTGCTTGGAATGGAATCAGAGTTAAGCCGTAGCGGAACTCATCCATATACACGCGGTAAGAGTCGAGCACTTCGCTGCCCCAAGAGTTGGAGCCTAAGCCCATTACTTGGTGATCTAGGTTTAGCGTGATGTAACCGCTTTTCTCTAGCTCAATGGTGTGTTGTGCTTGGTGCAGGTTTTGATTGGTGTAGAACCATGCGCTGAAGTTGATTTCTTGCTGTGGTTTTACTGCAATACCATTACCCGCGCGGCTTGAAAGCGCAGCCCAACGAACATGTTGGCGGTTGCCGTTGTTCTGTGGGAACGGGTAGTTCTCGAACATGTCTGCAACGGTTGATTGGTACACATCAATCATGTTGGCTTGCTTGCTGTCTTGGTAGTTCTCTTCAGGGCCACGACCGTAGTATTGAACTTGGTCGAAGTCGCTATTGATGCCCATATCAAAACCAATCACTGGAATCACATGAGGGTATTCACCGTAACGCTCGCCGCTTAGCTCAACGTTCAATTGGCCTTCAGCATTAACTTGGTAGCGGTATTCACAACGCATACCGAAGTCGAATACTGGTGGAGCAATGATGCTGGTGGTCGTGATTTCAACCTTGCCATTGTTCTCTTCCACGTTAAGCGTGCGGAAGTGCTCTTGCATAATCTGTAGGTGTGCAGGCTCCCAGTAACCATCGTGCTCTTGCTTATGGTTATCGATCATTGGCTTGAAGAAGTTGATTCGTGGTTCTGACTTAATCATCTCTTCGCCATTGACTAACCACGACGTCAGCTTGCCGTTCACTTTCGAGAACTTCAGTATGAAGTTATGACCTTTGATTAGATAAGCGAGACGAGACTCTTCAACATTCAGTGCCGTTGCATTGTTGTTGGTGAAGGCTTCAAGGCGTGCTGTATTCTCTTTCACTTGGAATTGGTACACCGCAATGTCGTGGTTCGCTTCGCTGTAAGGCGTGCGAGAATCTTTGCGCACAGTAAAGTTCACAAATACTTCGCGCTCATCAAGCTCTGGCAAGTTAAGTGTCAGTTCGCGGCTAGAGTTTTCAGCCAACTCTTCAACCTTGATGTGTTGTACTGCAATGGTTTCGCCTTCAGCGCGAACTTCTGCAGTGATGGTGTAGTCATCAATGTTTGAGAACCACAACTTGTTATCAACGGTGAAGGTGCCGTCTTCAGAATTGAAGTCGCGGATCTTCACTGGTGCGATAACCTGTTTGTACTCTTTTAAGCCAGGGCCTGGTGTTTGGTCTGGGTAGATCAAACCGTCCATGCAGAAGTTGTAGTTGTTCGGGTAGTCACCGTAGTCACCGCCATATTTGTAAAACTCAGTACCCGCTTCATCACGAGCTAAGATGCCGTGATCACACCACTCCCAAACGTAGTGACCTTGAATTGCATCGTGCTTGTAGAACACGTTTTGGTATTCGGTTAAGCCACCTGGGCCGTTACCCATTGCGTGTGCGTATTCGCAGATAATGCGTGGTTTTTCGTGTGGGTACTCGCCGAAGGCATTCATTAGCTGAGCACGTGAGTACATGGTAGAGATAACATCAACCACTTCAGCATCACGGTCTTCTTCATAGTGAACCAAGCGGGTGTCATCAATCGCTTTTGCCGCATCGTACATAGCGCGGATGTTGCAGCCGTAGCCTGACTCGTTGCCTAGTGACCACATGATGATAGAAGGGTGGTTCTTTTGAGCGTGAATATGACGTTCGATACGTTCAACAAACACAGCTTCCCATGCTGGATCGTTAGTGATGCGGCTTAGGTCGCCAACGTTAGCAAAGCCGTGTGTTTCGACATCGGTTTCGCCCATGACAAATAGGCCGTAGATATCGCATAGCTCGTAGAAGCGTGGGTCGTTCGGGTAGTGTGCGGTACGTACTGAGTTGATGTTGTGTTGTTTCATCAACACCAAGTCTTTTTCTACGCGATCCATGCCAACTGCACGACCTTTTAGGTGGTCGTTGTCATGACGGTTTACGCCATGCAGCATCACGTATTTGTTGTTGATGTAGAACAGACCATCGCGAACTTTAATGTCACGGAAACCAACGCGTTGTGGAATCACTTCTAGCACTTTGCCGTCTGCGTCTTTTAGCGTCAGCAGCAATTGGTAAAGGTATGGGTTTTCAGCGTTCCATTGAACAGGGTTCACGACATCGATAGAGAATTGAGTGTTCGCATTGCCGCCAGTCTGCTGGTTAGGAACCGTTAAGTTATCTACAGAGCCTTGGGAGATAACTTGGCTTCCATCAAGCAATGCGTACTCAAGAGTTGCGTTTGTCGCTGCTGCTAGGTTTTCTAGAGCAACGTTGCACGAAAGGGTAGCGCTTTGGTAAGCGTCGTCAAAATCAGTGCGAATCGTTAAGTCTTGAACATGAAGTTGTTCTTTACCAACAAGGTAAACATCACGGAAGATACCGCCTGTCCACCACATATCTTGGTCTTCAATGTAGGTGGAGTCGGCCCACTGCATTACGCGAATAGATAGCAGGTTGTTGCCCGCTTTTACGTGGCTAGAGATATCGAATTCAGCGGTCAGTCGGCTGCCTTTGCTGAAACCAACATAGTCACCGTTTACGTAAACTTCAAAGTAAGTCTCTACACCATCAAACTTGATGATGGTCTGTTTGTCGTTCCAGCTTTCGCCAAGGAAGAAAGAGCGTTGGTATGCGCCCGTTGGGTTATCTGACGGTACGAAAGGTACATCAATCGGGAATGGGAAACCTTCATCTGTGTATTGAAGATCGCCGTGGCCTTCCATCTGCCACATGTTTGGCACCGTAATGTGGCCCCAATCGCTCATCTCTTGAGAGTAAAACTCTTCAGGAACTAAGAGCGGGTTAGTGAAGTAGCTGAAATTCCATTGACCACTCAGTAGTTGGAAGTGGCTGCTTAATTCACGTTGAAATGTTTTAGCGGTTTTTTCTGATGCGTATGAGAAGAAGTAAGCACGTGGTGCCATACGGTTCTCATGTAAGTTCAGGAAGTTTTCCCAGTTGTTCACGTTGCCTCTCTCTCGGCCTATTTGAATGCTAGCCGACGTTCTTATGCGTAATTGGGTCGTAGTGAATACGAGTATTTTTGGACTGAGGTAATTATTAGTAAAAGTTTTACTAAATGAAATTGGTGAAAACGTTTTACTTTAACTGCATCACATTTTTTGAGGGCTTTTAGTCGTGCGGTGTGATCCGTCTAAAAGAATGCTATGTGGTGGAAAGGTGGGCAGATCTGGGCGATTTTAGGAAGAGGTTTAGATAGTTTTCTTGATACAAAAAAGCCACCTCTAGAGAAGGTGGCTTTATATATCTTTATGAAATTAAAAGATTATTTTGTGGTGTCTCTGAGCTTTAACTTGCTTGGTACGTAGACACGTAGTGGGATGGTGCGCCCATCACGAGCTTTTTCGATCAGTAGGTTAACGCCTTGAATTCCCATCAGTTCAGAGTGAATACGAACCGTTGATAAAGATGGGAAAGTAAACTTAGCCGTAGGGATATCATTGACGCTGATCAGAGCGATGTCTTCAGGAATGTTCAATCCATGCTCATGAATAGCACGTAATACGCCAATTGCGATGGAATCTGAAGCAATAAACATCGCTTTTGGATAGTCGCCAGTTTCTAACATCTGCTTCGCTAGCTTATAGCCTGACAAGCTTGAGAAATCTCCACGATAGATATCTTGTTCACTCACTACTTGTTTCAAAAGGCCGTACTCTGCGAAAGCGACTTCACGAATATCCGGTGTATTTACGTCATCTTGGCCGCCGATAAAGCCGATGCGGTCGTAGCTTTGGTTAATAAAGAAGTTGGTGATCTCTTTACTGATTCGAGCTAAGTCGATATCAACGGAGTCGTATGGTTCTGAGTGATCAGTAAAGTCCACATAACAGATGTTATCAGTGAGTTTTTTCGCTTGCTCAATGACTTCTGGAGACATTCTACCAACAAGAAGAATACCTGTGATAGGGCTAGTGCTAGACTGTATTTTACTTTCATAACAGTTGGTTAGCTCTATATCCATTTTCTCACATTGGGTTTCAATTCCGTGGCGAATAGATAGGTAGTATGGATCGTTTACCTCAGCTTCTTGCTTGTAATTGTACAGTGCAAGAAAGTGATGGTGCTGCTTCTTACTGCTAACAGTTTTACGTGAGCTGCTGGTTTTGTACTCCAGCTTTTCTGCAATTTCAAAGATACGCCTTTTGGTCTCTTCCTTAACACTCAATGTTGGATCTTCATTAAGGACCCTTGAAACCGTCGCCAATGATACATTTGCTTCGGTTGCGATATCTTTTAACGTTGCCATACTCACTTCCTGTTATTGGAACACTGGGCTGCTCTAAACATAGATGAGCGAAAAAACCAGTGCACCTCTCTAATTCTGCAACGTCTATTGTAATGAAACTGGAAGTCATTGCATTAACTTTTAGTAAAATAAGTTCAGAACTCTTAGTGCATATCGCAAATTTCACTATTCATAATTATCTTATTTAAATTCAATGGATTAGGTTGCTAATCATTCATTTATCACGCCTTTCGCTCTGTGACCTATCTGTGAAACTTTGTGTAAACGTTTACACTTCGTGGTTTTGATCACAGAATTAGTTCCAAATTGACTGCTAGTATTTAATTAACGCGACGCTATTGAGTTTGGATATTCCACTTGAGTGTCATCAAGATTAAGAGAGAGGTTGATTGTGAAAGTACTGGTTACAGGCGGCATGGGGTACATCGGAAGTCATACTTGCATTCAAATGATGCAGGCAGGTATGGAACCGATCATCGTTGATAACTTGTGTAACAGCAAAGAGTTGGTGCTTGAGAGAATCGAAGCATTAACGGGTCAACGTCCAACCTTTTACCTTGGCGATATTCGCGACGAATCTTTCCTCGATAGCGTGTTTGCAGAAAACGACATTCAGGCTGTGATTCACTTTGCGGGCTTAAAAGCCGTGGGTGAATCGGTGGCTAAGCCTCTTGAATACTACGACAACAACGTAAATGGCTCTTTGGTTTTGGCTCGTTGCATGAAAAAAGCGGGCGTAAAAAGCATCGTATTCAGCTCTTCAGCTACGGTTTATGGCGACCCAGAGGTTGTGCCAATTACTGAAGATTCTCCTACAGGTGCAACAACTAACCCTTACGGGCGCAGTAAATACATGGTTGAAGAGTGTTTGAGCGATCTGTTTAACGCCGAAAACGATTGGAGCGTAACGCTGCTTCGCTACTTCAACCCGGTTGGCGCACACCCATCAGGCACTATGGGTGAAGACCCGCAAGGCATTCCAAACAACTTAATGCCATTTATCGCTCAAGTGGCCGTCGGTCGCCGTGAGAAGTTAGCGGTATTTGGTAACGATTACCCAACTCCAGATGGTACAGGCGTTCGTGATTACATCCACGTAATGGACTTAGCCGATGGCCACGTTGCAGCACTAAAAGCAGTAGGCGAGAAAGCGGGTTTGCATATCTACAACCTAGGCACAGGTAAAGGCTCAAGTGTTCTAGAGATGGTAGAAGCCTTTGCAAAAGCCTCTGGTAAGCCAGTGCCTTATGAGATTTGTCCACGTCGCCCGGGTGATATTGCTGAGTGCTGGGCAAGTACTGAAAAAGCCGAGCGAGATCTAAGTTGGAAAGCGACTCGCAGCGTTGATGAAATGACGGCGGATACGTGGAATTGGCAGTCGAACAACCCTAATGGTTATTCCCCTTCGTAATTGAAGCCGCAGCGTTGTTAGCTGCGCTCACCAATTCCAATCACATAGAAGATCTATGCTCATGGATATTGGAAAGCTTGCTGCCTAGCTGCAACTCCAATTTCATCGGGGAATGCAGAGGTAAGAGATGAGAAAAGAGAGATTCCAGATATCTCGTGCCTCGACTCTGGAATGACGAATGAGTTAAAGGCCGTTGAATATTAAAACGACGAACTCAAACGTCATTCCCTACAGCGAGGGACGAGCGTGATAGGGAATCTCCTTGTAGAAGAATTATTTATCTTGGTGGATGTGCCAAGAACACAAAAATTAAGAGCAATGTAAGTATGTCAAAAGTTGAATTTAACCCAGTCGATCACCCGCACCGCCGTTATAACCCACTAACGGGTCAGTGGATTTTGGTATCACCACACCGTGCGAAACGTCCTTGGAGTGGTCAAGACGAGAAGCCATCAACCGAACAGCTTCCAGCGTATGACAAAGAGTGTTTTCTTTGTCCAACTAACACACGTATCTCGGGTGATGTAAACCCAGACTACGACGGAACTTACGTATTTAGTAATGATTTCGCGGCGCTGATGCCTGACTCGCCTGACGCTCCAGAGTCTGAAAACCCTCTATTTAAGACTCAAGGTGTTCGAGGGTTGAGCCGCGTGATCTGTTTCTCGCCAGACCACAGCAAAACCTTGCCAGAGTTACCGGTCAATAAAATCCGCGGTGTGATTGATACCTGGAACGAGCAGATTGAAGAGTTAGGTAAAGATTACCTATGGGTTCAAGCGTTTGAAAACAAAGGTGAGACTATGGGCTGTTCTCAGCCTCACCCACACGGTCAGATCTGGGCGAACAGCTTTCTGCCAAATGAGATCGAACGTAAAGAGAAGCTTCTAAAAGAGTACTTCGAACAACAAGGTTCAAACTTATTAGTAGACTACGTTGAAGCTGAAATGAAAGACGGCTCTCGCACTGTGGTTGAAACGGAACATTGGATTGCCGTTGTACCTTACTGGGCAGCGTGGCCGTTCGAAACCATGTTGCTGCCAAAGACACACATTCGTCGCATGAGCGAACTGACTGACGAGCAACGTGATGATTTGGCGGTTGCGATTAAGAAGCTAACAAGCCGCTACGACAATCTGTTCCAATGCTCATTCCCATACTCGATGGGCTGGCACTATGCGCCATTCTTCGAAGAGGGGACCGACATTGATCATTGGCAGCTACACGCTCTGTTCTATCCACCACTATTGCGTAGCGCATCGGTACGCAAGTTCATGGTGGGTTATGAAATGCTGGCTGAATCGCAACGTGATCTGACGGCAGAGCAAGCGGCGCAGCGTCTACGTGACTTGAGTGACGTGCATTACAAAGAGCAGTAGTTAATCCATAAAAAGAGATTCCAAATATCTCGTCTCTCGATTCTGGAATGACGACAAGCCGTGGAGAATAGAGCTGATGTTGTCATTCCCAACTGAGAGGGACGAACGTGATAGGGAATCGAACAGAATTAAAGTGGTGCCAATAAGGGGCCACAATCAATTGAATTAAAGTTTAACCAGAGAGTCTCCTATGTCTGATCTAATCCAAAACGCAAAAGCGTCTTTCAATGCGGTACTCAATTACGCTCCGACTCACATCATCCAAGCTCCGGGTCGTGTAAACCTAATTGGTGAACATACCGACTACAATGATGGTTTTGTCCTACCGTGTGCCATTAACTACCAAACCGTAGTGGCGGCAGCAAAACGTGACGACAATATCGTACGAGTAGTATCGGTTGATTACGGTGATGCAGTGGACGAGTTCGACTTGACTCAAGAGATCACTTTTCAACAAGACAAGATGTGGGCGAACTACATTCGTGGTGTGGTGAAATGTCTGAAAGCGCGTGGCTATGAGTTCAATGGTGCCGATATTTCGGTAACGGGTAACGTGCCTCAAGGCGCAGGATTAAGTTCTTCGGCGGCTTTAGAAGTAGTTATCGGTCAAACCTTTAAGGTGCTTTACAACCTAGAGATTACCCAAGCGGAGATCGCATTGAACGGACAGCAAGCTGAGAACGAGTTTGTTGGTTGTAACTGCGGCATCATGGACCAAATGATCTCAGCAGAAGGCCAAGCGAACCATGCGATGCTGTTGGATTGTCGTAGTCTAGAGACGACGCCAGTTTCGATGCCTGAGGATATGGCAGTAGTGATCATCAACTCCAACAAGAAGCGTGGGTTGGTCGACAGTGAATACAACACTCGTCGTGAACAGTGTGAAGAAGCGGCGCGTATTTTTGGCGTACCTGCACTGCGTGATATCTCCATTGAACAATTCAATGCCAAAGTCGACGAGTTGGATGAGATGGTTGCTAAGCGCGCTCGCCACGTAATCACTGAGAACGATCGTACTGAAGAAGCGGCGGTCGCACTGCGCAACCACGACATGAAACGAATGGGTGAGTTGATGGCGGAATCTCATACTTCAATGCGCGATGACTTTGAAATCACAGTGAAAGAGATCGACGTTTTGGTTGAGATGGTTAAAGAGGTGATTGGCGATCAGGGCGGCGTACGTATGACAGGCGGTGGCTTTGGTGGCTGTATCGTAGCTTTAGTTCCACCAACCTTGGTTGATGACATCAAAGCGACGGTAGAACAGAAATATCAAGTGGCGACGGGCCTAAAAGAATCCATTTATGTGTGCCAAGCGAAAGACGGTGCGGGCTTAGTTGAAGTAATCTAACCCTCTGATTATAGGCCTACAGAAGTAAAAAGATCATAGTAGGCCAAATAGTAAAGCCTTTGCACTTTTGTAGAGGCTTTTTGCTGGCACTAGGAAGGAATGTAGGATGACACAAGCGCAAAGTTTGCATCAGTCAATGACTCAAACGGCAGCCTATGATGGGCAACCTGCCAAGTTGGTGACACTGACCAACCAACACGGCATGGAAGTGACATTGATGGATATTGGCGCGACCTGGTTGAGCTGTATCCTGCCACTGAAAGGGAATAAGAGAGAAGTGCTACTGGGTGTTAACTCAATGGAAAACTTCAACAAACAAGCCAGTTATATGGGAACTACTGTCGGTCGCTACGCTAATCGCATTGCGAAAGGGCGCTTTAAGATCGACGGTACCAACCACAAGGTCGATGTGAATCAAGCAGGGAATACTCTGCATGGCGGTCCTAACGGTTTTGATAAGAGGCGTTGGCAGGTTCAGGAGCAAACCGAAAGCTCAGTAACCTATACGTTAACGTCTCCAGATGGTGATCAAGGATTCCCGGGTACACTCAAGGTATCGGTGAGTTATCAGCTGACGGAAGACAACCGTGTGTCCATCGACTACTTTGCCACGACCGATAAAGAGACGGTGGTTAACCTCACCAATCATGCCTACTTTAACCTGTTAGGTGCTGAGCTAGAACAAGACTGCTTGTCGCACATTGTCAGCATTAACGCGTCTCAATTTTTACCGACCGACAAATCTGGCATTCCTTTGAGCGGACTTAAGTCGGTGAAGTCGACCAGTTTTGACTTCAATCGGCCTACGATGCTCTCAGAGCGTTTGATGGGCGATGAACAGCAAAAAAATGCCAAAGGTTATGACCATTCGTTTTTGTTAGCAGAAGAGTGCCGCGCCGGAAAATGTGCGGCGACGGTGACTTCGCCTGACGCACTTGTCACTTTAAAAGTGTTTACGACTAAGCCTGCAATGCAGCTTTACACCGGAAACTGGTTAGCAGGAACGCCAAACCGCTCAGGTACAAGCTACCAAGACTACGCAGGTGTCGCGTTGGAAACTCAGTTTTTACCAGACTCGCCAAACCATCCAGAATGGAAGCAAGAGAGCTGTATTCTTAGACCTGAACAAGAGTATCGCTACCAAACTTGCTATCAGTTTGAATTTTCGGGGGATTAATCAGACTGAACCATTCAGCTCAAAGGATTTGGTGAACCTCGTTATGGGGAGATTACTGACGAGGGAATGACTAAAGATACATTAGTGAGAGTATGGTAACAAAGCCCTAGCGAACGGTTTTCGCTAGGGCTTTTTTTTATCTTTTTAACTCACTTTAGATACTGAGTTTCGGCGTACCAGAGTCGGTGAGAACCTCATGGTTTCTGAACTGGTCACTTCCTGTTTGGCAAGCTGCAAAGCTAGACGTGTTGCTTTCTCTGCCATGATCTGAATTGGGTAACGAATGGTGGTCAGCTTTGGTGAGACGTAGCGAGCGATTAAACCGTCATCAAAGCCGACAATCGACATTTGATCGGGTGCTTGAATACCATTCTCATCGAGGACTGAAAGCGCGCCAGCTGCCATGTAATCGTTGTAAGCGACGATGCCAGTAATCGGTAGCGATTTGGTGAGCAGGTTAGTCATGGCGTATTCACCGCCTTCGCTGCTTGGTTGTGAGCTTTCGATGTAGCTCTCTGGCAACTCGATGTTGTAGTCACTCAGTGCTGCTCGATAGCCCTGAACACGTTCGTCAGCATCTTCAATGTTAATTGATGAGGCGATGCAGGCGATATTGCGATGACCATGACGGATAAGGTATTCAGTAGCGAGGTAGGCGCCTTTTTGGTTATCGAGGAAGATACAGCGCTCGCCAATCTCTTCGATATAGCGGTTGATGACTACCAAGCCCTTCACTTCTTTCGCATAAGCGATCAGCTCTTCATCGGTAAGACCTTTGGAGTGAATCACTAAAGACTCGCAGCGGTTGTTGATTAAGAGTTCGATGGCTTGCTTCTCTTCTTCGCGATCGTGGGAACCATTACCGACCAGAATGTGTTTGCCGTTTTCACGCGCTACATTGTCTACCGACTTTACCAGCGTACCGAAGAAGGGGTCTGAGATATCACCAACCAAAACACCGACAGTATTGGTGCTTTGGCTGACTAATGCACGAGCATTGGCGTTAGGGCGGTAACCCAGCTTTTTCATGGCCTGTGTGACCGACTCGATAGAGCTTGCACTTGCCTTAGGGGACTTGTTAATTACACGGGAAACGGTTGCGACAGATACGCCCGCTTCCTTTGCCACATCTTTTATTGTTGCCATTTTCAACCTCTACTCAGTACCGCTCCTATTTAACACCGTCGCTGATAGTATGGCAATCAAACTTATCTTTTACTTCCAATATTGAGATCTTTACCGCTTGTAATTATTAGCTTTAGTGCTAGTGTAAATGTTTACACTTTACTAAAATTAAGTAAAGTTAATTTCATCAATAAAAAGGGAATGGATATGGATACGATTGCGTACGGTGATTTCGCTAAGTTAGAGATGCGTGTAGGTAAGATCATTGAGGTTGCTCGTCATGAGAACGCAGACAAACTCTATATTGTGCAGATTGATGTCGGTGAGAGAACCTTGCAGACAGTCACCAGCCTAGTGCCTTACTACACAGAGGAAGAGTTGATGGGCAAACAAGTGGTGGTGCTGTGTAATCTGGCGAAGGCTAAGATGCGCGGGCATACATCAGAATGCATGTTGCTGTGTGCTGAAACAGACGATGAGTCGGAGAGTGTGCTGCTGACACCAGAGCGTGTGATGCCAGCAGGGGTTCGCATCGTGTAGTGACTTACGAGCTGCGCACCACTAGAAGTAGGTCATCAATGATGCTGTGGTGGTGCTCAGACACGCCTGCTAGGTTGCCATATTTAGGCTGATGGCGATCATTAATCATAGGGTGTTGCCAACCCTGCGTATGTTGCACAAAGTGAGAAGCGAAACTTTCTGATATTTCTAAGCAGCCTGCAATGACAGTATCCACATAAGTCTGAACAATCGGGCTATTGCTGCAGGGCGCTTCAATCTCATCTTTAATGTAAACCCAGATCGTTTGGGAAGGATCAAAGCCTTGATGCGCTTCGATCTGATCGGGATCTAACTCAACTCGGTGATAGCCGCGCTCGCGACGATCAAACTCGGCCAGCGCCACTTCATCGACCTCAAGTAATACTCCATTTACCTGACCTTGCCCTTGATTCACGATCAAAGGAGAGATCACATAGCTGTCATCGATTTTACTCCAGTGTCTTACTAGACCATCGACTATCGCTGGGATTGCTTTTCCGGTCTGTCCGGTGAGTTGTCGTGAAGAGGAGTTGATTAAACTGCCGTAGCCAAAAATATACATCGCTATCCTTGTCTGTTTATTGTTGAAAGCCTCACCTACTATATGGGGGATGCCAATAAAAGTCAGCATATAACTGAAAGACTTTATTGTGTCATATTGACTTCTTATGGTGTGTTTAATTGACACTATATCAGCGAATGAGTCTGATTAAAGGCAATAAATACAGTGGTTTAGTATGTTGGAATGCTTCATGCATTGACCTAGTTATATGTGAATCTATCGCCAAACCACTCTCGAATCCATTTTGGCGATACGCTTATTAATTTAGGAGCGACTTTGTTAAATATCACAGACAAAAGTGTCGAGGATGCGATTCCCGCTTATCTACGCTTGGGCTTTAGACCCTTCTTCTTCCTCGGTAGCATCTATGCGGTGCTCGCCATTGTTCTTTGGGTATACATGTTCCAAAACGGTCAACCCGAAATCTTACAAGTGCCAGCCTTGTGGTGGCATGTTCATGAGATGCTGTTTGGTTTCTCGATGGCGATTGTTGTCGGGTTTGTGTTAACCGCGGTACAGACATGGACGGGCGTCAATGGTACTAAACACTATCGTCTCGCAGCTTTGGTTGGTTTATGGCTCGCACCTCGAATTCTGTTTTGGACACCAGCACCATTGTGGTTAATTTCGTCGATTGAAGCACTGTTTTTGGCTTTTGCAGCTTACGAAATTGGCTTTCGAGTGGTACATGCCAAAGGGTGGAAAAATCTATTCTTCGTTCCGCTGTTTGTTTTGGCAATCGTGGCGAATTTTGCCAGCTATGCAACCATTAAGGGGATGCCGCCATTTCCTCCTTCAGCGGTTTGGCATGCGATGCTGTGGTGGTTTACGCTGCTGCTATCTGTGATGGGAGGGAGAGTCATCCCATTCTTCAGCGCACGTCGCTTTAACTTTGATAAGCCACAACCCTTGCTATGGCTTGAGTGGTTATCCAATCTGCCTTTGATCGGGCTGTTTGTGTTGAGCTTCTTCCCACTCACTTTTGTCGAAGTCGGTAAGCCTCTGATGCTGTTTGCTGGTATTGCTCAGTTGGTGCGTGTGATTCGCTGGAAACCTTGGGCGACGCTATCTGAGCCGTTGGTGTGGTCACTGCATGCAGCATACCTTTGTATTCCGTTGAGTCTGTTGCTACGTGGCTTACTGGATAACCCGTTTGCAGGACATAATATGATTCACCTATTCGCAATTGGTGGTCTAAGCGGCTTGATCTTGGCGATGATTGCTCGCGTCACTATGGGTCATACAGGGCGCGCTATCTACAAAGGACCGAACATGGCCGTGGCATTTACAGCCTTAATTCTGGCCGCGTTATTGCGCAGTGTTGGAGTGAGTTTGTTCCCTGCTTACATGATGCCTATCGTAAATATTAGTGCGGGTTTATGGGTACTCGCGTTTGGTATGTATGTGCTTAAATTTGGCATGATGTTGCTAACGCCAAGAGTTGATGGCCATCCGGGCTAAGTGATTCAGCCTATGAATAGTGAAAAAGGAAGCGCTGTGCTTCCTTTTTTCGTTTTAGCCCTTTTAGTCGATTTTAGTGATTGGTGAGGTAGTGTCGAACTTGGGTGATCATATCTTCCTTGGCATGAGGGGAGATGAAACTTGCTTCGATGGCGTTGATACTAAATTGTGCGAGCTCTTGTTTGGTGATCTCGTGAGCGTGGGCAACGGCTAAGAAGTTATCGTTCATGTAGCCACCGAAGTAGGCTGGGTCATCCGAGTTTATGGTTACACATACCCCATTTCTTAAAAGCTCAACGATGTTGTGCTGCTGCATAGTCTCAAACACTTTTAGTTTGGTGTTCGACAAAGGGCACACCGTTAAAGGCATACGATGCGCGGCAAGCTCTGCTACGAGCTCAGGATCTTCACTGCAGCGCACACCGTGGTCGATACGAGTAACACCTAACATCTCGATGGCATCTCGAATGTTCTGAGCCGGCCCTTCTTCACCCGCGTGCGCCACACTGAGGAAGCCGTGGTTGAGCGCCTCTTGAAATACACGTTGAAACTTTTCTGGTGGGTGGCCCATTTCAGATGAATCGAGCCCGACGCCAATAATGTGCTCTTTGTAGGGAAGGGCTTTACTGAGAGTGGCGAAGGCGCTCTCTTCATCAAGGTGGCGTAAGAAACACATGATCAATTGACTGCTGATTCCGAGCTCTTGATCGGCCTGTTTGAGGGCACGAGTGATGCCAGCGATCACTGTTTCAAATTCAATCCCTCTCTCAGTGTGGGTTTGAGGGTCAAAAAAGATCTCGGTATGAATCACATTGTCTTGTTGGCATTTGAGCAGGTAAGCCCATGTCAGGTCGTAGAAATCTTGCTCGTGAATCAGGACATTGGCACCTTGATAATAGATATCGAGAAATGATTGTAGGTTGTGAAATTGGTACGCTTGACGCACTTGATCTGGATTGTCGAATGGGATGTCGATGTTGTTGCGTTTTGCCAATTCAAACATCAGTTCTGGTTCGAGTGTGCCTTCTATATGCAGGTGCAGCTCAACTTTCGGTAGATTTTTGATGAAGCTATCCATAGCGACTCCTTAGCTATTTTAATTATGGGCGGAGTAGTTAAGACATTGAACATTGATGGGTAATCGAGTCGATTAGTGGGTTCACTTGCCTATGTTTGAGCATAGTTCATTTCATCATTAACGCGTTGTTCTCTGCAAAATGGAGGGGAAGAAAGGAGGAATGAAATCGAGAACACTGAGTCGCAAACGATTTGCACAATTGGAGTGTGATCCGCTGCAAATATTTGCAGCAATGTTTATGGATTTGTGCTCTAATACCGCGCTTACCAAGGGATGGTGTTAAAAGATGCTCACATAGATGGAGTTATCAAAGTTGACCGATCCCTTAATGATCTCCCTTAGGAAAATACAGAACATGTCTAAGACCAAAAAATTTGATATCCGCCTTTCAGAAAAACGCAATGGCTGGTGTGCAGAGATTACTCGTCAAGTAACTTCTCGCTCAACTCGCGTTTCTAAGCGTGAAACGGGTTTTGAAACTGAAGCTCAAGCACAAGAGTGGGCAGAGAAAGAGCTGGCTTCTTTCGTTGCTAACCAAGCTGAGCGTAACGAGCGTAAAGCAGAGCAGCGTAAAGAGCGTGATGAACTGCGCCACGCTAAAGAGCTAAAAGCTGAGCAAGCGCGTGAAGCACGTGCAAAAGCTCGTGCAGCAGCAGCTGAGCTTGACGCTGAATAAGATTCTACGAGGTTGAGTTTACTCACCTAGTAAAGAAAGGCCCCAATCGTATTGAGCGACGGGGGCTTTTTTGTGGAGTTTGTTTTATTGCTGGGCAAGCGATCAGTTATTCAGAGTCGTCAGCCAATCTTCTTCAGCAACTTCTTCAATGTAGTTTTCTACTGACTGTTCTACATCTTCATCATCTTGTTTGAAGTAAGCAATGTGGAACACCGCATCACCTTCATTAACCAGTGGCAGAGTTTGCTGACCAATTACAATACCGCCTTTCTTGGTGATGATTTGACTCTCTTGGTGTCCTAGCGGCGAACTGACATACGCCAGTGTTTGTCCCGCCTCAACCTTTTCACCTAGTCTCACCATGTTACGTAAGATGCCGTCTGATTCTGCGCGAATCCAGCTGGTGGAGCGGCTGATAACAGGCTCTGGTAGCTTTTTACGATTTGGTCTAAGCATCCCGATAGCTTTCATTACCTGATGAATTCCCAAGTAACCAGCACGGATTGCTAGGTGATCAAAGCGCAGAGCTTCACCGCCTTCGTACGTCAGTACCGGAATACCAAGCTTCTCTGCTTCGCTACGCAGTGAACCGTCACGAAGTGGTGAGTCGATGATCACTGGTGTCGCAAACGCGTTAGCGATTCTTAATGTCTCAGGGTTCGATAAGTTTGCACGAATCTGAGGCAGGTTGGTGCGGTGAATGGCACCTGTATGCAAATCCAAAATATAGTCACAACGCTTCGCGACATTTTCAAAGAATGTGTAGGCGATACGAGACGTTAGTGAGCCTTTCTCGCTTCCTGGGAAGCAGCGGTTTAAGTCGCGGCGATCAGGTAGGTAGCGAGATTTATGAATAAAGCCAAACACGTTAACGATAGGCACGACAATCAGGGTACCTTTTAGCTTTTTCGGTTCGATAGCGTTGGTCAGTTGACGTGCAATCTCAACACCATTGAGCTCGTCACCGTGAATCGCTGCGTTCACCATCAACGTTGGTCCCGCTTGACGACCATGAATCACCTCGATAGGGATCGATAGTGGCGAGTGGGTATACAGCTGAGCAGCTTGCAGCTCAATCTCCATTCGTTGGCCTGGTTGTACAGTTTGACCAAGGAGTTCGAATGGTTGGTTAGGTTTTAGTCTTGCCATTTAGGTTTCTCAACGAATGGATAATGGATTAAATCGGAATGTACCAATCGTTGATTTTTAGTACGAATCAATCACTTTACGGTGACGACAAAAATTTTTAATGAGGTGTGTTTGAGAATGGAATCGGCGTTGATTTAATCTTAATCAAGTTAATTGCTTAGCGTTATATTTCTGACAATTCGCTGATAATTGGGAAGAAATCGACTGCTACTATCCAGCGCCTTTTTTTGGGCGACTATATTAATTAACTGAGATCGTTATGAAAAAAACAATCACTAAGATCGTAGCTCTGGCAGTGGCGTCGGTAGCTCTTTCAGGCTGTGTGGGCAGTAATGCTGTTACTGGTTACCTAATGCAATTTAACCTTAAAGCGGTCGATAACCGTTACGCGCGTGGTGGGTTGAACATGTTGCTCGCACCTGTTTACGGTCTAACTGTGGCAGCGGACTACTTAGTCTTCAACTCTCTAGAGTTTTGGACGGGTAAAAACCCGATTACTGGTACCCCGCATATCTTCGATAGCAAAACTGATACTTACATCGACATCAACCACCAGCTTGATAAGTCTCTCACTGAAGCGCCAATCGCACCTCTAACTCAAAATCGTGTGATTGAGCGTGGTGAAATGATGCAGTTGGATGAAAACACGATTCAAATGAGCATCACCTACCAAAATGGTGAAGAGGCGACTTTGATTGGTGTGCGTGATGGCGAAGTGGTGACGTACTCTATCGATGGTGAGATTGTCGCTCAAACCTCAATGGATGAGTTAGCGGCTTACGCGGCAACTCGCGCGTAACGTTTGTTGTAGATAAAGATATAATAAGCTCGCTAGTTAAAAAAACAGGTACTCAATGAGTACCTGTTTTTTTTTCAGCTAGAACAGCGAATTATGCTTTTTCTGGGATTGCTTCAAGTAGTGCAACCATTTGGTTCCAGAATAGCTCAACCGTATCAATCTTCACTTTCTCATCTGGAGAGTGAGGGAACTTGATAGTAGGGCCGAAAGAAACCATGTCCATGTTCGGGTAAGGTTCTTTGAATAGACCACACTCAAGACCAGCATGGATAACCATGATGTTTGGCTTGTGACCGTAGATGCCTTCGTACATGTCGCGGAAGATGTGCATGATTTCAGAATCCGCATCTGGCTTCCAACCTGGGTAAGCACCAGAGAATTCGATGCTCGCACCAGCAAGCTCAGCTACAGAGTGAAGCATGCTTTCAACTTGGCTACGGCCAGAGTCGATCAGAGAACGAATTAGGCAAAGTACTGTGATTGAGTTCTCTTCTGTCGTGATAACACCCACGTTTAAAGATGTCTCAACAACGCCTTCAATCTCATCACTCATACGGATCACACCATTTGGCGCTGCATTAAGTGCTGCGATGAAGCGAGCTTGGTCAGCCGCTGCAAGTGCGCCCATTTCAACTGAAGCTTCTTCGTTGAAAGTCACAATGCTGTCTTCTACTTTACCTAGCTCTGTTGAAAGAAGCTCCGTGTAGTAGTTGTATAGCGAAGCCAGTTTCTCTTGGTTTGCCGCTGGTACAGCAACTGTTACGAAACCTTCACGAGGAATCGCGTTACGTAGGCTACCGCCTTTGAATTCTACGATGCGTAGGTCTAGCTCTTTTGCGTGACCCGCTAGGAAACGAGCAAGCAGTTTGTTTGCGTTTGCACGACCTGTGTGAATATCACAACCTGAGTGGCCGCCTTTAAGACCTTTAAGCGTTAGCTTACGAGTCACGAAATCTGCTGGGATTGCAGTACGAGCAACATCAAATGTCATTGCGCCGTCGATGCCGCCAGCACAACCCATGTACACTTCGCCTTCTTGCTCTGAATCGGTGTTAAGAAGGATGTCACCCTCTAACCAACCCGCTTCAAGACCGAACGCACCAGTCATACCTGCTTCTTCATCTACCGTTAGTAGAACTTCGATTGGGCCGTGCTTGATTTCGTTTGATGCAAGAACCGCAAGACATGATGCCATGCCCATACCGTTGTCTGCGCCAAGTGTTGTGCCTTTCGCTGTTACCCACTCGCCGTCGATGTACGGTTGGATTGGGTCTTTAGTGAAGTCGTGAACCGTATCTTCGTTCTTTTGTGGAACCATATCGATGTGAGCTTGTAGTACCACACCTTTTTTGTTTTCCATACCCGGCGTTGCTGGCTTCTTGATGAATACGTTACCCGTTGGGTCACGGCGTACATCTAGGCCTTGTTCTGCTGCCCAAGCAATAATGTATTGAGCAAGCTCTTCTTCGTGCTTTGATGGGTGTGGGATTGAGCAAATCTTATCGAAAAACTGCCAAAGTGGGGCAGGGGATAATTTACTGATCTCAGAATGGAATTCAGACACGGATGACTCCTTTTTTATTTGATAACCATATCTTTAGGTAAAAGTGGCTTGGTATAAAGGACAATTATCTAAAATATGGGTCTGTTTTGATGCCGACAGCATACCATTTGAGTGAGGTAACGAGTAGGTGTTGTAACAGGCAATTGTTGCAAAGTTTGAAAATAGATTTGTTGCTTCGATCAAAAATAGGTGCTCAGTTGCTTAATAAGTTGCCGTGCAAACGTTTTTATTGCTCTGTTCTGTAATTTAATTACATCTTGAGTTTGTTATCTAGTCTTTTTAGGCTAAAAGTGTGATTTGGTGCAAAAAATACTTGTAATCTTTTTTCGTTGGGGTATATTAATAACCAACTTCTGAGACGAAGAGTAAATGCTCAAAGGATGAGTCCGTTTATCGCCTCCAAGGAACTGAGAAATCAAAATTGTTTTTAATTGATTTATTAAGGTGATAGTTATGAAAGGTTTACCATCTGCAATGTTCTGGCTTAACAGCTCTGTTTACACTAGCAACTTTGCATACCCAACTAGCTTTGGTTACAACAAGTAATCTGAGCGTGTGACTTGAACAGTTTGTTCACCCCTATATATTGGAATTTTTTTACAACCCTCTTGGTTGACTGATTCTACCGCCACTCATATTTGAGTGGCGTTTTTTTTGCCTGCTGTTTTCCCACCATTTTTCTAATTCCACGATTTGTTACCCCAAGGCTTCATAGCCACTCCAATGCATTATTGATATCAGGGCTTTTGGTACTACTCTATTCAGATGGGAATAGGGGCTGGTTAAATTTTGCACCACAACTGAGCAGAACTTCCATTATTACCAGATCTGTTGAAAAGAGCGGTGCTTTAATGACTTTTATCGTACGGTCTTTGCTGTCTTTTCTTGGTGAATTTTCAAGGTGGTAGAAAAAAACACCACTTGTTTTGCATTTTTTTGATGATTTTAAGTATCTGTTTTACATGAGTTTAGTGGATAAGAATAGCCTACTTTAATCGCCCTGTTTCATAAGTTTTCTCTATTAATATTGGTTAGAGTCTTAATTCTATCTGGAATTTGTTATTTGATGACTTTATAATCCTGAGCCAATCGATTACGCAACCGTTTACTTTTCACCCTTATAGGATTCGATAATGTTCGAAAAGCTATTCAAACTCAGTGAAAACGGCACCAATGTGCGCACTGAAATCATCGCCGGTCTAACGACCTTCCTAACTATGGCTTACATCATTTTTGTAAACCCAATGATCTTAGCTGATGCAGGTATGGATCACGGCGCTGTATTTGTAGCAACCTGTCTAGCTGCGGCTATTGGCTGTTTCATCATGGGCTTTGTAGCCAACTACCCGATCGCTCAAGCACCAGGTATGGGTCTGAACGCGTTCTTTACTTACGCAGTTGTAATGGGCATGGGGTATACGTGGCAAGTTGCTTTGGCTGCGGTATTCGTGTCGGGCGTTATCTTCATTTTCTTAAGCATTTTTAAAGTCCGCGAATGGATTATCAACTCGATTCCTATGTCACTGCGTGTGGGTATCTCTGCAGGTATCGGTCTTTTCCTTGCGTTTATCGCTCTAAGCAACGCGGGTATCGTTGTTTCTAACCCAGCAACGAAGGTATCTCTGGGTGATATCACAGCGATTGGCCCTATTCTGGGTGCACTTGGCTTCTTCTTAACAGTTGCATTGGTTCACCGTGGTGTGAAAGGTGCAGTAATGATCGCGATTCTTGCTATCACTGCGGTTGCAATTGTTATTGGTGATGTGCAATACGGTGGTATCGTTTCTGCTCCACCAAGCCTAGCGCCAACATTCATGCAGCTTGATTTCTCTGCTGTATTTGAAATCGGCATGATCTCGGTTGTGTTTGCTTTCCTATTCGTCGACCTATTTGACACCGCAGGTACGCTAGTTGGTGTTGCGACAAAAGCAAACCTAATCAAAGAAGACGGCAAACTCCCTCGTCTGAACAAAGCACTGCTTGCTGACTCAACAGCAACGTCTATCGGTGCACTTCTAGGTACATCAAACACCACTTCTTACGTAGAGAGTGTTTCAGGTGTTGCAGAAGGTGGTCGTACAGGTCTAACGGCTGTAGTCGTGGGCGTACTTTTCCTTCTTGCTCTATTCTTCTCGCCTCTAGCGGGCATGATCCCAGCTTACGCAACGTCAGGTGCGTTATTCTATGTAGCAATTCTGATGATGTCTGGTCTGGTTGGCATTGATTGGCGTGATCTTACAGAAGCAGCACCAGTCGTGGTAACATGTCTGCTTATGCCGTTGACGTACTCTATTGCAGAGGGTATCTCTCTAGGTTTCATCGCTTACGCTGCAATTAAGCTGCTAAGTGGCAAAGGTCGCGACGTTTCTATTGCCGTTTGGGTAATGTCTGTGATCTTTATCCTTAAGTACATCTTCGCTTAATCGCTTGCAGAGGCCATGTCGATATGGCCTCTAACAACATGACAATTTATTAGGTTTAATTACTATGAGTAACAAATTCATCATCACATGGGACAACATGCAATCTTACTGCCGTGAACTGGCTGCTAAGCAAATGCCAGCAGAACAGTGGAAGGGTATCTGGGCAGTAAGTCGTGGTGGTTTAGTACCAGGCGCAATCTTGGCTCGTGAGCTAGGTATTCGCTACGTTGATACAATTTGTATTTCTAGCTACGACCACGATCACCAACGTGATATGACTGTCGTTAAAGCGCCAGAGGGTGACGGTGAAGGTTTCCTAATCGTTGAAGACCTAGTAGACAGCGGTGACACTGCACGTAAACTGCGTGAAATGTACCCTAAAGCGAAGCTAATCGCGGTATGTGCTAAGCCTTCAGGTGCTGCACTACTAGACGATTACATCGTTGATATCGCACAAGACACATGGATTGAACAGCCATGGGACCTAAGCCTAGGTTACATTGAGCCAGTAAATCGCAAGTCAAAATAAGCATAATCTGTGTTTTTTGAGAAATGACCCTTTATAGGGTCATTTTTTTTTATATCATTACAGTCATCATCCTCGACTGAGAATCCCCATGTCGTTATCTGAAGAAACCAGTAAAAACCTATCTGAAACTCTATTCGTCAAACACAAACAGGCGAAAGAGACCTCAATGCTGACGCAATATATGCCGAGCTCTGTTGATCTGCTTGAACAGAAGCATGAGCAGCAAGACAGCGCGTGGTACCGAAACCTGCGCCGTATGCAGTGGGTTTGGCAAGGGGTGAACCCGATCGAGCAAGAAGCCGTGTTGTCACGCATTGCATCATCGACCCATTCTCGTACGACGGATGATTGGTTAGATACCGTCATGGGCTACCGCAGTGGTAACTGGGCTTATGAGTGGACAAAGCTCGGTATGCAACACCAAAACCGCGCTAACGATAAGAGCGGCGAAGAGGTTGCAGAGGAACTGTTTTCTGCGTCACTTTGCTTCAGTATTGCTGGCTACCCTCATTTGAAAAACGACAACCTAGCGACTCAAGCTCAGGTGTTGGCCAATACAGCTTATGCGGAAGCGATTAAGCATACCAAGTTGGTAGTAAAGCAGCTCGAGATCCCGTATCAAAATCGCAAGATCAAAGCGCACCTGCATCTCTCCAATACCGATAAGCCTCAACCCGTGGTGATCGTTAGTGCTGGGCTAGATAGCTTACAAACGGATATGTGGCGCCTGTTCCGCGACTACCTTGCGCCAAAGAATATCGCGATGTTGACGGTAGATATGCCATCAATTGGTCACAGCTCTCACTGGCCACTAACGGAAGACTCTTCTTGTTTGCACCAAGCGGTCTTGAATGAGCTGCCGAATATCCCATGGGTTGACCACTATAAGGTCGGTCTGTTTGGCTTCCGCTTTGGCGGCAACGCGATGGTTCGTTTGTCTTTCCTAGAGCAACAGAAGATCAAAGCTTGTGTGGCACTCGGTGCACCGATTCACGATATCTTTGTACATGCGGATAAACTGAAACAGATGCCCAAGATGCACCTCGATGTGCTCGCTTCTCGTTTGGGTAAAGGTGCAGTTGATATCAATAGCTTATCAGGTCAGCTAATGGCTTGGTCTCTGAAGGTTCAGGGGCTACTGGCTAACAGTAAAACGCGAGTTCCTATCCTAGCATTGGCTCTGGATGGCGACCCGGTATCACCACCGTCGGATAATCAACTGGTTGCTATTTACAGTGATTATGGCAAGGCGAAGAAAATTAAGTCCAAGTCAATTACACAAGGGTATGAGCAATCCCTCGAATTGGCGATAAAATGGCTTGAGGATGAATTATTTAGATGACATTTCTCCTAAATTAGTTAAGCATGAATAGTGTACAGATTAAGTACCTGATACTCAGAGATAATTTATAAAATCCACTTACGTGTTTTCTACGTATTACAGTCTGAGTAACGTCATTCTTAACATTGAAAACGGAGATTCAATATGTCAGAAGTGACACAACAACCAACTCATTATCGTTTGCTAAATGTTTTAAAGGCCATTGGTCCATATTTGAGAGAGCCACAATCGGAAGAGGGACACTACATCTTCGATTGCCTTTCGGTGTGTGTAAACGATAAGAAGTCACCAGAAGAGCGTGAGTTCTGGGGATGGTGGCTAGAATTGGCAAAATCTGAACAAGGCTTTACTGCCAAGTACAACATTGGCAAATATAACGTTGAGGGTGAATGGGAAGAGCTGGAACTTCCTAAGAAAGCCGTTTCTGAGGTGACTCGTACTCAGGAAGCGTTTCATCAAAAGCTATCCGAGGAACTGAAATCTAAGTTCGAACTGGAGGTTGAGCTCGACGCAGCTTCTGTCGAATTTGTCTAATTTTAAAGGTTACTCCTCTCTATAAGGTAAAAAGGTGCGATTTCGCACCTTTTCTACTTGTGAATTCCCGTTTTGATTGTTAAAACATCACCTCTTATTTGTTTTATTCATATAAAGACTTCATGACAACTAATCATCAAAGCGGGACAGCAACACAGCGCAAAACTGTGGTTGTTAAACTGGGTACCAGTGTCTTAACTGGTGGCACATTAGCGTTAGATCGAGCTCACATGGTAGAGCTTGTACGTCAGTGTGCAGAACTGAAAAAGCAAGGCCACTCTGTGGTTATGGTTTCGTCTGGCGCTATCGCAGCTGGACGTGAGCACCTTGGTTACCCCGCACTGCCCAACTCAATGGCGAGCAAACAGTTGCTTGCTGCAGTAGGACAGAGTCAACTGATTCAGGTTTGGGAGTCTTTGTTTGCTATCTACGGCATCAAGATTGGCCAAATGCTGTTAACGCGTGCCGACCTCGATGACCGTGAGCGCTTCCTAAATGCACGTGACACCATCAATGCATTGGTGGATAACGACATTATCCCAATCGTTAATGAGAACGATGCGGTAGCGACCAACGAGATTAAAGTAGGCGACAACGATAACTTGTCGGCTTTAGTCGGTATTTTGTGTGGTGCTGATAAGCTTCTACTCCTGACTGACCAAAAAGGTCTATTTACCGCTGATCCTCGCAAAGACCCAAATGCTGAGTTGATCAAAGAGGTTAAGACCATCGATGATACCTTGCGTAAGATCGCTGGTGGCAGTGGTACCACCTTGGGTACTGGCGGTATGGCCACTAAGCTGCAAGCAGCGGACATTGCGCGTCGTGCAGGTATTGAAGTTATCATCGCAGCAGGCAGCGCAGAGAATGTGGTCTTTGACTCACTCAGCGCAGAGCCACAAGGCACACGTTTCTTGCCATTAGAAGAGGCGCTTGAGAACCGCAAGCGTTGGATCTTGGCTGGCCCTGCATCGGCGGGTGATATCGTGGTTGATGACGGTGCAGTGAATGCTGTGAACACCAAGGGCAGCAGCTTGTTGGCTAAAGGTGTGATTCAAGTTCGCGGTGAGTTCTCTCGAGGTGAAGTGACTCAAGTAACAGACAATAAAGGTAAAGTGATTGCGCGTGGTATCGCAAGCTACTCA
The DNA here is from genome assembly GCF_030248625.1 of Vibrio sp. D420a. NCBI lineage: Bacteria > Pseudomonadati > Pseudomonadota > Gammaproteobacteria > Vibrionales > Vibrionaceae > Vibrio > Vibrio sp. D420a. The sequence goes on along the minus strand of NZ_JAHGAN010000011.1, from coordinate 115,737 downwards.
AGCCAAGACTTGGCGAAGATTGCGGGCAAACACAGTAAAGATATTGGAGAAATTCTGGGTTATGACTACGGCTCAGAGGTTATTCACCGTGATGACATGGTAGTGATCCAAGAGTAACAGACGAGCTAAACTTAGTACGCTTACTCAGAAAATGAGAGACCAATGAATAGCTGCCGATAGAAGGTGGCTATTTCATTAACTAGCGTACCCAGAATTTCAGATAGACAGACAGAATTAAGGGAGAGTTAAACGTGGATTTAACTAACATGGGTATCGCAGCAAAAGAGGCTGCCTTTCACCTAGCAACAGCATCAACAGCGCAGAAGAACAAAGCGCTCTCTATCATTGCAGATGAACTAGAAGCAAATGCGGCGACCATTCTTGAAGCGAACGCAAAAGACATCGAATTGGGTCGTGAAGCTGGTTTAACAGAAGCGCTGCTTGACCGCCTACTTCTTAACGAAGAGCGTCTAACGGGTATTGCTAACGATGTGCGCAACGTTATCAGCCTGAATGACCCTGTAGGCAGCGAAATTGACAGCAAAGTACTAGAAAACGGTATGTCGCTTTCTCGTCGTCGCGTACCGCTTGGTGTTGTTGGTGTCATTTATGAAGCACGCCCGAACGTAACCATCGACATTGCTGCACTGTGCCTGAAAACAGGTAACGCAAGCATCCTACGTGGTGGTAAAGAGACGTTTTTCTCAAACATGGAGCTGGTTAAAGTTATCCAATCTGCACTAGAAAAAGCAGAGCTACCAGCGGCATCGGTACAATACATTGAGAAGCCAGATCGCGAACTTGTATCTCAACTGCTTAAGCTAGACGAGTACGTTGATATGATCATCCCACGTGGTGGTGCAGGTCTACACAAAATGTGTAAAGAGAACAGCACTATCCCAGTAATCATCGGCGGCTTTGGTATTAGCCACATCTTCGTTGATGAGTCGGCTGACCTAGAAAAGTCAGTGAATGTGGTTGAGAACTCAAAGGTTCAACGCCCATCAGCATGTAACTCGCTAGATACTCTGCTTGTTCATGAAGCAGTCGCTGAGGAGTTCCTTGGTAAGCTTAAAACGCGCCTAGCGGGTAAAGTGACATTAGTGGCTGATGCAAGTGCTAAAACGCTGCTTGCTGATTTCGCTGACGTGCGTGATGCGGGTGAAGATGATTTCGATACTGAGTGGCTAAGCTACACCTTAGGTGTCAAGGTGGTTGCTGACGTAGCGCAGGCGATTGACCACATGCGCGTACATAATGCGAGCCACTCAGATGCAATCATGACAAACAGCCTAGAGAGCTCTGAGCGTTTCATTAACTCAGTCGGTTCTGCGGCGGTTTATGTGAACGCGTCAACTCGCTTTACGGATGGTGCGCAGTTTGGTCTGGGCGCAGAAGTGGCAGTATCAACACAGAAGCTTCATGCTCGCGGTCCTATGGGATTGGAAGAGCTAACCAGCTACAAGTGGGTTGGTAAAGCGAACTACCTAGTTCGTAGCTAGGATGAATGTGAAGCTCGGTTGGTCATAATCAACGAATAACCACATAAAAGGGCCTTAATTGGCCCTTTTTCTTTCCCTACGTTTGGCAATTCCGTTACACTGACAATCAATTATTTGGAGGTGATATGCATTGTCCTTTTTGTTCAGAGAACGACACTAAAGTAATCGACTCAAGGCTAGTCGCAGACGGGCATCAAGTTCGTCGTCGCCGTCAATGCCTGGCATGTAGTGAGCGTTTTACGACATTCGAATCGGCTGAGCTTGTTATGCCAAAAGTGATCAAGTCGAATGGCAACCGTGAACCCTTTAACGAAGACAAAATGGTCGGTGGGGTACAACGTGCATTAGAGAAGCGCCCAGTGAGCGCAGATGCCATTGAACTTGCGATCAGTACTATCAAGTCTCAACTGCGAGCAACTGGCGAGCGTGAAGTACCAACAGAGATGATTGGTAACCTTGTCATGGATCAACTGAAAGAGCTCGACAAAGTGGCTTACATTCGTTTTGCCTCTGTTTACCGTAGCTTTGAAGACATCCGAGAGTTTGGCGAAGAGATTGCCAAGCTAGAGGACTAACTCCCACTCATGTCAAAATTTTCTCCGTTAGATTTTCAAATGATGTCGCGTGCCATGCAACTGGCTAAGCGCGGCATTTATACCACTGCACCAAACCCAAATGTCGGCTGCGTTATCGCGCATGGCGACAATATTGTTGGTGAAGGCTTCCATGCCAAAGCGGGCGAAGCCCACGCAGAAGTTCATGCCATGAGAATGGCCGGCGACAAAGCCAAAGGCGCGACTGCTTATGTCACGCTAGAACCTTGCTCTCATTACGGTCGTACGCCGCCATGTGCTGAAGGGTTGATTAAGGCTCAAGTTGCAAAAGTGATTTGTGCAATGGAAGACCCAAACCCGAAAGTTGCAGGCCGCGGCATCAAAATGCTGCGTGATGCGGGTATTGAGGTGCAAGTCGGGCTGCTAGAGCAAGATGCATTGGCGTTAAACCCAGCCTTTATCAAACGCATGCAAACAGGTATGCCGTTTGTTCAATTGAAGATGGCAGCAAGCTTAGACGGTCAAACTGCTTTGAGTAATGGTCAGAGCCAATGGATTACTTCGCCGCATGCTCGTCGTGATGTGCAGCATTTCCGTGCCAAGGCGGGAGCGGTATTATCGACCAGTCAAACCGTAATTGAAGATAATGCGTCACTTAATGTGCGTTGGGATGAATTACCGCAAGCGGTTCAATCGCTTTATCCACAATCTTCACTGCGCCAACCTACGCGCGTGATTCTCGATCGACAGGCACAATTGCTTCAAGCTGCTAATCAAGATCTCAAGTTGTATCAATCTGAAGCACCAGTGCTACGGGTTGCTGAGTCTGAAGCTGACATTATGGTTGCTCTCGACGGTGAAGGGCAGCTTGATATTGCCCAGCTGATTCAAGATCTTCCTAGTCATCACATCGATCATATTTGGGTGGAAGCAGGCGCAACATTGGCAAAAAGCTTTATTGAGAATCAACTGGTTGACGAGCTAATCTTATACTTAGCACCTAAACTAATGGGCAGTGATGGCCGCGGTTTGATGGGTGCGTTGGGCTTAAGCTCAATGGATGACGTGATCGATTTGTCGATTAAAGATGTACGTATGGTAGGACCCGACATTCGCATTGTCGCTCAGCCAGTATGGAAATCTTAATCCGCGATAGTTATATCTATAGTAATTTAACTGCTTGATGCAAAAGCAGTAAGAACAAGAGTTTTAGAATGTTTACAGGAATTGTAGAAGCCGTAGGTACCCTAAGTGCTATCACACCTCGCGGTGAAGATATTACGGTAACCGTGAATGTCGGTAAGCTGGATATGTCTGATGTACAGCTCGGCGACAGCATCGCCACCAATGGTGTGTGTTTGACTGTGGTTGAATTCGATGACAACAGCTACAGCGCTGATTTATCACTGGAAACTCTGAAAAAGACCGGCTTTATCGACTATCAAGCGGGCGATAAAGTAAACCTTGAGAAAGCAATGCTGCCGACCACTCGTTTTGGCGGTCACATTGTTTCTGGTCACGTTGATGGTGTGGGCGAGATCGTCGAGCGCAACCAAGTTGGCCGTGCTATTGAGTTCTGGGTAGAGATGCCTGCGGAGATCTCAAAGTACGTCGCTCAAAAAGGCTCTATTACTGTCGACGGTATCAGCCTCACAGTGAACGATTTACGTAAGAACGCGTTTAAGCTGACTATTGTTCCTCACACCTCATCAGAGACGACGATTGATCAATTTAATGTCGGTCGTAAGGTGAACCTCGAAGTAGACGTACTTGCTCGTTACATGGAGCGACTACTGCAAGGCCAGCAAGAAGAGTCTAAGCCAGAGTCTCGTCTAACAATGGAATTCTTACAACAAAACGGTTTTGCTTAATCAACAACTCCTTGTGCGCGACAGCGAAGGGTAGTGGAGTTGAGCAATTCCAATCAGGTTTAAACAGTGTCGGTTCTTGGAAGCAGAACCATTTCAAAGGATATAAAATAATGCCAATTAGTACTCCTCAAGAAATTATTGAAGACATCCGCCTAGGAAAGATGGTTATCCTGATGGACGATGAAGATCGCGAGAATGAAGGTGATCTGATCATGGCGGCAGAGCATGTAACGCCAGAAGCAATCAATTTTATGGCGATGTTCGGTCGTGGCTTGATCTGTCTGACGCTAACCAAAGAGCGCTCGAGCCGTTTAGGTCTCGCGCCAATGGTTCAAGACAACAACGCGCAATACACCACTAACTTCACTGTTTCTATTGAAGCAGCACAAGGCGTAACGACGGGTATTTCTGCATCAGACCGTGCCGTGACTGTTCAAGCTGCTGTGGCGAAAGAGGCGAAAGCGGCAGACCTAGTTCAACCGGGCCATATCTTCCCACTGACGGCTCAAGAGGGCGGTGTACTAACACGTGCAGGTCACACTGAAGCGGGTTGTGATTTGGCTCGTTTAGCAGGCTGCGAACCAGCATCTGTGATTGTGGAAATCCTAAATGATGATGGCACTATGGCACGTCGTCCAGACCTTGAAGTGTTTGCTGAAAAGCACGACATCAAGCTAGGTACGATTGCTGACCTTATCGAATACCGCAACAATACCGAGACGACGATTGAGCGCGTCGCGCAGTGTCATCTACCGACTGAGTTTGGTGATTTCGAACTCGTGACATACCGCGACACGATTGATAACCAAATCCACTACGCGATGCAAAAGGGTGACCTTGAGGGTGAAGCGCCATTGGTTCGTGTTCACCTGCATGACACATTCACCGATCTGCTGCATTCTGATCGTGGTACTGAGCGCAGCTGGTCGCTAGATAAAGCGATGAAGCGCATCGGCGAAGAAGGTGGTGTTCTAGTGATTCTTGGAAATGAAGAGTCGTCTGATTCTCTAATCCACAAAGTGAAGACTTTCGAAGCTCAAGACAAGAACGAGCAGCCAACTATGGCTAAGAAGCAAGGTACCTCACGTCGTGTTGGTGTCGGTTCTCAGATCCTGCAAGACCTTGGTGTTCAAGACATGCGCCTACTCTCTTCAAGTACCAAACGCTACCACGCACTGGGTGGTTTTGGTTTGAACGTTGTTGAGTACGTGTGCGAATAACGCTGATTCAAAACAGAACAATCAGCAAACTTTTTAGGTAATACAGTCTCGATTAGACGATAGGTAGCAAGCAGAGAGCACAAGATTGCATAGTCCGCTCTCTGCGTTTTGAGCCTTATCGACAAAGGAATCACGCTGTCGTTACCACTTTGTTTCTCCGGTATCAGTTCAATAAAATTAGCATTAGATATTGCTCACAGTTTTGTGCTAGAATCCGGCGATTCTCACTTGATGAAAATAGTTAAAGGAAGGCTTATGAAAGTGATCGAGGGTGGCTTCCCAGCGCCAAATGCAAAAATTGCTATCGTTATTGCTCGTTTCAACAGTTTTATTAACGAAAGTTTACTTTCTGGTGCAATCGATACTTTAAAACGTCACGGACAAGTTAGCGAAGACAACATCACTGTTGTTCGTTGTCCAGGTGCAGTTGAACTTCCACTTGTAGCGCAGCGCGTTGCAAAAACAGGTAAGTTCGATGCGATTGTATCTCTAGGTACAGTAATTCGTGGCGGTACGCCTCATTTTGACTATGTTTGTAGTGAATGTAATAAAGGTTTGGCGCAAGTGTCTCTGGAATACTCTCTTCCAGTAGCATTCGGTGTGCTAACTGTTGATACGATCGATCAAGCTATTGAACGCGCAGGAACCAAGGCTGGTAATAAAGGTGCAGAAGCTGCACTAAGCGCACTTGAGATGATCAACGTTCTTTCTGAAATCGATTCCTAATGGGGGCCAGTGTGAAACCAGCCGCACGTCGTAATGCACGTCAATTTGCTCTACAAGCAATTTATTCTTGGCAAATTACTAAAGAAAATATTGCCACAGTTGAAGAACAGTTCTTATCTGGTGGTAAGTATGATGAAGAAGAGCATCACGCAGCTGAGCCTGCGCTTGCTATGCCAGAAACAGACGTTGCATACTTCCGCGACCTGCTAACTGGTGTTGCTCTAAGCCACATGGAACTAGACAGCAAACTTCGTCCATTCGTATCTCGACCGATGCAAGATCTGGACTTAATGGAGCTTGCTCTTCTTCGTCTAGCTATGTACGAGATGACTCGTCGCGAAGATGTACCATACAAAGTGGTCATCAACGAAGCTATCGAACTTGCAAAAGTATTTGCAGCAGAAGACAGCCACAAGTTTGTTAACGGTGTACTTGATAAAGCAGCACCGCACGTTCGTAAGAAATAATACGTTCGACATAGAATCGAAAGGTCAGCAAATATGCTGGCCTTTTTTGTAACTGATGACGGTAAAAGAAAGGTAATCACATGTCTGGTGAGTTTAACCTGATTGATAAATACTTCGTAAACCGACAGCCTCAACGTAAGGATGTACATCTTGCCGCAGGTGATGACTGCGCCTTGGTCAAGCCACCAAGTAATGTAGAAATTGCTATCAGCACTGACACCTTAGTCGCAGGTACACACTTTTTAGCCGAAGCGAATCCGGCTTGGGTGGCGCATAAGGCATTGGCATCGAACATCAGCGATTTGGCTGCTATGGGCGCAACCCCTGCTTGGGTTTCGTTCGCTCTGACCATGCCTGAAGTTGATGAGCAGTGGCTGGCTCCTTTCTGTGATTCTTTCTTTAAGCTTGCGGACTATTTTGGTATTCAACTGATCGGTGGTGATACCACTAAGGGCCCTTTGAGCCTGACGTTGACAGTGCAAGGCTTTGTGCCAGAAGGTAAGGCGCTGCGTCGTGACGGTGCCAAAGTCGGGGATTGGATTTACGTGACAGGTAACCTAGGCGACAGCAAGGCAGGCCTAGAGGTATTACTAGACCCACAAACAAACCAATCTAAACCCTACGCTAAAGAGCTTGAAGAGAGACACTATATTAGCTCTCCACGAGTGCTTGCTGGTCAGGCTCTTGTGAACCTCGCTTCATCTGCTATTGATATCTCAGATGGCGTGATTGCAGATTTGAAACATATCCTTAAGCGTTCACAAGTGGGCGCGAGCATCGATGTGAGTGCATTGCCTATTTCTCAAGAGCTACGCCAGTTCACATCTGATATTTCAGCAGCACAGCATTATGCACTGACCAGTGGCGAAGAGTATGAGCTTTGTTTTACCGTGCCAGAAGAAAATAAAGGTTCATTGGAAAGTGCTTTGTCACACACTGGAACAAAAGTTACCTGCATTGGTCAGATAAGACCTGTAGAATTCTTTGAATTGCATAACAACGGTCAACCACTAAGTTGGGACTTAAGTGGATACGATCATTTTAAGGTAAACGGATGACAAACCCTCTCTCTCTTATCTCACTAAAGAACCCTTGGCATTTGTTGGCTACTGGGTTTGGTAGCGGACTTTCTCCGGTCGTGCCTGGCACCATGGGCACTTTGGCCTCGATCCCACTGTACCTATTATTGGTTCAGTTGCCGTTCCCGATGTATGTCGTGGCTGTAGTTATTAGCTGCATCATTGGTGTCAAAATTTGTCAGGTAACCTCTGATGACATGGGTGTACACGATCATGGTTCAATCGTCTGGGATGAGTTTGCAGGCTTTTGGATCACTATGGGCCTAGTGCCTTTGCTACAGCTCCCAACCGATGACTGGAAGTGGTTGCTGACAGGCTTCGTACTGTTCCGCTTCTTTGATATGGTTAAGCCGTGGCCGATAGGTTGGTTAGACAAACGCATCCATGGCGGCCTAGGCATCATGATTGATGATATCGTCGCGGGCGTGATGGCAGGCATTGCGCTTTACGCTGTGGGTCACTTTGCGGGTTGGTTAGCATAAACAGTTTATGGTGCTCTGAGATGCCAATCTTGAGTTAGAGCGCCTTAGTTGGTTAGTTACACAAAAGAAAACAAGGAATAATAATGTCTAAGAAGGTTTACTGTATTGCTCAGTTTCAGCCAAAAGAGGGCAAACTGAACGAGCTTTTCGAAGTACTAAAAGCGCTTGAGCCAAACACAATGCGTGAAGATGGTTGTATTCAGTACACAGTGACTCGTCACCTGCAGAGCCCATTTGCTGAAGGTGAGAGCTACCCAATCGCATTCAACGAGATCTGGGCAGACAATGAAGCGTTTGAAGCACACTGCCAACGTCGTGAAATTCAAGAGTTCTTCCAGCAGCAATGCGTTGAAGAGACTGGCCTAGTTGAGAAGTTCAATGTGTGTATCTACACTGATGAACCAGAGAACTACGACGCACCTGTTCTGAAATAAGCGAATTGCTGCCATCAAATCGGTAATAAAAAAGGTTGACCATATGGCCAACCTTTTTTGTATCTGAAGCATTCGCTGCTTATTTAGCGAGGTAGTCGTTGATCGCTTTTTTAATACCTTTCGCATCTAAGCCAAGTTCTTCGTGCAACTCACCTTGTGTGCCCTGAGCGATGAACTTATCTGGTAGACCAAGGTTCAATACTGGCATTGGCTGTTTTTCTTGCATCAAGAATTCAACTACACCTGCACCAGCACCGCCTGCAATCGCATTCTCTTCAATTGTTACCAGAACGTCGTGTTCAGCGGCCAATTGTTTGATAAGTGCTTCATCGAGAGGCTTCACAAAGCGCATGTCAGCAACCGTTGCATCGATAGCATCAGCGGCTTGTAGTGCATTCTCAAGGAAGGTACCGAAGCTTAGGATTGCTACTTTTGAACCTTCTTTTTGCTGCTCGCTGCTACGAACAATACGGCCTTTACCAATCTCAAGTGCAGAGAACTCACTCTGGATTTCTGTGCCCATGCCATTACCACGTGGGTAGCGAACCGCACTTGGACCATTGTGCTGGTGGCCAGTGTATAGCATTTGACGACATTCGTTTTCGTCGCTTGGTGCCATGATCACCATGTTAGGAATGCAGCGCATAAAGCTTAAGTCGAACGCACCTTGGTGAGTTTGACCATCGGCACCCACAAGACCTGCACGGTCAATGGCGAACATCACAGGTAAATCCATGATAGCCACATCGTGGATCAGTTGGTCATAACCACGTTGTAGGAAGGTCGAGTAGATAGCCACAATTGGCTTATTACCCGCAATCGCCATACCAGTTGCTAGTGTCACTGCGTGCTGCTCAGCAATCGCAACATCGAAGTACTGTTCTGGGTACTCTTTCGAGAATCGAACCATGCCTGAGCCTTCACGCATCGCTGGAGTAATCGCCATCAGCTTAGGATCTTGCGCGGCCATATCACAAAGGAAGTCACCGAATATCTTAGAGAAAGTCGGCTTGGCACTGGTGCTCTTTGGCAGGCTAGAGTGCGCAGGATCGAATTTAGGCACACCGTGGTAGCCAATCGGATCTTTCTCTGCTGGCTCGTAGCCTTTGCCTTTCTTGGTCATGATGTGCAGGAACTGAGGACCTTTTAGATCTCTCATGTTCTTAAGCGTTTTGATTAGCTCGTTAACATCATGGCCATCAACTGGGCCGATGTAGTTAAAGCCAAGCTCTTCGAACATGGTTCCAGGAATTACCATGCCTTTAAGGTGTTCTTCAGTACGGCGCACTAGCTCTTTAATCGGCGGAACGCCAGATAGCACTTTCTTGCCACCTTCACGAATTGACGTGTAAAGATTGCCAGAAAGAACCTGAGCTAAGTGATTGTTCAATGCACCCACGTTTTCAGAGATCGACATTTCGTTATCGTTAAGGATAACCAGCATGTCGTTGTGAACATCACCGGCGTGGTTCATAGCTTCGAATGCCATACCAGCAGTAATCGCACCATCACCAATCACGCTCACGACTTTACGATCTTTGCCTTCTTTTTTAGCACTGATTGCCATACCAAGAGCGGCACTGATAGATGTCGATGAGTGACCAACAGAAAGTGTGTCGTACTCGCTCTCTTCGCGCCAAGGGAAAGGGTGTAAGCCGTCTTTCTGGCGAATAGTCGATAGGCGATCACGTCGACCAGTTAGAATTTTATGTGGGTAAGCCTGATGACCCACATCCCAAACCAACTGATCGAAAGGAGTGTTATATACATAGTGTAAAGCAACCGTCAGTTCCACCGTACCAAGGCCTGATGCCAAGTGACCGCTTGACTGGCTCACAGAGTTCAAGAGGTAGGTACGTAGCTCATCACAGAGCTGTGGAAGCGTCTCTTTTGGTAAAAGACGCAAATCCTCTGGCTTGTCAGCCAAAGCAAGAGTTGGGTACTTTGAAATATCAAGAGTCATAGGTAATGCGCGCTTATAGTCTTAGTTCTTGCGCTCGATGACATATCGGGCGAACTCTTCGAGTAACTGGGTATTGTATGGGATTGCGTCTAAAGCTTGAAGCGCTTCGTTCAATAGAGTTTGAGCTTTTTCTTGAGCGCCGTCCAATCCTAACAAAGAAGGGTAGGTGCTTTTGTTCAGTTCTTCATCAGAACCCTGTGGTTTACCAAGAGTCTCTGTATCACTAATGATATCGAGAATGTCGTCTTGAACCTGAAAAGCTAAACCAATCGCGTCGGCAAATTTATCAAGCTGCGGCAGCACCTCGAAGGCTTTCTCGCCTGCGGCCAATGCACCTAAACGAATGGCACACTTCATCAATGCACCCGTTTTATTACGATGGACTTCTTCCAGCTCTTGCAGCGAAATAGTGCGGTTTTCCGCTTCTAAATCGAGTGCTTGTCCAATGCACATACCTTGAGCACCAGAGGCTTCAGCTAGGCGTTGAATCATACGTACGCGGTTACTCTCTCCAGCAGCACTTAATGTGCCTTCTGCAAGTATAGTAAAGGCCAGCGTTTGTAGTGCATCACCGGTAAGAATAGCCGTGGCTTCGTCAAATTTAATGTGACAGGTTTGATGACCGCGACGCAGTTCGTCGTCGTCCATTGCGGGTAGGTCATCGTGAATTAATGAGTAGGCATGGATACACTCAATCGCTGATGCTGGTGTGTCTAGCTCTTCAGCGCTGCAACCAAGCATTTCCCCTGTGATGTAGACAAGAAATGGACGTGCGCGTTTTCCACCTAGCAGTAAGCCATAACGCATAGCCTTGATTAGGTTTTGGTTTTGATGTGGAAGGCGATCAAGCCATTGGTTTAACTGCTCGTTATTACGTGCTTGATAAGACGTTAAAGTCTCAATCATAGGGGATCTCATACTATTCGTTATTCTGGTTGTGGGTTGAAGTCACTTAGCTCAGCATCTTCGTCGTTTTGAAGAAGAATGCTCACGCGCTGTTCTGCGTCGTTGAGTTTGCTTTGACCTGCACGAGCTAGTGCAATTCCACGCTCGAATTTCTTCAGCGCATCATCTAAAGCTAGATCACCATTTTCAAGTTGATCAACCAAGCCATCAAGCTCTTCAATTGCTGCTTCAAAGCTCATATTTTCCGGTTTCTTAGTAGCCATAATAGTTCTGCGTTTGGAAAGATGAACGAACGTTACCCTAGGGCGTAGAGATGGTCAAATGTAACCAATAAAATTTGCTAGAAAGTTTGTTTTATCGGGCGCTTGGCAGCCATATCGGTGTGACTATAGAAGTGCCACGTCTGAGAAGACCTACTTCCGATGTGCTTACTTGTCATGCGCAGTTATTCATAAGTCTTAATGTCATTCAGACTCAAAAGTGTGATACTTAGGCTAAGAATTTTCTAAAAGATCTTATAGTCTTGCCGATAAGAAGATTATTCTCGAGGTAGAACAAGAAAAAGCATGAGGAGTGCTCAGTGGATTTAGCAACCCTAATAGGTTTAATTGGTGGATTTGCCTTCGTGATCATGGCGATGATCTTGGGCGGAAGCCTTGGGATGTTCTATGACACGACTTCGATCTTGATCGTGGTTGGTGGTTCAACCTTTGTGGTCTTGATGAAGTTCACAATGGGTCAGTTCTTTGGTGCTGCAAAGATTGCAGGTAAAGCTTTTATGTTCAAAGCTGACGAGCCAGAAGATCTGATCGCGAAAGTGGTTGAGATGGCAGATGCGGCACGTAAAGGTGGTTTTCTTGCACTCGAAGAGATGGAAATCAATAACAGCTTCATGCAGAAGGGCATCGACCTGTTGGTAGATGGCCACGATGCTGACGTAGTAAGAGCAGCACTGCAGAAAGATATTGCTCTAACCGATGAGCGTCATGAGCAGGGCGGTAAAGTGTTCAGCGCTTTCGGTGACGTTGCTCCGGCGATGGGTATGATTGGTACTCTGGTCGGTCTGGTTGCGATGCTTTCGAACATGGATGATCCAAAAGCGATCGGTCCTGCGATGGCGGTAGCACTTTTGACGACACTTTACGGCGCGATCCTGTCTAACATGGTGTTCTTCCCGATTGCCGACAAACTGGCACTGCGTCGTGAACAAGAGACGCTAAACCGCCGCCTAGTAATGGATGGCGTATTAGCGATTCAAGATGGTCAAAACCCACGTGTTATCGATGGTTACCTGAAGAACTACCTCAATGAGGGCAAACGTCTTCTAGATGGCGAAGCTGATTAAGGAGCTCGGTAATGGAAGAAGAAACTCCCTGTAAATGTCCGCCCCCCGGCTTACCTTTATGGATGGGTACCTTTGCTGACTTGATGTCACTGTTGATGTGTTTCTTCGTACTGCTGCTCTCTTTCTCTGAGATGGACGTACTGAAGTTTAAACAGATCGCCGGTTCGATGAAGTTTGCCTTTGGTGTACAAAACCGTTTGGAAGTGAAAGACATTCCAAAGGGGACCAGCATCATAGCGCAAGAGTTTCGTCCGGGGCGTCCAGAGCCGACACCGATCGATGTCATCATGCAGCAGACCATCGATATTACCCAGCAAACTTTAGAGTTTCATGAAGGAGAGTCTGAGCGTGCTGGTGGTACCATGCGTGACCAAGGTAAGATGACTGGCGGTAAGTCTCCAGAGACGTCGACTCATGACAACCAAAACTCTGAGTCCGAGAAGGAACAACAGCAACAGTCTGAAGCACAGTCTCAAGAGATGGAAACCTTGATGGAGAGCATCAAGAAAGCCTTGGAACGCGAGATTGACCAAGGTGCAATCGAGGTTGAGAACCTAGGTCAGCAGATTGTGATTCGAATTCGTGAGAAGGGTGCTTTCCCTGAAGGTTCGGCGTTCCTGCAACCTAAGTTCCGTCCTTTGGTAAGACAGGTGGCTGAGTTGGTGAAAGACGTACCGGGTATTGTGCGCATATCAGGACATACCGATAACCAACGCCTAGATTCAGAGCTGTACCGTTCAAACTGGGATCTCTCATCTCAGCGAGCAGTATCGGTTGCTCAAGAGATGGAGAAGGTTAGAGGTTTCTCTCACCAGCGACTACGAGTACGAGGCATGGCAGATACTGAGCCACTGGAGCCGAATGATACTGACTGGCAAAGAAGTCTTAACCGCCGAGTTGAGATCAGCATCATGCAGGGCGAACCGCTCTACAGTGATGAAGTTCCGGTCGTGACTGAATAGAATCACTTCAATAATAAAGCTCAAATCGAAAGCCCGAGTTATATCGACTCGGGCTTTTTTGTGGGAAAACTAAACCTTTTACTGTGTTTAGCAGTACAAACTCTACAGGTTGAGTGCTTATTCCCAGTTGATGATAGGGTTAGGGCAAGCATTCTTTTCCTTGTATGACTTTCTCATGTATAATTCGCGCCCTTAGATTTAGATATGATCTATTCTTGCTTCAAGTGCTCGGTGAAATCTCAGTTTTTTGCTTAGCGCCGAGTCCCTTAAACTTGTTTAATGTTGTGAAAGTACTATGAAATTTATTGTTAAGCCCCATCCGGAAATTTTTGTAAAAAGTGAATCGGTGCGTAAGCGCTTCACAAGGATTCTAGAGTGCAACATTCGTAACGTTATCCAGCGTCGCTGTGAAAGCGTTGCGGTATTCAACCGTCGTGATCACATCGAGGTAACTTCTGAGAGCGATAAGTACTACCCAGAAGTACTTGAGATCCTGACTCAAACTCCAGGTATCCACCACTCACTTGAAGTTCAACAGTCTGAATTCAAAGACCTACACGATATCTTCGAGCAGGTACTAGAGCGTAGCCGTGGCGACATCGAAGGTAAGACTTTCTCTGTTCGTGCCAAGCGTCGTGGTAAGCACGAGTTCACGTCTATCGAGCTAGAGCGTTACGTTGGTGGCGGTCTAAATCAAGCGGTAGAATCGGCAAGCGTTAAGCTGAAAGATCCTGAAGTGACGGTAAAAGTTGAGATTGCAAACGACAAGCTTAACCAGATCATCGCTCGTCATAAGGGCCTAGGTGGTTTCCCTCTAGGTACGCAAGAAGACGTATTGAGCCTGATCTCTGGTGGTTTTGACTCTGGTGTTTCAAGCTACCTACATATCAAGCGTGGCTCTAAAGTACATTACTGCTTCTTTAACCTAGGCGGTCCCGCACACGAGATCGGTGTTAAGCAAGTGGCTCACTACCTGTGGAACAAGTTCGGTTCTTCTGCAAAAGTGAAATTCATCTCTATCGACTTCGAACCAGTAGTCGCTGAAATTCTTGAGAACGTTGAAGACGGCCAAATGGGCGTTGTACTTAAGCGTATGTTCATGCGTGCTGGTGGTATGGTTGCAGAGAAGTTCAAGATCGAAGCACTGGTTACAGGTGAAGCACTAGGTCAGGTATCAAGCCAAACGCTGACTAACCTACGTCACATCGATAACGTAACAGACACTTTGATCCTTCGTCCTCTGATCAACTGGGACAAAGAAGACATCATCGACCTTGCTCGTAACATTGGTACTGAAGATTTCGCAAAAGTAATGCCTGAATACTGTGGTGTTATCTCTAAGAAGCCAACAGTAAAAGCGAAGAAAGGTAAGCTAGAAGCGGAAGAAGCGAAGTTTAACTTTGAAGTGCTTGAGCAAGTGATCGAGAACGCTCGCGTGATGGACATTCGTGACATCGAGAAAGAGAGCCAAGAGCAAGCGCCTGAAGTTGAGCAGGTTCAAGCTGTTGCTGAGCACGCAATCGTACTGGACATTCGTAGCCCTGATGAGGAAGACGAAAACCCACTAGAGATCGATGGCGTTGACGTGAAGCACCTGCCTTTCTACAAGCTCGCAACGCAGTTTGGTGATCTTGACCAGAGCAAAGAGTACCTACTGTACTGTGACCGTGGTGTTATGAGCCGTCTGCAAGCGCTTTACTTGCAAGAGCAAGGCTTCTCTAACGTGAAAGTGTACCGCCCTTAGATCACTCTCCACACATCATCTAAAAAGCCGCTATAACAGCGGCTTTTTTATTGGTCGTTGGAAACAGAATGTTCCAAGTAACTGAGCTCTAGGCTTTAGGAAAGTTCTGCGGAAATAGGGCTCTTGCTGCTTCTTCATCGATCGTCGATTTAAAATCGATACCACTCTCAATCTCACGCGCTTGGGCAACCGCTGAGCGTGCATTAATGCTCTCAAACCAACGTTTTAGGTTTGGGTATTCATCAAGCGCGTTGTCATCACCAAGAACAAATGGCGCTTTGTCTATCCAGCCCCAAGCCGCCATATCGACGATAGTGTATTCGTCACCCACCATGTACGTCTTATCAGCCAGATGATTGTCTAGCACTTCATAGTGTCGCTGTGCTTCACGGCGGTAGCGATTCTTTGCGTAAGGAAGATCTTCTGGCGCCGCCTTATGAAAGTGAACCGATTGACCCGAGAAAGGCCCTAACCCTGATGCGATAAACATCAACCAAGAGAGCAACTCACCGCGCGTTTGTGGCTTACCTGCAAATAAGCCGGTTTTCTCTGATAGATAAAGCAGGATTGCATTGGAATCGAAAATGCGTGTGCCGTCATCCTCAATCGCCGGGGTTTTTCCATTTGGGTTAACTAGGCGAAATTCCGGAGTGTGTTGCTCACCTTTGAGTGTATCGACTGGGACAAGCTCGTAGGCTAGACCAGTCTCTGCAAGATAGAGCGCAACTTTCATTGGGTTTGGGGTACGGTGGAAGTAGAACTTAATCATCAGTGAACTCCTAGTTCGTTATTTGTCTGCGGCACATCCGTGCTTGTGCATTGACTATAATTCAACCTGAACGTCCGTTCAAATTTAATTTGTAAGATTAACAAGAAGCCAGTCTGATTAAGAGTGTTTCAATAAGGTGAGCTATTGATAAACTTATTGTTATTAAACGGTAGATAAAAAAACACCGCCATAAAGGCGGTGTAAAGAAATTTGACAGACAGGTCAAAATAAATACAGGAAGTAGATGCCTCGTTTTAGGGGATAACTAAAACAAAACATTTGGTAGAACTCTACCCAACTCGAAAAGTACGAGTTTGCAAACACAACATCGCAGTGACTAAGCCAATTGATTCAGAGAGAATCAAGCCGTTCAGGCTAGTGACTGCGGGAGGAAATATAGAATTTCTCTAGCCGCTAAGCAATGGACAAATTATAATGTTTCAGATAAAAAAAACTAATGTCATTTTAGAGAGTAACTATGTCTCGTCGATTACCCCCATTAAACTCCTTACGAGTGTTTGAAGCTGCGGCTAGACACTTGAGTTTTACGCGTGCTGCAGAAGAGTTGTTTGTTACTCAAGCTGCGGTGAGTCACCAGATAAAATCATTGGAAGAGTTTCTCTCTTTGAAGCTCTTTCGCCGCAGGAATCGCTCTTTACTGCTTACCGAAGAGGGGCAGAGCTATTTCTTAGACATTAAAGACATCTTCACATCGCTTGCTGAGGCGACCGATAAGGTGCTTGAGCGCAGTGAGAAAGGTGCATTGACCATCAGCTTGCCACCAAGCTTTGCGATTCAATGGTTGGTACCTCGTCTGGCGGACTTTAATCAACAAGAGCCTGATATTGACGTTCGTATCAAAGCGGTAGATATGGATGAGGGGTCGCTGACAGACGATGTTGACGTCGCGATTTACTATGGGCGAGGTAATTGGCCGGGCCTTCGAGCTGATAAACTTTATCAAGAATATCTGATCCCACTGTGTGCACCTTCAATTCTATTGGGCAATAAACCATTAGAATCATTAAGTGATTTGGCATGTCATACGCTATTGCATGATACCTCTCGTAAAGATTGGAAACAGTTTGCAAAACAAAATGGCATTGATGGGGTTAACGTTAATCACGGTCCTATCTTTAGTCACTCAACCATGGTGTTGCAAGCAGCCGCTCACGGCCAAGGTATCGCATTAGGCAACAACGTATTAGCGCAACCTGAAATTGAAGCTGGGCGCCTAATCGCGCCGTTTGATGAAGTGTTAATTAGCAAGAATGCTTTCTATGTTGTGTGTCATGACAAACAGGCAGACATGGGACGTATTGCGACATTCCGTGATTGGATGTTGGCGAAAGCACAGAGTGAACAAGAGGAACTGCTCGATGAATAATTGTCTTATCGATGGTGAAGAGCATAGCCAGTACACTTTTGTGTTTGCTCATGGTGCAGGTGCAGGTATGGAGCATGAATTCATGCAGTCAGTCGCTAAGGGGCTGACGTTTAAAGGTATTCGCGTAATTCGATTCAATTTCCCTTACATGATCAAACGTGCTGAAGATGGTAAACGTCGACCGCCAGATCGCGCGCCTAAGCTTTTAGAGGCGTACCAAGAGGTGATTGAGCAAGTCGATGCCCAGAAACTGGTTATCGGCGGTAAATCGATGGGCGGGCGTATGGCCAGCCACTTGTCTGAGCATGAGAAAGTGGCTGGCGTCGCTTGCTTGGGCTTTCCTTTCCATCCGCCGGGTAAACCGGATAAGTATAAAGGTGAGCACTTAGCTGAGCTGAGTAAAGCGTGCCTTATCTTACAGGGGGAACGCGATACCTTTGGTAAGCGTGAAGAGTTTCCTGCGTTTAATCTCTCTGACTCAGTTTCTGTTGAGTTTATTCCGGATGGTGACCATAGCTTCAAGCCACGTAAGAGCTCAGGGCATACTGAAAAGCAAAACATTGCACTAGCGGTCGAGAAACTGGCTAAGTTCATTAAAGGAGCCATCGATGAAAAATAAGGGACTGCTTATCTTTGCTGGCGCATCAGGTGCGATTGCGGTGATGCTTGGGGCATTTGCAGCACACGGGCTTAAATCTCAGCTAGCCCCTTATCTATTGGGTGTGTTCGAAACCGGTGTCTTGTATCAGTTCATTCATACCTTCGCGATTGTGGCGTGTGCTATCTTGCTGCGATTGAAACTTGGTGCTAAATCACAAAAATATTTTTTCATTGCGGCAATTTGCTTTATCATCGGCATCCTTTGTTTTAGTGGCAGCCTCTATGCGCTGGCGCTGACAGGAATTAAATGGTTTGGTCCAATAACGCCTTTAGGTGGACTACTATTTATCATTGGTTGGGGAGTCTTCTCCTTCGCTGCTTTGAATATAAAAGAGGTAACTCAGTGAAACACGTACTACTTTATTGTCGCTCTGGTTTTGAAAAAGAATGTGCTGGCGAAATTCAAGACAAAGCAACACAGCTGGAAGTGTTTGGTTTTCCTCGCTTAAAAAACAATACTGGCTTTGTATTGTTTGAGTGTTATCAAGATGGCGAAGCGGATCGTTTGATCAAAGAAATTGATTTCCAGTCGCTGATCTTTGCTCGTCAAATGCTAGCAGTAGCCGTTGAAATCAAAGATCTGCCAAAAGATGATCGTATCTCTCCAATCCTTGATGAGCTGGCAGACAAAGAAGGTTTCCCACGCTGTGGCGACATTCGTATCGAAACGCCTGATACTAACGAAGCGAAGGAGCTACTGAAGTTCTGTCGTAAGTTTACCGTGCCGATGCGTCAAGCAATGCGTGGCAAAGGCTTGATGACCGCGAAAGATAATCCGAAGAAGCCAGTACTTCATCTGTGTTTCATCGCTCCGGGTCACTGCTTTGTTGGTTACTCTTACCCGAACAACAATTCTCAGTTCTTCATGGGTATCCCACGCCTTAAGTTCCCTGCAGACGCGCCAAGCCGTTCAACGCTGAAACTTGAAGAAGCATTCCACGTATTCATTCCACGTGATGAGTGGGATGAGCGCCTTGCGCCGGGTATGTGGGGTGTCGACCTAGGTGCGTGTCCGGGCGGTTGGACTTACCAACTGGTGAAGCGCTCTATGTTCGTTCACTGTGTCGATAACGGCATGATGGCTGATAGCCTGATGGAAACAGGTCAAATCAAGCACCATATGGTGGATGGCTTTAAGTTCGAACCAGACCGTAAGAACGTTACTTGGATCATCTGTGACATGGTTGAGAAGCCTGCTCGTGTTGCACACCTCATGGGTGAGTGGATCATCAAAGGTTGGGCGAAAGAGGCACTGTTCAACCTCAAGCTTCCGATGAAAGGTCGCTATGATGAGGTTCTACAAGACATCGAGAACCTGAAGCAGTTCCTGATCGAAAACAAAGTGAAGTTTAAGATGCAGGCGAAGCACTTATACCATGACCGTGAAGAGATCACGGTACACATTCAGTCGCTGTCAAACATCTCTCCACACTAAGCGAAACGATGACGTTAAACGCTCCTATTTAGGAGCGTTTTTTGTTTATCGACCATCAATTTAGGACAATCGACTCAGTTACGGATGACGATAATCTGTGCCTACTCTGGTGTTGGCCACATCTCCCATAGCATTGCCTCCATTGAGTTTTCAATGTCGTCACTGGTATTGGCGAAGAAGTCTAAATTGGTGCGCTCCTCTACGTCATCAATGGTCGTGACAAAGTTGACAAGTTCACTACCGGATACATCTCGGTGAGGCACGATAAACGCGATGGCATCGTTGTAATATGGGTCCAAGATAACTTTGTAAAATGCACTTGGGATGACAACACCATCTCCAATAGAGGCTTCATTGCCTTCATATATAGGCCCCGTCACGACATACAATTCTTGGTACTCGTTCGCGAGATCTCTTACGTGCTCCTC
The DNA here is from genome assembly GCF_030248625.1 of Vibrio sp. D420a. Taxonomy (NCBI): domain Bacteria; kingdom Pseudomonadati; phylum Pseudomonadota; class Gammaproteobacteria; order Vibrionales; family Vibrionaceae; genus Vibrio; species Vibrio sp. D420a. The sequence goes on along the minus strand of NZ_JAHGAN010000011.1, from coordinate 95,803 downwards.
TAATAATCGCCAACCGACACGGTTAAAGCCAGGAAGTTGTGGAGACATGTTGCTTAACAGGAAGCTCTCTTGCATTGATTGTTGGCTGAAATCCATCGCTGCGGACGGCGCAAGATGTCCACGATCGTACCCTGATTTGGAATAGTCACTTAATGTGGATTGTGCATACTCAGGTAACTCAGCATCAGCCTTGAACTTGTTACTGCGCTTGAATTGCGCATTCACGCTTTCTTTAGTGACATGATACGCCACCCAATCAGCATTCTTGGTTTGATAGTTGTAGCCGACTGCATATCCAGTTCGGCAAAGCACTTGATCGCTGTTGTTAGAGGGCATGCCTTTAACAAGGTGTTCTCCACATGTTTCCGATGCGGAACTAAAAGGGGCGACATGCAGCAAGAGGGTAGTGAGTGAAATTAGTAGTATTTTTTTCATTGTGTTTCTCCTTATTGGAGCAATGAAAATAAATACTTATATTAACAAGACTGTGATGGCGGTTAAAAGTTAATCAGCACTTGGTAAGGTATTGATTAACTTTATTAAAAGCTTGTGAATGTAAAGGAGAACACAACAGGATTGATTAACATGCAATGAAGTTAATCAGGACTGTTATTGAAGCGGATATCTTGAAGGTTGAACCCTAATTCGATGTCGGTTTTCAACGCGGAAACCTGCTTACATACACGTGCAGACTCAATATGTTCATCGAACTTCTTACGATACTTTTTCGGCAGGTCTTCAGCTTGGTAGGCCGCTTCAATATCAGGGTAGCTGGTTAAGATCTCTTTGGCAGCCTTGGGCCCAACCCCTGGAATTCCCGGTACTTGACTAGAACTTACACCGGTTAAGCCCCAGTAATCTGCAAGCTGGCTCGGTTTAACCCCGAACTCAGCTTCGATAAAAGGCGTGTCTAACCAACGGTGTTGGAAATAATCGCGAATTTGTAGAGTAGGAGAGAGCAGCTGACAGTAGCCTTTATCGGTTGAGATAATGGTTACCGTTTGACCGCGGTCTGCTACTTTCTTGGCAAGCGTTGCGACCAAATCATCCGCTTCATCCCCATCGGATAACAGAGAGTCGATACCTAGATCCCACCAAGCTTGTTGAATGGCATCCAATCCTGCCATTAATGGCTCAGGCATTGGTTTACGGTTCTCTTTGTAGCTCGGTAGAATCTCTGCGCGCCAGCCACGATCTTGTAGGTGGTGATCAAACACAGCAATGATATGACTTGGTTTCGACTCTTTGATGATGTTATTTAGCGTTCGCGTAGTTGTGGTGATGGTTCTTGCTATATCGCTTGGATCCGGCTGTGCAGAGTGAACGCGACGGATGAGGTTAAGGGCATCGATAATAACAAGATGGATAGACATAAGTTTCCAATAACTAAGCAATAAATAAAGGGGCGGATAAACTCGCCCCTTATAGTAACGTATCGCTTAAGCAGTTGAAATGCTCTGTGCAGAATGGTCAGTCGTTGTTTTGTGCAATCTTATAACACGGTACGTAATCGGTGCCGCCCGGCAACTTCATACGATGCTGCTCTACAAAGTCATTGAGCAGTCTATCCATTTTCGCCATTAGCGCTTTATCGCCATCAATGATGAATGGGCCGTGTTTTTCAATCTCTAGAATGCCTTCTGCTTTGACGTTACCCGCCACAATACCTGAGAAGGCTTTACGTAGATTTGCCGCTAAGTTTTCTGCCTTCTGATCCATGTGTAGATCGAGCGCCGCCATAGACTCATGAGTTGGGTCAAATGGCAGTTGGAACTCAGGCTCAATATGCAGTGACCAGTTATAGCTGTACGCATCTCCGGTCTCTTTACGGTGTGAACGTACTGCTGGCATCGCTTGTTTCATGATTTTCGCCGCTTTAGCAGGATCATCAATCACGATCTCATAGTGTTTCTGAGCTTCTTCACCCAGTGTCTCACCGATAAAGCGATCAATAGAGCGGAAATACTCTTCACTCTCTTTCGAACCCGTTAGCACAATCGGCATTGGCTGATCCGCATTGTTAGGGTGCATCATGATACCTAGGATATAGAGCAGCTCTTCTGCTGTACCCGGACCACCAGGGAAGATGATGATGCCATGTGCCATACGCACAAAGGCTTCGAGACGCTTCTCTATATCTGGCATGATCACCAACTCATTCACTATTGGGTTTGGCGGCTCAGCAGCAATGATCGATGGCTCGGTTAAGCCAAGGTAACGGTGCTCAGTGTAACGCTGTTTGGCATGACCAATGGCCGCGCCTTTCATTGGGCCTTCCATCGCACCGGGACCACAACCAGTACAGATATTGAGTTCACGCAGGCCAAGCTCGTTGCCCACTTCGCGCGTGTACTGGTATTCGTTGGCATTGATGGAGTGACCGCCCCAGCAAACAACTAAGTTAGGTTCAATGCCCGGCGTTAATGCGCCTGCGTTTCTTAAGATACCAAAGACCAAGTTGGTGATATGGGTGGCATTGGTCAGGTTGAGCCTTTGGTTATCGGCAAGGTGCATGTTGACGTAGACAATGTCACGTAACACTGAGAATAGATGTTCTTGAATACCCTTTATGATCTCGCCATCAACAAAGGCATGCTCAGGCGGATTGTGCAGCTCGAGCTTAATGCCGCGCTCGCGCCTTACCACCTCAACATCGAAAGAGAGGTATTTATCCAGCAGCTCTTTCGAGTTGTCGGTGTGGCTGCCAGAGTTAAGTACCGCTAGGGTACAGTTACGATACAGTTGGTATAGATCACTGGATGCGGTTTTCTTAAGGCGCTCAACTTCAAGTTGAGAGAGTAAATCCATGCTACCGGCAGGACTGATATGAGTGATCATAGTGCCTCCTTGTTGAATAAGAGTTGGGGAGACAAGATGCAACGTCACCCTCAAACTCGGGAGTAGTGAAGCAAGGTATACAAAGCCAGAGGGCGTTTGATGATAATCACGTTATTCTATGCCTTGCTAAATGGTCTTGGCACAGGCTTGATCGCCAGAAAGGCTTGTTAAGCAAATGTTAACCATTAGCTTAGCAAACATTTTCCTATTTGGTATGTGATAAGTATTTGAAAAAGAGAAATAATTTCTCAGAGAGAGGCAGTTATTGCCAAACGAGCTGGTTAGTACCGCGCTGTTTTGCCTTAGTTAGGATTCGATTTAGGCGCTCAAGCACCTCTTCAGGAGTATCTGATTGGCTGAATTGAGTACTTGCCGCACATAGAGTGATGGTGATCTGCTGATCACGGAACTTAAACGGCAGTCGGCTCACTTGTGTCTGAATGCTCTGAATCACTTGATGGCAGTATTCGTCGTTCTGCTCCGGTAGCAGTAGAATAAATTCTTCACCCGAGAAACGCGCTACGGTGTCAGTCTTAGACAGCTCTTTGGTTATGGTGCGAGCGATGATCTTCAGGGCTTTATCACCCGCGGTGTAACCGAAACTATCGTTGATGGCTTTAAAGTGATCGATATCAAGCAAAACCACACGCAGCGAGTGCTGAGCACGAATCCAACGACGATACTCTAACTCGAGACGGTCGGTAAATGCGGTGCGGTTGTAGACCTTAGTCAGTGGGTCAAGCAACATACGCTGCGCCTGGTCTTCAAGGCGACGACGATAGTCTTGAGTCACTTCGTACAGGGAGTCAAGTTGGGTTTTGCCGTAGCTCATTCGATCGATCAGAGCCTGCTCTTTTTGCTCGGCGTGACTTAGTCTTTCAGAAAGTGATGCGATCTCATTCAACAGTGGGGTTATAGACTGTTTAAGTACTTGAATATCTGTAGCTTGTTCGACAGATTGCTGGCTCTTGCCTACTAGATTGCCGAGCTCATTGTTAAGGCTCTGGCGGTGTTCAAAGTAGGTTTGGCTTTGGTCACTGTTTTGGTCGGCTGTTTTAATGCTTGCTGAGAGAGACGCGTTCAGTTGTTCAATGAACTGTTCTGACTTTTTACGCTCTAGATTAGTCCCTTCAATCACTAGTTTTAACACTTGTAGTGTCAGTTCAAACAGGTTTTCAGTCGTAACACCTAGGAGCAGCTTGGCACGGATATCAATTAACAAGTCACCGGATTCACCCTCAAAATCGAGTTCAGTGATTAGGTGTTGCAGTTCCGTTGATAGGTCAGCGAGTAACGCTTTTTCTGGGGAGCTATCTGCATCGGAAAAGTGAGAACGGGAATTAGTCGCCATGATTTTCACTGCGCGCTCGTAGATGCTGAGCAGTTTCATTGCATGGTCGATTTTCTGACTGCCATTGCCTTCAGAAAAACTCAGTAGATTACGCAGGTCGCGTTTAATCTGAGCCGGTAGGCCCGTCACGCGCTGCAGAGTTTCACCACTGTGCTTGATGCTTTGGTCTAAATATCCGTTCTGTTTTTCCATAGCCACCGTTTTTTGTTTTAGCATGCGCTCCAAAACAGCCAACTTCGGAATCATTGAGCTGACATCTTTCTGTTTTTGCAGCGCTTCCCTAAGGGCGATTAAATTTTCATCAAGGTGGTCATTGGTGCCGACACAAGCATCGCTTAACGATGTGACAATACGTTTAAGGACCTTTTGTTCACGTATGAACTTGAACGAGGTGTCTCTCTGATTCAGACGCGCCTGATCTAACTGAGTTTTCAGTTGATGCAGCTGAGCCTGTATGTCTTGTTCGAGAATGCCCATAGGTCAATAAATTAGTGCCACGTAGATCGATTACGATCGCTTTGATGAAATGCCAATCTATCGATAATAACAAAACTAAAAATAAGGTCACTGTTTCGAACGATTAACCGCTCGCAAATCACTCATCTTTTAGCATTTTTTTGATATTGTCCTCATTCTGATAAGAGGATTGTATTTTTATTAACCCTTGATTAATAGCGATTTTACACGCTTCTCTTATGTTACCAGTTGCAAGGCTCGCTGCTGGCGCATTGTCGATAGCCTTCAAATAGACCCATTGGCTGCTGCGCTCTTTGAGGCTCACTTCACGCGCAATGTTGGTCGACATCAGCAGCACATCGAGTAGCTCTTGGTCATTGATAGCGGTATAGGCGCGCGGTAAGAATGGGTAATCAGCAATACCAACGCGAATGGTACGATTCATATTACGCTCTGGCTCAAAGTCAGAGATCCAAGATTGAATCTTGCGGAACATCGCCTCTGGAGATGCATCACGGTCTGAATTTGGCTCGATGTATAACAAATTCGCATCAGAGAAGTGATAAATACGTGACGGCCCATCAAGCTTGGTTTTCAGATATTCGCCAAACGCATCTTCGAGCTCAAGACCTGCTTTATAACCATTTTGTGTGTACATGTTGCGCAGGAATGGCAGGTCAATCATCACAAAACGCAGGCGGTCATTTAGCGGCTCATGAATGAGTTCACCAAGCTGCCACTGCTCGAAAGTCTGGCTGGTCTGTTCAAGTGAATTAGACAGCTTGGCATTGAGCATTCTTAGGTTTGGCAGTTTAGAACGCGAGTGAGTAAAGAGGTCAGTACTCAGGCGATCATTTTCTCTGACTTGGCTCTGAATGATGTAGCCACGGCGTAGCACAAAGAAAAATAAGATGATGCTGAATAGGAATAGCGCAAAAGAGATCTTCTGAAATTTACGATGCTCCTCTTTGTACAGCTCTAGCTCTTCAGCTTGTCCGGCATAGTGCAGAGTACGCTCAGCAAACTCTTTCTGCTGGCGGAATGCATCTTCACTGATTCGGTTGAGGTTCTGCTGCTCAAGTGAGATCAGAGAGGTGTATTGTTTGAGGTTCTCGAGCGCCTTTTGAGGCTGTTGTGCCTGTTCATAACCCAATGAAAGTAGGTGGTATGAGCGCTGTGACAGACGCATATTCTCAACTTGTCGTGAGATATCCAGTGCACGCTGAGCGTATTTGATCACTTGGTCGCTGTCTTGAAGGTGGTAAGCAAGCCCTGCTGAAAGTAAAGCAGCACGACCTTCGAGTTTAAGGTTGTCTGTGTACTCAAGCAGTTCAAGCGCTCGCGACAGGTATTGTTCTGCTAATGGGTAGTTGTACAGGCGTAAGTAAGTCGCCGATAGACTCAGACGAATATCAATGACTTGGTTAATATCGCGGTCGGTGCTCTCATGATCCAAAACGTTGAAGAAGTGGACTAGAGCGAGGTTGTACTTACCTTGGAAGTAGTACACATCACCCATCTTTTTCAATACTTGAGCCAGAATCGGTGAGTTTTCGAAGTTGTCATAAAAGTCGGCTGCCTGCGAAAGGTGTTCAACCGCTTTATCCAACACCTGTCTTTCAAAAAAGAGCTGTGCTAATAAGCGGTTTACCTTCGCCAAACGTGCACTCAGGTTTCCTTCAACCGATTTCCAATAACCGTAAAGTAGCTCAGACAGCGCGTGGTTGTACTCTTTGTGTGTCAGATAAAACTCACCCACCGCAATGTGGTAGTCGATGGTCACTTTCTCTGAGTAGCGTTGGTCTAGAAAGGCTTTAGCACGTTGATATAGGCTTTCAGCTTCATCAATCTGGTTCTCGTATGAAGCGATTTCAGCTTTAAGCATAATTAAGCGGTAGGTAATGCCTTCGGTCAAACGCAGGGTTTGGCTGATCGATTGGAGACTTGCTTCAATGCTAGTCAGTACTTCTTTGGCTTCCGCTGATTTACGGTTATTGAGCCACAACAAGCGCGTCTTTAAGATCTCAAGGTCAAGCTCCAAGTACTGAAGCTTGTAGGTCTTTGCTAGTTCGCTTGCGGTTTCGATATGTTGAATCGCGGTGCGTGTATGCCCTAAGTTGAACTCTGCCTTAGCAAGGATTTTGTAGGCATCAATACTGCTATTCGGGGTACGAATGGAAGAGTCCGTCTCTTCGCGAGAAATGGCGGATGGGCTTTTCTCGCTTTGATCCGAAAGGACACGAAGCGTTAGATAACTGTTGGCCATCTGTTTGGCTCGGCTTGGTTCTATCTCAACCAAGTTATTGGCTTCGTTAAGTAGAGCCGATGAGTATACCGAGGCGCTAACAGAAGCACTTAAGCTAACAAGCAGCAGGCCAATAAAAGTTAACCAACGCATTTTATTTTCCTTTAAGTCGAACTGTAGATATAAAGACGAAATACAGAGTTAGAGGCGAAATCTTCCAATGATTTACTGACGAGCCATACGCATGTTGTGAGCAGGTTTATCCTGTTCTGTTGAGCGGTATGGGTTGATGTCTAAGCCGCCACGACGAGTATAACGAGCAAACACTGTCAGCTTGGTTGGTGCACAGTACTTCATGATGTCAGTGAAGATGCGCTCCACACACTGCTCGTGGAACTCGTTGTGCTCGCGGAAAGAGACAAGATAACGCAGCAGGGCTTCACGGTTGATTTTTGAACCTGTGTAGGCAATCTCAACACTGCCCCAGTCTGGCTGATTGGTGATCAGACAGTTAGATTTTAAAAGGTGGCTATGAAGAGTCTCTTCAACGTGCTCTTGCTCTGCCGCACCTTCCAAGATTGATGCTTCGAAGTCGTAGCTGGTGATCTCAATATCTTGATCATCAATGCAATCGCCTTGCATAGTAACAATCGGTTGATTGGTGTAATCAGTCACCTTGTTTACGTTAACCAGTACTGTTTCACCTGCACACGCTGACAAGTCTTGAGTCAGGCGCTCAGTTACCGCTTCCCAATCAGAGAAACGAGTTTGGTTGTAGCTATTTAGGTACAGCTTGAAAGATTTTGATTCAATGAGATTCGGACTTGTCGCTGGAATGAAAACTTCACCCACAGCCACCTGAGGTAGACCTTTGTCATTCAGCCATGATAGCTCATACATAGTCCAGATATCGTGACCAATGAATGGCAGTTCGTCGCCTAAAGCGAGGTCATCACGGTTCAAGCTACGTGGAACAGGCTGCAGTAGGCTAGCATCGTATTGGTTAGCGTACTCAGTTTTTTGACCTAGGGTTAAACCCGCTAGCTCTTTAGCGTCAGAATATTTGCTCATACTTTCGTTTCAAATTCGATTAGAATGGGGGCGATTTTACTGAATCCCCATTACTGTGTCATTAGGTCATCGCTTAATCGACGTGGAAAGGTGCCCGATTCTAATTATTATTTTCGCTTTAGGAGATTTTCATGACTCAACGTGCCCAAGACGCACTACTTTCATTCAGTCAGCAGTATGTCGATGCTTGGCAGCAGCAACATCAATCTTTACCTCGTAGTGAAGAGCTAGCAGATCTGGTTTCTCCATGCGTTGAAGAAAAGTTGTCGGGTGCTGTGTTATGGAAAAACTATCCTCGCGAGCAACATGCAGATTTTACCAACGTTGAAAATGGTATTGAATTATCACTGCATGAAGATATTAAGACATTCTACGGCGCGCAATACAGTGCAGACATGGATGCGACCTTTGATGGCAACCCTTTGACACTACTACAAGTTTGGAGCGATGAAGACTTTGTTCGTCTTCAAGAAAACATTCTTGGGCACCTAGTGACTCAGCGCCGTCTAAAGCTTAAGCCTACGGTATTTATTGCCGCAACAGATGCCGATATGGACGTGATCTCTATCTGTAACCTAACAGGTAATGTCATTCTTGAGCGCCTTGGTACCAGCAACCGTGATGTACTGACAGAGACGCTGGCTGAATTTTTAGAGAAATTGGAACCGGCTGTTTAAGATGTACGTTGTAGAACTTCAATTCGAGTGTTTTGATAACACCACTATTAGCGCGGTCGATAAGGCAATCAATGGTCTGATGGATGCGCTGCGTTATAACGGGCAGGTATTAGGCCGTGAGTTCCCGGTTGTGATGGGCGAGGGTGAGTTCTTTGTTCGTGTTGTTTGCCCTGAACAAGATAGCCTACACCCAAGAAACCACTCAGATTTTGTGAAAGTTTGCTTTAACCGATTATCCGAAGCAAGCTTGCTAGCGCCGAAAATGCGCATGCTTGGCCGCGACCTAAACTCCGAAGAAGCAGCTGAAGAAGAACAGCCAAGCTGGCAAGTGCTTTACACCACTTATGTTCATACCTGCTCGCCACTGCGTAGCGGTGAAACCTTGTTGCCAATCCCACTTTATCGCAATCCGCCGACTTCCAACGGTGACCATAAAGCGGTAGTGAAGTGGCAAACTGAGTGGCAGGCGTGTGACGAAATTCAGATGGCTGGTGGCTGTCGTGCTGAGCACGCGGCGCTGCATGAAATTTGCGATGCTGACAGTGTGCTGTTCAAGCGCGGTTGGGATCTACGAGGTCGTTTAGAGTACTTGTCAAAAGTGCCGACATACTACTATCAGTACCGAGTCGGCGGTAAGAGTCTTGCGGATGAGCAAGCTAGAAAGTGCCCCAAGTGTGGTGGTGAGTGGTTGTTAGATGAACCGCTTCACGATATTTTCCATTTCAAATGTGATGACTGTCGTATCGTTTCCAATATGTCATGGGATCATATCAAATAGCTCTTTAAGTTGAGATGTGTGTAAGTAATCACTATCAACTTAGTCTTTATTTTAAAAGCCCTTACACTATGGTGTGAGGGCTTTTTCTTTGCCCTGTTTTCTCTTTTTATATTAATGTCTTAGTTGCATATCTCTGTTTTTATTTCCCACCCCTTCAATTCTTAAATCGACAAAAAATATTCATTCCAATAATCCAATCTGCATCAACTTTAGCCTTCATCAATAGTTATCTGGATCACAATAATCTATCTAATAACTTCCTTTTTATAATCTTGCCAATATAAATGGGATCGATCCCATGGGAATGTTCCCATTTATAAAATGATAAGTTCAATCATTGATACGAAAGGAATGGATTATGAAACTGTTACCAATTGCCGCTGCCCTTACTTCTGTTTTAGTTACTCCCACTTTACTGGCTGAGACGGCACCATTGGAATTTAATGGCTACATGCGTGGCGGTGTCGGAATGAGTGACAACGGCGGCTCAAATAGCAAATGGGAAGTGAATAAAGTAGGTCGTTTAGGCAACGAAAATGACCTATATGGCGAGTTTGGTTTTAAGAAAGAGCTGTTCAATGATGAAGAATCGACTTTCCTGATTGATTCGATGTTGGCTTACTGGGAAGGCCAAGATGAGAACGCGAAAGATCGCAATGTGGAAGTGGTACAGCTGAACATCCAAGCGACGGGTCTGTTCGACGACAAAGACATTACTATGTGGGCGGGTGAGCGTTACTACCAACGTCATGACGTGCACATCATCGATAACTACTACTGGGATGTGAGCGGTATTGGTGGTGGTGTTGAGCACATTAACTTAGGCCCAGGTAAACTCTCTCTGGCCCTAATTCAAGACACGGTGACGGGCGACGTTGATGATGGGAAAGAGACAACAGCAATGATTGCCGATGTTCGCTACGCGGGTATCCCACTATGGAAAAATGCAGACTTAGAGCTAGGTGTTGACTTTAACTTTGGCAAAGAGAAGAAAGACCAATCGCTTGATGCTGATGATAGTGTGATGCTAACAGCAAGCTTGAACCAGAACTTACCGAGTGGATTTAACAAAACCATCTTACAAGTTGCAAACTCTGGTTATGCCGAGCAGATGACTACCTTCGGTACAGGCAGTAACTTGGTGCGTGACGAGAACAACAACAACGCTGAAGGTTTCCGTTTGATCAACTGGGGTGTGGTTTCTATTGGCGAAAACATCGAATTTGGTCACACGGTTCGCTATGCCTACGCGACGGATGTAGGTGCTAACAATACCAAAGATGAGTCTTTCAGTGCGGTTATTCGACCACTGTACAAGTGGGATGAGAAAATGCGTACTGTGCTAGAGCTGGGTGGCTTCGTTGAGAAAATTAATAACCAAGATGGTGCCGGCGGTAAATTTACAGTGGCACAGGCTTGGGTTCCTAAAACGGGTTTCTGGGCGCGTCCTGAGTTCCGTATCTTCGCAACCTACATCCATGATGCAGAGAATGACGATGCATTCGGCACTGGCGAGAACAGCGAAGTGAGTCTTGGTATGCAGGTAGAAGCTTGGTGGTAATCCACACTATATAGCTGCTCGTAAAATATCGGGTAAAGAAAAGGGCTGACATAATGTCAGCCCTTCATTATTGAAGTGAGTGAAAAGCGTGGATTACCAGCCTTTTACTACGCCACCTTGGAAGATGTCAGACGCTGCGTTGTACACTTCTTCAGTTTGGTAAGCTTTCACGAAGTTTTGTACGTTTTCTGCGTTTAGGTTCTCTTCACGTGAAACGATTAGGTTTACGTATGGAGACTCTTTGTCTTCAACGAAAACGCCATCTTTTTGTGGAGTTAGGTTGATAGAGCTTGCGTAAGTTGTGTTGATGATAGATAGCGCTACGTCATCCAGTGAACGTGGAAGTTGTGCTGCGTCTAGTTCAACGATAGTTAGGTTCTTTGGGTTACCTACGATGTCACGAACAGTTGCTAGAAGGCCAACACCATCACGTAGTTCTAGTAGACCTTGTTGCTCAAGGAGCAGTAGAGAACGACCTAGGTTTGTTGGATCGTTTGGTACTGCGATACGTGCACCGTCTTCAATTTGGTCAACAGAAGTTACTTGCTTAGAGTAACCCGCGATTGGGTAAACAAATGTGTTGCCCGCAATAGTTAGCTTGTAGCCACGGTCAGCAACTTGCTGATCTAGGTATGGCTTGTGCTGGAATGCGTTGATGTCGATTGAACCATCATCCAGTGCTGCGTTTGGTGTTACGTAGTCAGTGAAAGTCACTAGCTCAACGTCTAGACCGAACTTCTCTTTTGCAACTTTAGCTGCTACTTCTGCTACTTGAGCTTCTGCACCTGCCATAACGCCGACTTTAACTTTTGATGTGTCGATCTCTTTCTCGCCACAACCAGATAGCACTAGTGCTGATGCCGCTGCTGCGATAGCAAGTAAACTTTTTAGGCTGAATTTCATAATAATCTCCTTTTAATACATCTTTTTATCTGTGATCAACACGGCGAACAATCGAGTCACCAATGGATTGAATGATTTGAACTAGAACAATCAGCATCACAACCGTGACAGCCATAATCGTTACATCATAGCGGTGGAAACCATAGCGAATCGCTACGTCACCAAGACCACCACCGCCCACGGTACCTGCCATTGCAGAGTAGCTCACTAGGGTCACTAGTGTGATGGTTACTGAATTGATAATAGTGGGTAACGCCTCTGGTAGCAGAACTTTTGTGATGATCTGCGTTGGCGTAGCGCCCATAGATTGTGCTGCTTCAACAAGCCCAGTTGGGACTTCCAGTAGCGCACCTTCAATAAGACGAGCCACAAATGGGATTGCGCCAATAGTTAGAGGAACAATCGCTGCTGTTGTACCGATAAAGGTACCAATCAGTAGCTTAGTGAGTGGGATGATAGCGACCATCAATACTAGGAAAGGGACAGAACGGCCCACGTTCACTATCGCGCCAAGAATTTTGTTTAGCTTGGTGTTTTCTAGCAAGCCACCTTTTTTAGTGGTGTGCAGAATAACGCCCAGTGGAATACCCACAGCAAAGCCCACGATGCCAGCAACGGCTACCATGTATAGCGTTTCCCAAGTTGCGCCAAGTAGTAGGTTTCCGTTTAGGCTCAACCAATCTGTGATCTCATTAAAGGACATAGCCAAGTACCTCTACTTTTACATTGTGTTCACGTAGGAATTCGATTGCTGCGTTGTCGTCTGCTTCTGTGCCGAAAAGTTCTGCGACCATCATGCCGAACTTCACGCCACCGGCGTAATCGAGGTCAGAGCTTAAGATGCTAACGTCGATGTTGAACTTACGAGCGATTTGAGTCATCAGCGGTGCATCAACGGTTGCACCAGTAAACTCAAGACGAACCAGAGGGTAGCTACCTTCAACGCGTGTTGTTTGCAGTCTCGCTTCGTAATCTTCTGGAATAGAAAGATCGAGCGTTGAGCGAATAAATTGATGCGCCAGCTCTGTTTTAGGGTGTGCAAAGATGTCGCCAACGGTGCCTTTTTCTACCAATTCGCCACCGCCGATGATCGCAACTTCATGACAAATGCTCTTTACGACGTCCATCTCATGCGTAATCAATAGCATTGTGATGTTTAGCTTGCGGTTGATCTCTTTAAGTAGCTCAAGGATAGATTGAGTTGTTGCTGGGTCTAGTGCGCTGGTCGCTTCATCACACAGTAGCACTTTAGGGTCAGACGCCAATGCACGAGCAATAGCAACACGCTGCTTTTGACCACCACTTAGGTTTGATGGGTAGCTGTCGCGCTTGTCTGCAAGGCCAACAAGTTCAAGCAGTTGGCTCACTTTCTCTTCTATGATTGCCTTGTCTGTACCGGCAAGTTCTAGTGGTAGTGCAACATTATTGAACACGGTACGAGAAGAAAGCAGGTTAAAGTGTTGGAAAATCATACCGATATTGCGTCGTGCTTCACTTAGCTCTGATTTGCTTAGCTTTGTGAGGTCCACGCCATCAACAATCACTTCACCTGAGGTTGGTGCTTCTAGCATGTTTACGCAGCGGATCAGTGTACTTTTACCTGCACCTGATGAGCCGATAACGCCAAAGATCTGACCTTGAGGGATGTGAAGGTTAATGTCTATTAAGGCATTGATTTCTTTAGTGCCTTGATAGAAAACCTTGTTGACTTGATTCACTTTAATCATAAATAAACCTGTAACGGTGAACAGAATAATATGTTGATAGTTCGTTCGATTTACAGACGATGCTATGGCGTAACGTGATCTAAGTCAATAGATATTTTTACGTCTAGACGTCTAAACGTAAAAATATCTATATCGAGCTCTGTAATTAGCAGGTGATGAAGCTACTAAAGCGTGCAATAATTAGTGATTAATAGAGAGTTGATTGAGAACCAAATTTTGTCAAAACCGGCTGTATTTTTAGATCGTGATGGCGTAATTAACGTAGACCACGGTTACGTGCATGATGAGCATGATTTCGAGTATATCGACGGCGTCTTTGAAGCGGCAAAAGCCTTCAAGGACATGGGATATCTTTTAGTATTGGTGACAAATCAATCAGGTATTGCTCGCGGTATGTTTAGCGAAGACCGCTTTCTATCGTTAACTCAATGGATGGACTGGAACTTTGTAGACAATGGCGTAGAGCTGGATGGCATTTACTACTGTCCACATCATGCTGAGCACGGTATTGGCGAATATAAGCAAGACTGCGATTGTCGTAAGCCAAAGCCTGGAATGTTCATTTCTGCGCGCGATTTCTTGAAGATCGACATGGCGAAGTCAGTGATGATTGGCGACAAAGCGGAAGATATGATGGCAGCAGAGGCTGCGGGCGTTGGCACTAAAGTGCTCGTTAGAACAGGTAAACCAGTAACTGAAAAAGGTGAAGCCTTAGCAAGCGTGGTCCTAGATAGCATTGCAGACGTGCCAGCTTACTTGAAGCGTTAATTCAACAACAGTAATTGGGTTGTTGTAATCGAAAAGGGGGGGTTATGAAGAGACAATTTACAGTTGGTGCTATGGTATTGGCAACACTTGTGGGGTGTTCTCAGTCAGCGGTGGTTGAGCAAGGTCTCTCCAACGATGAATACATCACTTATCAATGTGAATCTGAGCGGACTTTTGATATTGCGTATGGTGATCAGAAAGCGTTATTGCGCCTCCCTGATAATCAGTATCGGCTTAAACAAGTGGTTTCGGCTTCTGGTACTAAATACATTCTTGATGATGGTACCGCAGAGCTGATGAATGGTATTACCCTGTTTACCAAAGGCGAGCACGCCAGGCTTGAGCTAGGGCGAGTTATTTACCGTAACTGCCGTATTCAATAATTTACTACTCCATGACGACAAGCGGCTTTAAAAGCAGTCACTTGTCGTTTTTTATCTAAACAACTATGTAAGACTCCATGCAAAAAAAACTCACTATACTCGATATCGCAAAGCTTTCAGGTGTTGGCAAATCAACGGTTTCTCGTGTTCTCACTAATGATCCCAAAGTAAAGCCAGAAACGCGTGAAAGAGTAGAGAGAGTGATTCAGGAGTCGGGTTATACTCCCTCTAAATCTGCACAATCGATGCGTGGCGGCAGCCAAAAAGTGGTTGGCGTGATCATCTCTCGTCTAGATTCCCCTTCAGAGAATAAAGCCGTAAGTACTATGCTCGAGGAGCTGTATCGAGCTGGCTACGATGTGGTGATCATGGAGAGTTTGTTCGATCGCGAGAAAGCCAATGAGCACCTTCAGGTTCTTAAGCAGCGTAATGTCGATGGCATTATTGTGTTTGGCTTTACCGATTGTGACATCGAGGCCATCGAATCGTGGGAACATCGCGCGGTTGTTATTGCATTAGATACCGAGAATGTCACCTCGATTAACTACGATAACCAGCAGGTGATTGGCACTGCTCTCGCGCATTTGAAAGAGCAGGGTTTATCAGACATTGGCTTTATCGGTGTTGACCCTAGTGATAAATCGACCGGTGAACTGCGTCTGAATGCCTACCTAAACTGGTGTGGTGAAAATAACATTGAGCCGAATTACCAGACTGGTGCTCTACACCATGAGAGTGCTTACCAATTGGTTGATCAAGTGCTTACTTCTACGACCCAAGCGATTGCTTGTGCAAGTGATACATTGGCACTTGGCGTGATCAAGCGTCTGCAAGAGTTGCAACGTGAAGATGTGGTGGTCACCGGGGTCGGTGGCAACGATCTACTTTCATTTTTATTCCCACGTGTATTTAGTATTGATCCGGGTTATCAATCGGCGGGTGCTTTAGCTGCTAAATTATTGATATCTCAATTAGTTGGCCAAACACCTATCTCTCATCACACCCAAAAACCCATCGTTTAGCCCCTTATTTCTAGGGTGAACTAGGTCTATTTACTAAACTGAAGAGTGTGATCTTATTCAATTAATGGGATTGTTCCCATTTCAATTTTATAATCATGCAGGCATTATACTTACCAATCTGTGGGAATGTTCCCATTAATAACAAATTCATTTGAATTTGAGTGTAGAACGAAGAGAACCAGGGTGGGGTAGTATGAGTAAGATAGCGAAGCAAGACATTACGCTGCTTATTGAGTTAGTGGGTGGTAGTGACAATATCGCAAGCGTTAGCCACTGTTTAACTCGCTTACGTTTTGTGTTGAACGACACAGACAAAGCAGACAAAGTTGAGTTGGAAAAACTGAGCTTAGTAAAAGGGTGTTTTACCAACGCAGGTCAATTCCAAGTTGTGGTTGGTACTGAGGTCGATGAGGTCTACAAGCTACTCATTGAGCAGACCGGCAAACAGGAATCGTCGAAAGATGAGGCGAAGTTGGCAGCTCGTCAAAACATGAATGTGCTAGAGCGCGGTATTTCACACCTTGCCGAAATCTTTGTACCGCTGCTTCCTGCCATTATCACTGGTGGCCTTATCCTGGGCTTTCGTAATGTCATCGGCGACATTCGTATGTTCGATGGTAAGACTCTGGTTGAGCTTAGCCAGTTTTGGGCTACGGTTCACTCCTTCCTATGGCTGATTGGCGAAGCGATCTTCTTCTTCCTACCTGTTGGCGTATGTTGGTCTACAGTGAAGAAACTGGGCGGTACACCGATTTTAGGTATCACGCTTGGTGTCACCTTGGTTTCACCACAGTTAATGAACGCCTACATGATAGGTAAAGCCGCACCAGAGGTGTGGGACTTCGGCCTGTTTGTCATTGAAAAAGTCGGTTATCAAGCACAAGTGATTCCGGCCATGCTCGCAGGTGTCGCGCTGGCCTTCATTGAGACCAACCTCAAACGTATTGTTCCGGCTTACCTATATCTAGTGGTTGTGCCATTCGTATCTATCATTCTGTCAGTGATTCTGGCTCACGCGTTCATCGGCCCATTTGGTCGTGTACTAGGTGACGGCGTTGCTTTCGCAGCTAAGGCAGCAATGACGGGCGACTTTGCGATTCTAGGTTCAACAATCTTTGGTTTCCTATACGCACCACTGGTAATTACCGGTATTCACCACACAACCAACGCAGTAGACCTACAACTGATGCAAGAGCTTGGCGGTACACCAATCTGGCCATTAATTGCTCTTTCAAATGTGGCTCAAGCATCTGCGGTTGTCGGCATCATTATTTTGAGCAAGCGCGAAGGCGAGCGTGACATTTCAGTCCCAGCTGCAATCTCAGCTTACTTGGGTGTTACAGAGCCTGCGATGTACGGCATCAACTTGAAATACAAGTTCCCAATGCTGAGTGCAATGCTAGGTAGTGCTGCAGCAGCTGCAATTTGTGGTGGCGCTGGAGTGATGGCGAATGGTATCGGTGTAGGCGGCTTGCCGGGCATCCTTTCGATTCAGCCTCAATACTGGACGGTTTATCTGTTGGCACTGGCAGTTGCGATTGCAGTTCCAATCGTCCTGACACTGTTTTTCTACAAGCGAGCGCAGGCTAAGGGTGAGTTAACAGCAGTAAGTGCTTAATTTTATTGGGAGCAACAGTTGTTTGAGTCACTGTTGCTCCATTTTTCTTTTTGTAAGTGAGTAGAGATGACCAATCAGAATAGCGATGCGATGTGGTGGAAGACCGCAACCATCTATCAAATTTATCCGAAGAGTTTTTGCGATAGCGGCGCCAAAGGAACTGGCGACATTCAAGGGGTGATATCAAAGTTAGATTACCTAAAAACGCTGGGTGTAGACGCCATTTGGTTAACGCCAGTATACCAATCACCGATGGTCGATAATGGTTACGATATTTCTGATTACTACGCGATAAACCCAGAGTTCGGCACTATGGCGGACTTTGACCAATTGTTGGCAGAGGCTCACCAACGCGGTATTCGCATTATCATGGATATTGTTGTTAACCACACGTCCACTCACCATGCTTGGTTCCAATCGGCTTTGGGCGATAAAGAGAGCCCATATCGTGATTACTATATCTGGAAAGATCCAGTTAATGGCAAGGCACCAACTAACTGGCAGTCGAAGTTTGGTGGTAATGCTTGGGAGCTAGATGAAGCTACGGGCCAATACTACTTGCACCTATTTGCGAAAGAGCAAGCCGACCTAAACTGGGAAAACCCTAAGGTTCGTGGTGAAGTCAAAGAGATCATCAGTTACTGGGCGGAGAAAGGCGTGGATGGTTTCCGTTTAGACGTCATCAATCTGATTTCTAAGCAGCAAGATTTCCCCAACGATGAGATTGGTGACGGTCGTCGTTTCTACACGGATGGCCCACGAGTTCACGAATACTTGCAAGAAATCAGCGACGCGGTTTTCCAAAAGTACGGCAGCGTAACGGTTGGTGAGATGTCATCGACAACCCTTGAGCACTGTCAGCAATACTCAAGCCTAGATAATAAAGAGTTATCAATGGTGTTCAATTTCCACCATTTGAAGGTGGATTACCCGAATGGCGAAAAGTGGACCAAAGCGCCGTTTGATTTCTTACAGCTGAAGTCGATCTTTAACCATTGGCAGAGTGGACTCAACGGTAAAGGTTGGGGCGCACTTTTCTGGTGTAACCACGACCAACCTCGTGTGGTAAGCCGTTTGGGTGACGATCAGAACTACCGAGTTGAATCTGCGAAGATGTTGGCGGCGTCAGTACATATGATGCAAGGCACGCCATACATCTATCAAGGCGAAGAGATTGGCATGACTAACCCGGGCTACCAAGATATTACTCAGTACCGTGATGTCGAAAGCACCAATATCTACCAGCTGATGGTGAACGAGCAAGGCGTTTCACACCAAGATATGATGGCAATTCTGGCGCAGAAATCTCGTGATAACTCTCGTACCCCAATGCAATGGGATACTTCGGATTATGCTGGTTTTTCAAAGGCTCAGCCTTGGCTTGAAGTCGCAAGCAATTACCGTGAAGTGAATGCCAAAGAGGCAGTTGAAGATTCCGACTCAGTGTTCTATTTCTACAAAAAATTGATTGAGTTACGCAAAGAAGTGCCTGTTATTACCGATGGTGATTATCAAGACTTGCTGCCAGAGCACTCAAGCATTTTTGCGTATGTTCGCCAGACTGAAACCCAAACTCTGTTATGTATCAACAACTATTACGGTGAAGAGACTGAGTGTGTGCTTCCTGAGCGCTTTGCGATGAATCGCGCTAAGACTCTACTGTCTAACTATACGGATACTCAAAACTCAGCGGCATCTCATCACCAAGTACTGCGTCCATATGAGACGCGCATTCTGTTGATCGATAACGAAGCGTAATATTGAGCCATAGGCTTGCCCTAAATAGGCCCCCACCTAGATAGGGTAGGGGCTCGATGTCCAAGAAAGGCTTTGCGGTGCTCCTCAAAGCCTTTCTTTTTTATATCTTTAACCGTTTGTTTATGAGGCTTGGTTAATTGCCGTCAAGGTCGCTTTCTCTTCAGTAATCACCGCACCTTCTGCATTGAGAAGTTCGATTTGCGTTAGAAGGCCAATGCTTGGGTTAAACCAACGCTCAGTTGTGCTAGAGAAGTGCATTGAGTCATCCACGCTGTCGCAATTTAAGTAGTATTCGTTGGTTTCGGTCAGGTTGGCTGCTTCGATGGATTTTCCAGAAACGGTGAAGCTCTTTCTTACACCCGTTTCATTGATTTGTTGTTGCCACACCACACTGCAAGAGTCATTAGCAGGCAGGTTCTTTACCCATTGGTGATCGTCAAAGTCAGTCAGCATATTAATCACAGCTTCACCATCTAGGGTTGCTTGGATGGATACCGTCTCTTCACTAATATCAATGATAGGGTTGCTCTCTTTTACATCTGCACCAGTTAGTCGGAACAGAGGGCTGCTGCGCATAATGGTTGTGATGTACTGGCTATCGATAAAGTAGGTATCAGTGATTTCATGAAGGGCGCTGTCGGTGCCTGCAAAGTAAAACGTATAGTCCGCTGTCATTATATCATCATCAATGATGGTTTCAGATAGGTAGAACTGAGTGACGCCATAGTTACGAAGGTCGTGAACAACTTTTAGTAATGCTTCGCTATCAGGGGTTTCTTGTAAGTGTTTGATGAGTTCGTCTGGGCTCAATGGCATGTAGAGCATAGACATATTGCCTTCTGGTTGACCATCAGCCTCTAACTCATAGTTCATCGTTGTACTGTGCTTAGGCGCAAACTGCGCGTTTTTGATTGGAAAGTCTGCTTGGTTGTCTGGACCTTTTTGGTTTCCAGTTGATGAGCCTGAAGAAGAGCCACCGCCGCCACAGCCATATAGAGCAACCAATGAAACGGTAAGTAGAGTCAGAGTTTTATTCATGTTGAGTATTCCTAAAGTGAACTGGCAAGGCTTGCCGAAACTGCTCGGAATACTAGGTTTTTGGTTGTTTAGAGGGCAAAAAACGAAGTCACATGAGATCTTAATTTATATTTAAAGTTATGATTTTAAAGTTTTTATATTTTTTAATTGGCGAACTCTTCACCTACTGAGGTGCAGTAGTTAATCATTAGGTTTTCCCATTGTTTGATGATCAAAGGCTCCTTGATACTCAGCTTTAGGCTGCTCCAAGGTTGCAGGCAGGTGTCTTTTGACTCCGGCTGCGACAGCCTAGAAAACAGTTCTTCGGAAGGGATAACCCTTAATAGAGCGACTAAAGATTCCATGTAGTTCAAACGGAAGTTATCGAGGTTGCCTTGTTGAAAGCTGATGTGAGAGATCATCATATAGATGAGTGCATTCTCAATGCTCGAGTGACCAGATGGATTGGTGAGTAGCTCTTTGGCGGTTGGTAGATCGCGCAGCTTAAAATGGATGACGCCAAGCCACAGTTTGAGCTCGTCTGGAAGCAACTTAAAATGGGTTTGCACTCGGTTGGTAAAACGGAATAAACGCTGATGGTCAGTTTCGAACAGCGCGAGGTGGCGAGCCATCAGGGTTGAATTCATGCAGTTAAGCTCAATAGATTCTAAATCAATAAACTGCTTAGTCAGTAACGCACTAAGTTGACTGTTATCGATAGACCAATGTGGCATTCCTGGCTTAGGTAACGCGAAGTAGTCTGCGAGATCTCGATTTATTTCCATCAGGCTGTCACTAAGGCTATCAACATCGAGGGTATAGACGCCACGAAAGGCCAGTTTGCCCGAACTTGGGTAGATTAGGCTGACCTGAGCGCCAAGGCGAGAGTCGACATCTTGATCTTTCAACTGAATGTTTAAGAGGTAATCGCTGGTACGCATGTTTTTTGCGCCCGGGAAGAACGGGGAATTGTCTATTGGATCGACGAAGTAACTCGGTGCATCTTGATTCGCGAGATCTGTGTAGGAGTATTCGATCTGCTGTTGTAACAATAGGGCTTTAATAGACGCTCGATATTGCCTAGCGTTATCACCGACGGCATCGATGCGGCTAAGCAATAGTTCGACTTTTGGAATTAGACGTTGCTGTCGGGTAAGCTCAGAGTTCTGATTTGGGGATTGCCACAACAGATAGCCAAGCGTGATGGTGCTCGCGAGTAACACGAGCGTCACCAACCATAACCAAGGTGGCTTTGAAGCCGTTTTGTTATGCTTCGGTTTTGGTTTCACATTGTCTTCGATTTCAGCGTTGTCTAGGCGCACAGAGCTAGGATTGAGGAAGTAGCCCTTGCGCGGGTAGGTCACTAATATTTTAGTGGCGTCGCTGTCTGGGAGGTGCTTCTGCAGTATTGAACGCAGTGTGCTGATTCGATTAGTCAGAACGTTTTTAGAGATAAAGCTGCTTTGCCAAATCTCTTGGATGATCAGCTCAGCTGAGAGTGGCTCTCCAACATGACGTAACAGCAGTTCCAGTAGCTCAACTGAGCGTGGCTCTAGGTTGATGACTTCTTGAGGTGTGCTTAACTCACGGGTACTAGGGTTGTACACCAGATCGGCAATGACGATAGAGGTATTGTTAGCCTGAGCAGCAGCGAGGAAGTCTTGCATAGGAAACCGTGTTTCATAAAAGCAGACGATTTTAGCTGCTTTGTTTATAAAAAGCAGCTAAGTATCCCGGATAAAAGCACTAACTTTATTCTGGCTCAAAATCGAGAAAGTGAGCGCTAACCAACAAGTCTATGAACTGTAGCTAACCGAGTATCGTGTAGGTTTGTGGTTCATCGCCAACACGACGTTCAGTACCGCAGTACCAAGTACCGAAACAGCGATGATCCAAGGTGATACAAAGAAGAACGACGCAACTAGGATACAGGCATCAATAGCCATTTGAGTCTTACCTACTGAGATGCCATAACGGTCTTGGATGTATAGGCACAGTACATTGAAGCCACCCAAGCTTGAGCGATGGCGGAATAGAATCAGCATACCTAGCCCCATGAGCAGGCCGCCAGCAATCGCACAGTAAATTTCATTGTGGGCATCAAGAGAGATGACTAAATACAGATGATCCGCAAAAACAGACACTAAAGCACCGGAAAAAGCACTGCTTATGGCAAAATTACGTCCAAAACGTTTCCACGCCAATATATAGAATGGACAGTTTGCGATAAAGTAAAGCGCACCGAAGGTGACAGGTAGAAATTGACTCAATAGAAGAGCCAAGCCTGTGGTACCGCCAGTAAGCAGTTGAGCAGACTGTAAAAAGAAGACG
The DNA here is from genome assembly GCF_030248625.1 of Vibrio sp. D420a. Classification (NCBI taxonomy): domain Bacteria; kingdom Pseudomonadati; phylum Pseudomonadota; class Gammaproteobacteria; order Vibrionales; family Vibrionaceae; genus Vibrio; species Vibrio sp. D420a. The sequence continues at coordinate 73,299 of NZ_JAHGAN010000011.1, read as the reverse complement.
CCTTGTGCAACTAAGAAGGTGCCTGTAAGAATGGCAACCCAATCTTCTTTACGTGAGTGTTTTTCCATCGTTTTAATAATTACCTAGCCAATAAAGGCGAGCATAGTAGAGAAAAACATGCATTTTCGGTAGCTTGAGACACAAAATTAAGGTAAACCTATGTAATATTCGTTTTACAGGGTGTAAAGCGAAAACTTGACAGTAAGTCGCGTGCTGATGCGATGTGTCGCATAAGTATGATGAAGCTTATATGTCATTATGAAAAAACTGCATGATAAAATTGCAATTAGCTCTTTATGACCTAGATCAAATTATGTATGATGCGTCCCATTAGAACGGTGACGAAAACGTTTGCTTTCGGTCGTTATGTGGTTTTTTTGAAACTTTCAGTACAATCTGAGTCAGGAGATACAGATGCTTAAGCGTGACATGAACATCGCTGATTACGATGCGGATCTATTCGCAGCTATCCAAGAAGAAACTCTTCGCCAGGAAGAACACATCGAACTAATCGCTTCAGAAAACTACACAAGCCCACGTGTAATGGAAGCTCAAGGTTCTCAGCTAACAAACAAATACGCTGAAGGCTACCCAGGCAAGCGTTACTACGGTGGTTGTGAGTACGTAGATAAAGTTGAAACTCTAGCAATCGAGCGTGCATGTGAGCTTTTCGGTGCTGAGTACGCGAACGTACAGCCTCACTCAGGTTCTCAAGCGAACAACGCTGTATACATGGCGCTACTGAACGCAGGCGACACAGTTCTAGGTATGAGCCTAGCGCACGGTGGTCACCTAACTCACGGTTCTCCAGTAAACTTCTCTGGTAAGCTTTACAACATCATCCCTTACGGTATCGACGAAGCTGGTCAAATCGATTACGAAGAGATGGAAAAGCTAGCTATCGAGAACAAGCCTAAGATGATCATCGGTGGTTTCTCTGCTTACTCTCAAATCTGTGACTGGAAACGCATGCGTGAAATCGCGGACAAAGTAGGTGCTTACCTATTCGTAGATATGGCTCACGTAGCTGGCCTAATCGCGGCAGGCGTTTACCCGAACCCAGTACCACACGCGCACGTTGTTACAACAACAACGCACAAAACGCTAGCAGGTCCACGTGGTGGTCTTATCCTTTCTAACGAAGGCGAAGACCTATACAAGAAGCTGAACTCAGCAGTATTCCCTGGCGGCCAAGGTGGTCCTCTAATGCACGTTATCGCTGGTAAGGCTGTAGCGTTCAAAGAAGCTCTAGAGCCAGAGTTCAAAGAGTACCAAGCACGCGTAGTTGCTAACGCAAAAGCAATGGTTGCAGAGTTTATCGCTCGCGGTTACAACATCGTTTCAGGTTCTACAGAGAACCACCTGTTCCTAGTTGACCTAATCGACAAAGACATCACAGGTAAAGAAGCAGATGCAGCACTAGGTGCAGCAAACATCACAGTAAACAAGAACTCAGTACCAAACGATCCACGTAGCCCGTTTGTAACGTCAGGTATCCGTATCGGTTCTCCTTCTATCACTCGCCGCGGTTTCTCAGAAGCAGACGCGAAAGAGCTAGCAGGTTGGATCTGTGACATCCTAGATAACATGGGTGATGAGTCTGTTATCGAAGCAACAAAAGCAAAAGTGCTAGAAATCTGTAAGCGTCTACCAGTTTATGCTTAATTTTTCTTCGTAGTAATTTGAACTTCGTTGTCGAGCATGCTCACTTACATCCGTAAGCTCCGCGTGCTCTCCTAGAATTTCAAACAACTACTTTGAAAAATGATGATGCTAGAGGCTCCTTCTATAGGGGCCTTTTTAGTTTTTGAGGTACTGCGTTGTCGAGCATGCTCACTTACATTCGTAAGCTCCGCGTGCTCTCCTAGTATTTCAAACAACTACTTTGAAAAACGTTGATACTAGAGGCTCCTTTGATAGGAGCCTTTTTGTGTTTGGGGTAGTTCGGGGACTGATTCTACTTTTTGATACTGAGTAGGGTGCCTGACTTACATTTAAATGAGTAATAATGGCGGCTTTCGCTGAATTGACCTAAGCCTTCGCCATCACAATAGTCGATGTTGATATCGCGCATGATTTCTAGAGTATCTTCATTACTTAGGGCGAACTTGGAGCCATCTGAACAGACAATACGAACTCTTTCATCATGACTCACTGAATAGAGATCGACTTCTGTATTGCAGAGCTCAAAAGAGGCTTCACGAAAGTTGTCTTGTTGAGTATTGGAAGCGCAACCTGCAGTGATGAGTGTTGCTGCGAATACAGTAAAAAGTCCGAGTTTTTTCATTGTTAATCCTTCACCTTTATTCTTTTTAGCGACGATTTTTGCTTCCTGCTTCGGGTAGCTTTTACAACGACAGGCTTCGACTCAAGGAGCGTAAGTAGATGTAAAGATATAAAAGTATAGGTGCAAATCGATAATTTATAATAAGTTTTTTGCTTTTAACTCGCGCCAATAAAAAAGACCAACACGAGGTTGGCCTTTATCAATCTAGACGATACGAAGATTTATCGAAATTGTCTCGCTTCTGGTAGGAATTCAAAGCCTGCGGTCGCGAGTTTTGCTTCGAGTGCAGCTTTATCAATATCGAAGAAGTTAGCGAGTTTATCGAGGTCGCCAGAGAAGTCGTCACGTAGCTTCATGTTTACGATGCTCATCAGCATCACAGGATCCATGGTTTCAAAATTCGCTAAGTTCATGCCTAGTCCTCGAAATCAGAGATCAACAAGTTTGCTGCAGCAAAAGCGGCACGTTCACGTGCTTCACGTGGCAAAGACTCGTCTGCGGCTAAATCGTTGAGTGTTTTCACTGCACATGTAATAGCTTGAGGGATGTAGCCTTGATCGCCACTGCCGATTTGAGAGTAAAGCTCACGAACTAAATCACAACAATCGTATACTTTCATTTCTATACCTAACTAAATGATAACTTCTCTCAATATACACACAGAGAAAAGCAAAAACAAAGTGCATTCAACGAATATTCAGTTTAGTTTGTTCTTGCTCAAGATCTCATTTTACGAGGTTAAACGGTGACCTGTTGTTCTAGCTGTAGTTTCACTTCATCGGCTAGGTTTAACTGGCGAGCGAGCTCTTTGAGGTACGCTTTCTCCATGAAGTTCTGCTCATCCACCACAATCAACGAAGCGAGATAGATTTCACTTGCCTGTTGTGGGCTGGTGGCTAGCTGCGCAATGTCACTTGGGTCTAAAGGTTTATGCAGTTCTTCAGAGACAAGCTTGGTCAGTTGATAGTCTGCACCCATATTTTCAACCGCTTGTTCTATCTTCGCCATCTCTTCTTCATCAACGTGGCCATCCGCTTTTGAGGCGGCAATCATTGAGCGCAGGATCAGCAGATTATGATTAGAATCTTGTTCATCAAAGGTCGCTTGTGGAGATGAGTCCGGTGTGCCTTGTTTAGCTTGGTAATCGTTATACACCTTATAAGCTAAAGCGCCGAGTGCTGCAGCGCCGCCAATACCAACCGCCTTTTTGCCGATTTTCTTGGTTTTCTTAGACCCCATTAACGCGCCTAATAGACCACCACCAATGGCTCCTGCACCGAGCGCACCGAGTTTACTTTTGTCTTGAGTCAGCCCGCTTAAGCTGGAGGAGCCTTGAGAGAGCTTTTGGCTGCCTTGTTTTACCAGATCCGATTGTAATGCTTGGTTTAGTAAACTTTTAATATCCATGGAACCTCCAGAAATAAACACATTGGAATTGTCTTTAGATTCACTATACGTTCCCGAAGATGAACAGAGGATTAACTTACAATGATTTACATTCAGCCTAGGAGAGAGGGGAGAAGACGAGGGGTACAAAAAAGGCCGCCATATGGCAGCCTTTTGATGTTCAAAACGAACATAGATTCAATCGATAATGATTAGCTTATTTAGCAAACTGAGCAGTTACATGCTCAACGATTGAGTCCATTGCGATTGCTTCTTTAGTGCCTTCGCGACGGTTCTTGTATTCGAAGTTACCTTCTTTCATTGAGCGGTCGCCAATCACGATAGTGTGAGGGATACCAATTAGCTCGATGTCAGAGAACATTACGCCTGGACGCTCTTTACGGTCATCGAATAGTACTTCGATACCCATAGCTGTTAGTTCAGCGTATAGCTTCTCAGCTGCTGCTTTCACTTCTTCAGACTTGTGCATGTTCATTGGAACGATAGCAACTTGGAAAGGTGCTAGTGCGTCTGGCCAGATGATGCCGTATTTGTCGTGGTTCTGCTCGATTGCAGAAGCAACAACACGTGATACACCGATACCGTAACAACCCATCTCAAGGATAACGTTCTTACCGTCTGGACCAAGCACGCCACAGTTCATCGCCTCTGAGTAAACGTTACCCAGTTGGAAGATGTGACCAACTTCGATACCACGCTTAAGCTGAAGTGTACCTTGGCCACATGGGCTTAGGTCGCCTTCGATTACGTTACGTAGATCTTCTACTTGAGCAAGCTCAACGTCACGACCCCAGTTGATACCGAAGTAGTGCTTACCATCTACGTTTGCACCAGCGCCAAAGTCGCTCATTACAGCAACAGAGCGGTCAACGATGAATGGTAGCTCTAGACCTACAGGGCCAAGTGAACCTGGGCCAGCGCCAACGAGTGCACGGATCTCTTCTTCAGAAGCCATCTCTAGTGGAGAAGCAACTTGTGGGAGGTTTTCCGCTTTCACTTCGTTCAGTTCGTGGTCGCCACGGATGATTAGAGCAATGATGTCTGCATCTACTTCATCAGAAGCCTTAACGAATAGAGTCTTAACCGTTTTCTCGATTGCTAGACCGTGTTGCTCTACCAATTCAGCGATAGTTTTCGCGTTTGGAGTATCAACCAGTTCCATCTCTTGAGTTGGTGCAGCAGCTTCTTCAGTTGGAGCAAGTGCTTCAGCTTTTTCGATGTTTGCTGCGTAATCAGATTCTGTTGAGAATGCGATTAGGTCTTCGCCGCTTTCTGCTAGTACGTGGAACTCTTGAGAGCCGCTACCACCGATGGCGCCTGAGTCTGCTAGTACTGGACGGTATTCAAGACCCATGCGGTCGAATGCTTTACAGTAAGCATCGTGCATCGCTTGGTAAGACTTTTCTAGACCTGCTTTGTCGATATCGAAGCTGTACGCATCCATCATGCTGAATTCACGTGCACGCATTACGCCGAAACGTGGGCGACGCTCGTCACGGAACTTAGTTTGAATCTGGTATAGATTCAGAGGAAGCTGTTTGTACGAGTTTACTTCGTTACGAACTAGGCTTGTGATCACTTCTTCAGCTGTTGGGCTAAGAACAAACGGACGTGAATGACGGTCAGTAAAGCGAAGTAGCTCTGGGCCCATTTTTTCGCTGCGACCAGTCTCTTCCCATAGTTCAAACGGCTGCACTACGGGCATTAAAGTCTCAACTGCACCTGCATTATCGATCTCTTGGCGAACGATGTTTTCGACTTTACGCAGTACACGCAGACCGGTAGGTAGCCAAGTGTATAAACCTGAAGCTAGCTTACGGATCATACCTGCACGTAGCATCAGCTGGTGGCTGATAACTTCTGCGTCGTTTGGAGTCTCTTTCAGAGTAGAAAGAAGATAGTTACTGGTACGCATTCTATGGTATCCGTTTCATCATAAATTAAAGAAAATTCACTGCAGCTTTTGCCACAATAAATCCGATTTAGCCGCATATAATATCAGCCTATTTGGGATCTCAAAAGCGTTCAATGTCAGTAACATTGATGAAAAGTGCCTCAACAGTGAATTTCACGTTCAGATCGAACAAATTTACTGCATATTCCTTGGAGTCTGGCTTGCCTTTCTTATAGGCAGGACGAGGATCTTGGCCTAATACCTCTTTGATCACCTGAATAATATGACGCGCCTCTGGGTGCTGTGCCAGTTTGCTTTGTGCCTGCTGTGAAAAGTTAACCTCTAACACCTCTGGCTCTTCGGCTGCAAACCCTCCCTGTGCATCCGGAATGGAATCGGAGTAGGGGATGTAGGGTTTGATGTCGATAATTGGTGTGCCATCAACCAAATCAACGCTGCCCAATTCTAGGTAAGTTTGGCCTTTCTCTTGCGTGACGCTCTTAAGCTCTATCGCTGACATGCCGATACCGTTTGGTCTAAAAGTGGCTCTAGAAGCAAACACGCCAACTCTATCGTTGCCGCCCAAGCGTGGTGGTCGAACCGTAGGCTTCCAGCCCGCTTGTAAGTTTTGGTCGAATAGAAACAGTAACCAAATATGGCTGAATTGTTCTATTTCTCGCACTGACTCTAAGCAGTTCGCGGCTCCCGATAGTTTGACGCGAGCACGTGCTGAAGGCACTAACCTTGGCTGTCTAGGTACGGCAAACTTCTCTTTATATGGCGATTCTATAAAACCAATAGGCTCAATTGTGTACATACTTTGGGCGTCTCAACTTACGATTTGTGGCAAAAATATCATAAAACCGCTTGTGTTTCTTTTGATAATGATTATCATTTGCAATGTTATATCATAACAATTAAATGATGGAGTAAAGAAATGAAGCCGAATATTCACCCTGAGTACCGTACTGTTGTTTTTCACGATACGAGTGTTGATGAGTATTTTCTAATTGGTTCGACCCTGCAAACGGATCGCACTATTGAGTGGGAAGATGGTAACACTTACCCGTACTTCACGATTGAAGTGTCGTCGAAATCACATCCTTTCTACACCGGCAAGCAGCGTGTGATCCATAAAGAAGGTCGCGTGGCGAACTTTACACGTCGCTTTGGTCAATTCAGCAAAGGAGAGAAGTAAATGAAAGTCGTTAAATCTCTAAAAAGCGCTAAAAGTCGTCACCCTGATTGCCAAATCGTGAAGCGAAGAGGGCGCCTTTATGTAATTTGCAAAACCAATCCAAGATTCAAAGCGGTGCAAAAGTAAGCGTCAATGGCATGTGAAAAGCATGTAAAAATCGGAGATGAGGTCACATTTTTCATTATTAGGCAGTGATCTCTTTCTCTAGCGAGCATTTTAACGATTTTAGAAGGTTTTTTATCGTACGGAGTAATTTTAGTCGCAGTTGAATCAAGTAGTTAGGGTACGACGTATAAACAGAATGAATGTATTTATATGAATTATTAATCTGTTATTTGTATTTAAATTGGTGTTATTTGCTAATTTTTTGTTCGAATGACGTTAATTTATATGATTTATTACACACTTTGTAACATTTTGCATTTCTAATTGACTGTTTTGTCGAGTACTCTGCGCCTGCAATTTGAACATTTTTGTCACATTTGCATAGGAATCACTACAAGGAGGGAACTGATGAGTTCATCAGCTTCAATAAAAAACAACTCGCCAAAGAAACCTATTTTTACCCGTTTTCTCGATGGTGTTGAGTATTTGGGGAATCTATTACCCCACCCGATCACTCTTTTCGCAATCTTCTGTGTCGCAATCTTAGTTACTTCAGGTATCGCTGGTTACTTTGAAGTGTCTGTTATGGACCCTCGTCCAGAAGGTGCCCCTGGTCGTGCTGCAGACGGCATGATCCACGTTGTAAGCTTACTTAATGCTGAAGGCTTACAACTTATCGTAACGAATCTCGTTAAAAACTTTGTTGGCTTTGCGCCATTAGGTACTGTGCTTGTTGCAATGCTAGGTGTAGCGATTGCTGAGCACTCTGGTCTACTATCTGCTGCGATGCGTGGCATGGTAATGGGCGCATCTAAGCGTATGGTTACTGTAACTGTGGTATTCGCAGGTATCATTTCTAACACAGCTTCTGAGCTTGGTTACGTGGTACTTATCCCACTTGCAGCAATGCTTTTCCACTCTTTAGGTCGTCACCCTCTTGCTGGTCTAGCTGCAGCATTCGCTGGTGTATCTGGTGGTTACTCTGCAAACCTTCTAATCGGTACGGTTGATCCACTGCTTTCTGGTATTACAGAAACAGCAGCACAAATGATCGACCCGACTTACACAGTTGGTCCTGAGTCAAACTGGTACTTCATGTTTGTGTCTACTTTCTTCATCGCAATTACGGGTGCATTCGTAACTGAGAAGATTGTTGAACCAAAACTGGGTAAATACAATGACGAAGAAGCGTCTGAAGATTTATCAAACGATTCAATGGGCAAGCTGACAGACGTTGAGAAGAAAGGTCTTAAGCTAGCAGGTATCGCAGTTCTAGCAGTATCAGCTCTTCTTGCTTGGACAATTGTTCCTGAAGACGGTGTTCTACGTTCTGCAGCTGGCACGGTAGCAGGTTCTCCGTTCCTTAAGAGTATCGTAGCGTTCATCTTCGTATTCTTCGCAGTTCCTGGTTTCGTTTACGGTAAAGTGACCGGCACAATGAAAACTGACCGCGACGTTATCGATGCAATGTCTAAGTCTATGTCTTCTATGGGCATGTACATCGTACTTGTATTCTTCGCTGCTCAGTTTGTTGCTTTCTTCAAGTGGACGAACTTCGGTCAAGTATTCGCAGTAGCGGGCGCAAGCTTCCTACAAGACATCGGCCTAACAGGTCCAATGCTGTTCTTCGCATTCATCCTAATGTGTGGCTTCATTAACCTGATGATCGGTTCAGCTTCTGCTCAATGGGCGGTAACAGCACCTATCTTTGTTCCAATGCTTATGCTTGTTGGTTACGCACCAGAAACGATTCAAGCGGCTTACCGTATCGGTGATTCAACAACGAACATCATCACTCCAATGATGAGCTACTTCGGTCTTATCCTTGCAGTAGCAACGCGTTACATGAAGAACCTAGGTATTGGTACTCTGATCGCAACTATGCTTCCATACTCGATTGTATTCATCGTTGGTTGGAGCTTAATGTTCTACGTATGGGTATTCGTATTCGGTCTACCTGTAGGTCCTGGCGCTGCAACTTACTACACGCCATAGTACTGAATCGTAAATTCATGATGAATGTAAAAGCCTGCACAGTGTGCAGGCTTTTTTGTTCATGTCGTAGTTAGCTATAAACAACTTATAGAAGAGCTAATAGCGAGTATCACAAGACTACAGGCCTGCGAAACGATAGGTCAAACCTACCTCTAACGACCAACCTACATCTCTTTGGATAAGCGGGCTATCGGTATCATGGTGAATAAACTCAGCCTTACTGATACCAATCCAGTGAGGAGTAAACTCATACAGTCCTATCACACCAGCCTCATAAACAAATGTCCCGCCAGCATCAAAGGCGGCTAAGCCAGATGCGGTCGATTCTGCTGCGCTTATCCCATAAAGATGATTTGAGAGTTTTTCGTCACGATAGTCGACTTCAAAGTAGGGGGTAAGGGTGAATGCAGAATCCAAAGTATCCAGTGTGCGTCCTAGGTGCAGCTGAATTTCATAGCCTTCATGCTCTGAGGTTACATCATGCAGAAAAGTTACACGCGCTCCAACAGTGCCGAGTGTTAAGCCGAGTTCACCACTCCCGTCTCTGTCTTCAATACCATTAGGTAAGTCGGTAAAGGTATCGGACACTTCGGCGAAGCGCCACTGACCAGAAAGACCAACATAGGGTAAGACCTGCCAATTGGCTAAGCTGCCGTCAACAAATCCGATAGGGCCTGAATAGAAAAGGTTGGGTGTAGCACCCACTTGAGTTGAGTCCTTGGTTGAAAAGACGCTTTCACCTACAGTGAGGCTACCACCCACAATACCATATTCTTCACTGGCAAAAGTGGGGTAACTGGCAGTGACAGCCAGGGCAAGTGGAAGGGCGATGCGAGACATCATAAGCAATACTCCGTTATTGTCGTAATAGATAAGAACGGAGCAGTGCGAATTTTATTTCAGAGATGATTTATGAGTGGCTTAGCGTTTAGCAAGAATGCGATCGAGATGGTTGGCAAACTCTCGTCGATCCGTCTGTGAGAGTGATGCTGGGCCACCCGTTTGTACACCACTAGAACGCATGGTTTCCATAAAGTCACGAATATTGAGACGTGCTTTGATGGTCTCCTTAGTATATAGCTCACCACGAGAACTGAGCGCTAATGCACCTTTGGTTATGACTTCATCGGCGAGTGGAATATCTGATGTGATCACTAGGTCACCCGCTTCGGTACGCTTCACGATCTCGTTGTCTGCAATGTCGAAACCACTGGGTACTTGGATCGAGTGAATGTTATTGCGCTTTGGAACAGGCACTACGTGGTTGGCAATAAAGGTACACTCAACGCCTGTACGCTCTGCGGCACGTACGATGGTTTCTCGAATTACCTTAGGACAGGCGTCGGCATCAACCCAAATCTTCATCATCTATTCTTTCTCTGCTAGTTTTGCTTCAAGTTGAGTTACACGCTCAGTAAGGGCGATCACTTGTTGTTCGAGTTGTGCAAGTTTGTCGGTGGCATTGTCTTGTGGAGCTGCGACTTCGACTTTTGGAACTCGGTTAGCACTCTTCCAGCTTTTAATCGTCGTTATCAGTGCCGGCATTGGCACCGGTGTACTCATACGTGCCTTGACCAGTGCAACCGTCGGTTCTTTTCCTTGAGCTTGCAGTCCTTCCAGAACACTTTTTAGCTCGTCTGAGACATCTTTCGTTAGCATATTAACCTCCATAACGTCATCTCTCTGTATGTTACTCGCTCAAGCTGTGGATAGCGAATCCTAAAAGCGACATTCGCTTGTGAGAGATCTCTTACAAACGTTGTGAGATAACGCGAATACTTCTTTAGAGAAATTGATATACATATAGTTAAGGTGTTGAATTTTAATTGTTTTATATAGTTAACAACTTGGTTGAACTCAAAGTGTGATGCAAATCTATTGTCCGAAATCCTAAATCGCGTAAATTAAACCTTGTCGGAAGGAGTCTGACACGGAACAGGAAAGCACCAAGGATTTGGTTATCTTCAGGATGAAGATTTGGTTACTTAGGATGAGTGATCAAGCATGGAGCGTAAGGACATTGTAGGGATACGACAGTTGATAGGACATTAACTGCAACGGATTGGCAATGGACACCTTTAGGATAAAGGTTAGGAACAACATCAGGATGATGTAAAGGACACCGCTCACGGAACAAGTGATGTGCGCTAACGAGGATTGTTAGCTTTCAGGATGATAGGACACCGCTAGGACGGCGAAGTAAAGGAAAGAGCTGAAGGATTACAGCCACTATTATGGATGATGCATGGAGCATTAATTAGTAGCCGGACTGCTGCGAGTAAGACCCTAGCCCTGACACTTCGGTGTCGGGGCTTTTCTTTATCTATTCAAATTCAATATTGTCCACACAAGGAGTGTGATATGACGATTGCGACTGCAAGAACTTTAATCGTGCCGTATACCGAGCAGCTAGAACTTGATTTTATCAAGCTCAACTGTTGTCCGGTAAATCGAGCAGAAATGAATGGACCTCATACCATCTCATCAGCAAAGCGTCTGTTTCAGCACATTTTATCTGATCAAGAAGGCTTTGCCCGCGCCATTCTTAATAACCAAACTCGCGAATATATGGGACATATCTTTATCTCTCACAGCGAAGGTCGTTATGAGCTGGGATTTATTCTAGACAAGCGCTTTTGGAATCAAGGTATTGCCAGCGAAGTGGCGAAACCTTTCTTCAATATGGCGAGATTTGAAGCGGATCTGAATGAGGTTGTGGCAACAGTGAATGTCACTCACAACCCCTCCATTAAATTGCTAGACAAGCTAGGCTTTGAATTTGCAGGAACCAAGCAAGATGAATTTGGTCCCTACCACGAATATCGTTACTCGGAGCTTAGCGAAAAGAAAATCACATTCTATGAGGCTGTAGCTCAAAACGCATCGCGCGAAAGCCAACCATGGTAAGACTGCCTTTGTAGCAGTCATCACCTAGAGCAGAGAATTCGAACTGATATACGGTGTGCCAGCGCCAAATTGTGGTTAACTCGTGACGCATTTTTAATTTGTGACCACTGAATGCCACGCTTAGCAACTGAAGATCGAGTTCTTTGCATTTTCTCGCAATCGCCGCCTTAGCAAGCTCTGACTGTCGGCGTTGCTGCCAAAACAGAAAGCAAAAGAAACAAAGAAACAGAATCCCCAATAAATTATCTATCATTCTTCAACACGTCCTTTTGTATCAATCCGGTTTTAATGCTTGTATTCAATCTTCACAAAGCTTGAATTGATTAGGCTTTTGCAGCTTGTTGTAGCTTAATCAAAGCATTAGCCAGTTCTGGTGATGGGTTTGAGTTTAAGAGTGGTAAGAATACCATTCGTAAGCTTGGGATCATCACAAGGTCAGCAAACAGCTGATTGAATAGGTTCTGGTTGCCTGTTTGGGCAAGGCGAAGCAAGAACTGCTCTGCGATTGTCGCGTCTTGTAATGTGTGCCAGCCTCTTCCTGCAAGACCAATCAATACCTCTTGGTGACTCAGTCTTGGGCTAGCCAGTACGCTGTTGACGACTTGTTTTGCAATTGAAGAGTCAGCGCCTGATAGAGCACGAACTAATGCAGACAGTAAGAATAGATCTGGATCTTGGCTGTTGATCTGGTCGTCAGCCATCTCTTGAATACGCTCTGCAAGCTTATCGCTAAGAGTGGCGTGTTCAAGTGCACCAAGGGTGGCATAAAGTGGTTCAGAAGGCAGTTTGCGAAGGGCTTTACGAATGGCAACGCCGTTTTGCTTATCGCCTAAACGAGCACACATATCCGTGATGCCTTGCAAGCCCACTGTCTGCCAGTTCTCCCAACCAAGATCGCCCGTAAAGTAGTGCTGTGCATGCTCATAGTACTGGCTCGTTGGCAGTGATAGCTCAGCGCGAACTTGGCTATGGAATACCGCCATTTTGTCTTCTGATGGCTTAAAGGTATATGGGTTGTTAGAGAGCTTTTGCTGCTGCTCTTCACTCATATCGCCACTTAGACGAGTGCCCATTGCCTCCAGTACGAATTTTAAGAAGTTACCGATATCAGCTTGGCTCAATAGGCCGCGCTCATCGAGCTTAAATTTTAGAAACCAGATCCAAGGCTGTTTCTGTTCGTTCCAGTAGCTGATTGCTAGGTGTGCCTGTTTTTGTAATGGGAACGGGTAGGGCTGCATGCCTTGTTCAACATCGGCAAATAGATCGTTGTCGACTTTTTGAATTCGACGGCCAAGATCGTAGATTTCATATTGGCAGCCGCTATTTTTCAACAGCTGGGTGAGCGTGTGAATTGTTTCCATCAGTAATAAGCTCCTAACTTTCTTTCCCCAATAGATGGTACTCTATGGCCCAATTTCAAGGTCATGCGATAAATTACTTGGTGAAAAATGACGGCAACCACACAGTTATTCTCTTTGCTTCAGCAGTTGGAGCTGCAATTACAACACGCACAGCTATGGAGTGAGGTGCCACCTAACGATGAAGCACTGGCGAGCACGCAGCCTTTTGCTATTGATACGCTAGAGCCTGAACAGTGGCTTCAGTGGATATTCATTGCTCGAATCAAGGCGATGATCGCGTCAGGTGCAGCACTGCCCAAAGGTTTCTCAATGGCTCCTTACTTTGTTGAAGTGTGGAAAAATGATGCATCCAAGAGTGAACTATTAGTGACGATCAAGCAGATTGATGAGGTATGTGCTTAATGTTAGAGATCATCTATCAAGACGAGTATTTTGTCGCGGTCAATAAGCCTGCAGGTATGTTGGTTCACCGATCGTGGCTTGATAAGCATGAAACACAATTTGTTATGCAGACGCTGCGCGATCAAATTGGTCAACACGTTTTCCCTCTGCACCGTTTAGATAGGCCGACATCGGGCGTGCTCGTTTTTGCTTTATCGAGTGAAGTTGCCTCTGAGGTGATGCCGATGTTTGCGAACCATGAGATGCAGAAAACCTATCATGCGATCGTTCGTGGGTGGATAGAAGAGGGTGATACCCTAGATTACGCACTTAAGGTTGAACTGGATAAGATCGCTGACAAGTTCGCAAAAGAAGATAAAGAGGCACAGGAGGCGATCACTGTCTATGAGCCTCTCGCCAAAGTAGAAGTGCCGTATTCGACAGGGCGCTTTCCAACCAGTCGTTACTGTTTAGTTGAAATGTTGCCAAAGACAGGTCGAAAGCATCAGCTGCGTCGCCATATGGCCCACCTAAGACATCCAATTGTCGGGGATACTTCGCATGGTGATGGTAAGCACAATCGACTATTTAGAGAGAATCTCGATTCGCACCGTCTTCTGTTGCACGCTTCAGAGCTACGCTTCATTCACCCGTTTACTCAGCAAGAGGTGGTGATGAGAGCGAGTTTAGATGAGACTTGGCTGAACCTGTTTAGGCAGTTTGAGTGGGATACTGAGTTAGTTGCGCAGAAGTAAATCGCTGACTACAAAATAAAGTAAAGGGCTGATAGTGGAAGACTATCAGCCCTTTTTATTAACTTAAGAAAGGGATCACTTCAGTTTTTCTAGATCCGCTTCGATCTCTGCGATCTTGCTTGAAACTACTTTTTCTAGGTGACGTAAGTCGGTCAGTATCTTCTGTTTCACATCGACGTCACTGCTTGGTGATGGCTTGGTGATCTTATTCAGCTCATCAATCACTAGCGTTAGATTGCGGTTGATCTCAGTAACTTCCTTATACTGGTTGTTACCGCCGCTGACCAACACACTTTTTACTTGGCGTGGGTATTTGAATTTGACGCTTTTAGCGAACAGCTCGCCTTTTTGTTTGCGGAAGTAGATCTTTAGGATGTCTTTGTGAGCTTCTTGACGAAGTGAGTAACGTTCAATCTGTTTAGGTTCATGGATGCCTAAACCAGTGAGGTTTGGATACATAAGCGACCTCTAGTATCTGAATGGAAGACGGATTACATAGGTTAATGTAGCAGCCTAATCATGAGCTAGATAGCGCTGGTGAATGAATTGATACTAAGTTGTGGGCAAGATCGCTCTCTCGACCTTGCCCACACTAAAAGCAGAATATTCAACTACCTGCTAGAGGTGGTCTAACTATGGCGCGAGCTCGGATACGTGCTCAGTAAGACGTTCACGTAGGGCTTGTTGTTGCTCTTCGGTTAAGCGCCCTCCAATATCACTGGTCAAGATAAACAAGTCTTCGGCACGTTCACCTATGGTAGTAATTTTTGCCGCATGTAAGTTGATGTTGAGTTCGGCAAAGGTTGCACCGACTTGCGCTAATAATCCTGGCGTGTCGAGTGCTCTTAGTTCCATCAAGGTGCGCTTCTTACTCTTGGTTGGTAAAAACTCTACGGAAGTTTTCACCTTAAAGTGCTGCAAATTACGCGGTGTGCGACGAGTTCTGATCTTGGTTGGTCGACCATCTTCCAATACATGGGTTAGGTGTTTGATGACCGCTTTATGTCTCGCCTCGTCGATGGCTTCGCCATGCTGATCGAGTACCATAAAGGTATCGAGAACATGACCATCTTTACTTACCATCACTTGAGCATCATGGACGTTGAAGTTGCGTCTATCCAGCTCTGCGACCACGGTCGCAAACAGTGCCGGCTGATCTTTTGAATACACAAACACCTCTGTACCGCCACGTGTTGGTTTTTTACTGATCAGTACCAGGGGCTGACTAGAGTCTTCAAGGCGCAGCAGGTTCTCACAATGCCAAGCGATCTGCTTATGGCTATGGCGCAGGAAGTAGTCAGCCTTAAAGCGTTGCCATAGCACCTCTATTTCGCGTGCAGTAAAGCCTTCTTTACGCAGTAGGGCAGATGCCATCTGTTGGTTGTGGCGAATACGGTCACGCACATCGACCGGGTTCTCAAGGCCGCGGCGCAGGGCTCGCTGAGTAGAGTGGAAGAGTTCAGCTAACAGGGTTCGCTTCCAGCTGTTCCAGAGCTCAGGATTGGTTGCACAGATATCAGCGACAGTTAGACAGACCAGATAGTCCAGTGACTCTTCATCACGTACTTTCTTGGCGAACTCTGTGATTACGTCTGGGTCGTAAATGTCACGACGCTGGGCGGTCACTGACATCAGTAGGTGGTTTTGAACCAGCCAAGAGACAAGCTTAGCTTCGGGTTTCGATAGACCGTGTTCGATACAGAAAGAGTACGCTTCCACAGCGCCAATCTCAGAGTGATCACCACCGCGCCCTTTTCCGATATCATGGAAAATGGCTGCCAGAATCAACAGCTCTTTTTTCTGAATACGTGGGTAAACTTCACAACAGATTGGGTGTTTGTCGTGGTTGGCGGCATAACTGAAGCGGTTGATGTGTTTCAGTAGTCGAATGCTGTGTTCATCCACGGTGTAGACATGGAAAAGGTCAAATTGCATCTGACCGACAATCTGACTCCATTGTGGTAGGTAAGCAGAAAGTACTCCAAGTTTGTGCATCAGGCTAAAGGCTTTATGCAATGCGTTGGGGTGGCGTACCAGAGCCATGAACTTTTCACGCGCTTCAGGGATCGTATGCAGAAAGCGGTTAAGCCTGCGACGTGCTGTACGTAGCTGCCTTAACGTTGGCGGACTCACGCCTTCGATAGAGGAGTCATTAGCGATATGGATAAACATATCGAGTATGGTTTCTGGACGCGCCTGGAATAGAGCTGGCTTACGAGCCTCAATCAGAGAGCCGCGTCTTTGAAAGTCTTCATCGAGAATTTGTGCGTCTTGGGTTTCTCCGCCATTAATGATCGCTTGATCAAACAGTTTAAGCAGCATTTTATTGAGTTCAGCGACTCGACGCAGGGTTCGATAGAACTCCTTCATCATCATCTCTACGCCGCGATTACCTTCACCAGAGTAGCCAAGATGTTCGGCAACCTGAGCTTGGTGGGCAAAGGTGAGGCGGTTGTCGTAGCGGCGCAGTTCAATATGTAGCGCAAAACGTACGCGCCATAAGAAATCCTGACATTCGACTAATTCGCGGTACTCGGCGTCGGTAAGGAAGCCATATTTGCTCATCTCAAGCAGAGACGTTGCGCCAAAGTGACGGCGAGCAACCCAACTTAGCGTATGGATGTCGCGCAGGCCGCCCGGCGTCGATTTGATGTCTGGCTCTAAGTTGTAGGTTGTGTCGTGATAGCGCGCATGGCGCTCTTTCTGTTCTTGAATCTTGGCTTTGTAGAAGGTTTCGCTTGGCCAAAATGAGTCAGAATGGATCTTCATTTTAAGTTGCTGAAAGGTATCTTCACTGCCACACAATAAACGAGATTCTTGCAGGTTCGTTGCTACTGTAAGATCGGCACTGCCAATGTCTAAACATTCAGCGACGGTTCTAACTGCGTGACCGACTTCTAATCTCAGATCCCAAAGGAGCGTGATGAACTCGCTGACCTTATCGCCTAACGCTTTGGGTAGTGTTTTCTGGGAAACGACAAGAATATCAATGTCGGAAAGCGGGTGAAGTTCGCCGCGGCCATAGCCGCCCACAGCAACTAGGCTGATGTGGGGTAATTCACTAAATCCAAAGTGCTGCCACAGTCGACTCAAAATACGATCCATATATTCGGAGCGTGAGAGGACTAGGTCGGTAACGGGGTGATGATTGAGAAACTCGTTTTTCTGATGCTCGGTGAACTGTTCGAGTTTTTGTTTGAGTTCACTGATTTCTATCTGTTCTTCTTTGAACGTAAGAGGACATTGGTATGGCATAGTTTGCTATCCGTGCAAGCAAAAATAGGAATAACAGACAATTTACCAGAGGTTGCGCGGAAACCGAAATGGTTGTGCAAACGGTTTATCGAAGAGAAGTGAGAAGATCTGTAGATAAAAAAATATCCTCGACAAGGCGAGGATATTTTCATTCGTTCGAGCTGTTTAATTCAATGAATTAAGCATTTTTCATGATACGAGGAATAGTATCATCGCTACGCAGCGTTAGAACTTCACAACCAGTGTCTGTTACAACAAGTGTGTGCTCCCATTGTGCAGAGTTCTTGCTATCTGCTGTGTACACTGTCCAGCTATCTTCGTCATCAAGACGGCAGCCAAACTTACCTGCGTTGATCATCGGCTCGATAGTGAAACACATACCCGCTTTCAGTACTGTGCGGTCATTGTTTTTGTAGTGTACGACTTGTGGATCTTCATGGAACTCAGAACCGATGCCGTGGCCACAGTAATCTTTTACGATAGAGAACTTAGCACGAGGGTTGTTCTTGTTGTTGGTCTTGATGTACTTCTCAATCGCAGTACCGATTTGACCCAGTTGAACACCTGGCTTAACTTGACGCATGCCTTCGTATAGGGCTTCTTGTGCAACCATACATAGACGTTTGTTTGCTGGTGATACGTCACCAACTAGGAACATTTTAGAAGTGTCACCGTGGTAGCCTTGAGGACGTACGCTTAAGTCTGCGTCTTTGTCATCAGGGATGATAACCGTGATGTCTACGTTTAGGATGTCACCATCTTTAAGTACAGCTGGCTTGTGCTGACCAGTGCTGCCCACTTCGTCTTGCTCTGCTGGAATACCGTGACAAACGATGTGGTTGATAGAAGTACAAATTGACTTAGGGAAACCATGGTAATCAAGGGGAGCTGAATATGCGCCTTTCTCTAGAGCGTACTCGTGGCAAAGCTTGTTCAGCTCTTCCGTTGTCGTACCCACTTGAATATGAGGTTCGATCATCTCTAGGATTTCTGCAGCCAGTTTACCGGCGACGCGCATTTTTTCGATTTCTTCAGCAGTTTTAATTTTTACAGCCATTGCATATCTCTTAATTAGGTCGCACCTAAGTGTGCGTATGGGGCTATTCTAGCAGTGCAGCAGTTTAGCGCAACACTGCCATACCCATACTAAAGAGATGGTTACTCTTGGTGCTGGTGGAAAGACGACAAATGATTCCATCACAGCAACGTAAAAAAGCACTTTATCAGTAGCTGTTGTTGAGCCTTAAAACAGAATTTTTTCTAGCCAAAGATAGACAAAATATGGTATAAAGCGCGCCGGACATCAGGACTGTTTTCTCCCTCTTGGCGAAACAGCCTTTGTGTTCACTTACTATATCTTTAAATCACACACATTCCGACACATGTTCCGGGGTGCTTCAACAACATAAATAACCGCTGCTTTAAGCCGTTAGTTGTTAGGGGTCGGATTCATGGGGGATGTGGAGGCCTAACCCCATAGAGGATTTTAAAATGGCAACTGTATCAATGCGCGATATGCTAAAAGCTGGTGTTCACTTCGGTCACCAAACTCGTTACTGGAACCCAAAAATGAAGCCATTCATCTTTGGTGCTCGTAACAAGGTTCATATCATCAACCTAGAAAAAACTGTACCAATGTTCAACGACGCTCTAGCTGAACTAGCTAAAGTTGGCGAGAAAAAAGGTAAAGTTCTTTTTGTTGGTACTAAGCGCGCTGCATCTGAAGCTGTTAAAGAAGCTGCTGTAAACAGCAACCAGTTCTACGTTAACAACCGCTGGTTAGGCGGTATGCTAACGAACTACAAAACTGTTCGTCAGTCTATCAAGCGTCTAAAAGACCTAGAAGCTCAAGCTCAAGACGGTACTTTCGACAAGCTAACTAAGAAAGAAGCTCTAATGCGCACTCGTGAAATGGAGAAGCTAGAGAAGTCTCTTGGTGGTATCAAGAACATGGGCGGCCTACCAGACGCTCTATTCGTAATCGATGCTGATCACGAACACATCGCAGTTAAAGAAGCAAACAACCTAGGTATCCCAGTTTACGCTGTAGTTGATACTAACTCTAACCCAGACGGCGTTGACTTCGTTATCCCAGGTAACGACGATGCAATCCGTGCAGTACAGCTTTACCTAAACGCTGCTGCAGACGCGGTTAAAGAAGGTCGTAACAAAGACGTTGCTGCTGTAGCTGCTGAAAAAGATGGTTTTGTAGAAGCTGAATAATAGCGGCTCTGAATCACGCTTGGCTTACTAATCTAGATTTT
Organism: Vibrio sp. D420a; assembly: GCF_030248625.1. Classification (NCBI taxonomy): domain Bacteria; kingdom Pseudomonadati; phylum Pseudomonadota; class Gammaproteobacteria; order Vibrionales; family Vibrionaceae; genus Vibrio; species Vibrio sp. D420a. The sequence goes on along the minus strand of NZ_JAHGAN010000011.1, from coordinate 53,490 downwards.
GAAATCTTTATTAAATGTAAGCTAAGTTATAGTTAGATCGGGGGCCTCATTTTGGCCCCTGATTTTTACCTTATTTTCGAATCAACCGAGGAATAGAGAATGGCAACTGTAACTGCTGCTCTAGTTAAAGAACTTCGCGAGCGCACTGGCGCTGGCATGATGGAATGTAAGAAAGCGCTTGTAGAAGCAAACGCTGACATCGAACTAGCAATTGAAAACATGCGTAAATCTGGCGCAGCGAAAGCAGCTAAGAAAGCTGGTAACGTTGCTGCTGAAGGCGCAATCATCATCAAAGAAGAGAACGGCGTAGCTGCTCTTCTTGAAGTTAACTGTCAAACTGACTTCGTAGCAAAAGATGCTAGCTTCACTGCATTCGCAGAAGAAGTAGCAACTGACGCAGTAGCTACTCAAGCTTCTGTAGAAGAGCTACAAGCTAAGTTCGAAGAAACTCGCGTTGCTCTAGTTGCAAAAATCGGCGAAAACATCAACATCCGTCGCGTAGCATACGTACAAGGTGCTGCACTAGCTTCTTACCGTCACGGTGAGAAAATCGGTGTTGTTGTAGCTGGTGAAGGCGAAGCTGAAACTCTTAAGCACGTTGCAATGCACGTTGCTGCATCTCGTCCTGAGTTCGTTAACCCAGAAGACGTACCTGCAGACGTAGTAGCTAAAGAGAAAGCTGTTCAAGTTGAAATCGCTATGAACGAAGGCAAGCCTCAAGAGATCGCTGAGAAAATGGTTATCGGCCGTATGAAGAAATTCACGGGCGAAATCTCTCTAACAGGTCAAGCTTTCATCATGGAACCTAAGAAAACTGTTGGCGAAATCCTTAAAGAGAAAGGCGCTGCAGTATCTAACTTCGTACGTCTAGAAGTTGGTGAAGGTATCGAGAAAGCTGCTGAAATGAGCTTCGCTGACGAAGTTGCAGCGGTACAAAAAGGTTAATCCTTAGCGTATTGTTCGAAAAAAGACCGTGGCCCATGCTACGGTCTTTTTATGAATAGCGCATGGAAAATTAACCGTGATGAATGGATAAGAATCTCGACACATTTTTGTCTATTCATGACTGTTAATCATCAACTCTTTGGAAGGTAAACTCCATGACTACGAACCCTAAACCAGCGTATCAACGTATTCTGTTAAAACTTAGCGGTGAAGCGCTACAAGGCGAAGAAGGTTTTGGTATTGATCCAACGATCCTTGATCGTATGGCTCAAGAAGTAAAAGAATTGGTTGAACTAGGCGTTCAAGTAGGTGTTGTAATTGGTGGCGGTAACCTTTTCCGTGGCGCAGGTCTTGCTGAAGCAGGTATGAACCGCGTTGTGGGTGACCACATGGGTATGTTAGCAACAGTAATGAACGGCCTTGCTATGCGTGACGCTCTACACCGTGCTTACGTAAACGCACGTGTAATGTCTGCAATCCCTCTTAAAGGTGTATGTGACGACTACAACTGGGCTGATGCGATTTCTCAACTTCGTCAGGGTCGTGTTGTGATCTTCTCTGCGGGTACAGGTAACCCATTCTTCACTACAGATTCTGCTGCATGTCTACGTGGTATCGAGATTGAAGCTGATGTTGTGCTAAAAGCAACTAAAGTAGATGGTGTATTTACGGCAGACCCAGTAGCAAACCCAGACGCAGAGCTGTATGATACTTTGTCTTACAACACAGTTCTTGAGAAAGAGCTAAAAGTAATGGACTTGGCTGCATTTACGCTAGCACGTGATCACAAGATGCCAATCCGCGTATTTAACATGAACAAGCCAGGCGCACTACGCCGCGTGGTGATGGGTGAGACTGAAGGTACATTAATCAGCGAAACTGAATAATGACCCTCTCGCCAAGGTACTGCCTTGGCGAGTTTATTTTCATCACTCCTAAAAAGCTTTCTTGAAGAAAGAACATAATCAAGGTGAAATTGTGATTAACGAAATCAAAAAAGACGCTCAAGAGCGCATGGAAAAAAGTGTTGAAGCACTAAGAAATAGCCTTCAAAAAATCCGTACAGGTCGTGCGCATCCAAGCCTACTGTCTGGTATTTCTGTAGAGTACTACGGTGCACCAACACCTCTGACTCAAGTTGCTAACGTTATCGCTGAAGATGCTCGTACTCTAGCAATCACAGTGTTTGATAAAACACTAACGCCACTAGTTGAAAAAGCGATCATGACTTCTGACCTAGGTCTAAACCCTATGTCTGCGGGTACGGTTATCCGTGTTCCACTTCCACCGCTAACGGAAGAGCGTCGTAAAGACCTAGTTAAAATCGTTCGTGGCGAAGCTGAAGGTGGCCGTGTTGCTATCCGTAACATCCGTCGTGACGCAAACAGCGACCTAAAAGCACTTCTTAAAGATAAAGAAATCTCTGAAGACGAAGATCGCAAAGCACAAGACGAAATTCAAAAGCTAACTGACGCTGCGGTTAAGAACGTAGATGAAGTACTAGCAACTAAAGAAAAAGAGTTGATGGAAGTTTAATTTTCCACATTCTTCTCTGTTGGAAAAACGCTGTTCTCACCGTTCAGCGTTTTTTTATGCTACTCTGTCCGACTATTAGAATTTGATTCACTCTTTTATGCATAATTCTCAAGCGTTCACAGACTCTCTCCCAAAGCACATTGCTATCATCATGGATGGTAATGGCCGCTGGGCTAAGGCTCAGGGTAAACCTCGCGTATTTGGCCATAAAAATGGCGTTCAAGCGGTTCGTAAAACCATCTCATCTTCTGCAAGACTCGGCATTAAAGCCGTAACCTTGTTTGCGTTCAGCAGTGAAAACTGGCGTCGCCCAGAGGAAGAAGTGGGTGTCCTTATGGAGCTTTTTATTACCGTTCTCGCTAGCGAGGTTAAAAAGCTGCATAAGAACAATCTACAGTTACGTGTTATTGGTGACAAAAGTCGTTTCAATGAGCGACTACAAAAGAAAATTGAAGAAGCGGAAGCTTTAACCAGTAATAACACCGGTATGGTTGTTAACATTGCTGCCAACTATGGCGGCAAGTGGGATATTCAACAGGCAGTTAAGTCAATTGCAACCCAAGTGAAAGAGGGCGAACTCAATATTGATGAGATCGATGAGCCATTGATCACTTCGCACCTTACTATGTCTGATATTCCAGAAGTCGATCTGCTTATTCGCACTAGCGGTGAATGTCGAATCAGCAACTTCATGTTGTGGCAACTTGCTTATGCAGAAATGTATTTCACAGAACAGTACTGGCCTGACTTTAACGAAGATAGCTTGGTTGAAGCGGTAACATGGTTTGTAAATCGAGAGCGTCGATTTGGTTGTACTGGTGAACAAATCAAAGCAATGATGGACAGCTAATAAGGATTTTTTAGTTTGAAACAACGAATTATAACTGCGCTGATCTTAGCTCCTCTGGTTATTCTTGGCATTTTCGAGTTATCACTGGCAACCTTCATTTTATCACTATTCGTGATTACCCTTTTAGGTTACTGGGAATGGACTCAGTTCGTAGAGAGCAAGTCACGTTACTTGGCTCTTGTGCCAACGGTGGCGATCAGTGTTGCAAGCTTCGCGTTAATTCCATTTGATGCGTTTAGCTTAAACCACCTCTCAAGCGCGCACTTTGTGGTGTTAGCGATCGGTTCTGTATGGTGGGTTATCGCAAGTGGTTTGGCCGTTACTTATCCTAAGTCTACGTCAGCGTGGCAGGGTTCTAGTTTACTGAGACATTGTTTCGGTATTTTGACACTACTCCCGTTCTTTTGGAGCGTAGTGATTCTAAGAGCAAATGGTATCGATCAAGATCCATACCATGGTGCTAAGCTGGTTATGTTTGTTTGCTTGCTTGTATGGGCAGCGGATAGCGGTGCTTACTTTGCTGGAAAGAGCTTTGGTAAACGAAAAATGGCGCCAGCAGTGAGCCCAAATAAAACCATTGAAGGTTTGATTGGCGGTATCATTACTGCGTTGATTGTTGCATGGATTTTCGCGAGTCTATTTGATATTCAGTTTACTAGCCCGATCCAAATGATTGCGATCACTTTAATTACCGTAGTGATCTCTGTATTGGGTGACCTCGTTGAAAGTATGTTTAAGCGAGTTTCTGGTATTAAGGACAGCAGCAATTTAATTCCTGGTCACGGTGGAATACTGGACCGAATTGACAGCTTAACCGCTGCCTTCCCAGTCTTTGCTCTGCTTTACTTAGCATTCTAAATTTTAAGGGCAGAGCAATCTGCCCTTTGTTTTATTCCTACGGTCTTACTGAGATGCGAAATCTAACTATCCTTGGCGCAACAGGCTCAATTGGTGCGAGCACCCTAAGAGTCGTTGAACAGAATCCTACTCAATACAATATTGTGGCACTAGCTGCGGGTTCTAATGTAGAAAAAATGCGAGCGCTAGTGGCTAAGTGGCAGCCGGAATACGTTGCTATGGCGTGTCCTCAAGCGGCTGAAGAACTAGAGCGTCAGCTGCAACAAGACGCTGTTTCAACAATAGTGTTAAGTGGCAATGATGGCATGTGTCAGGTTGCGGCTTTAGACCATGTCGATACAGTGATGGCAGCTATCGTTGGTGCCGCTGGTTTGTTACCGACGATGTCTGCGGTAAAGGCTGGTAAGCGTATTTTGCTTGCAAACAAAGAAGCTTTGGTTATGTCGGGTCAGTTGTTTATCGATGCCGTTGAAAAGTACGGTGCTGAATTGCTCCCTGTCGACAGTGAACATAATGCGATTTTCCAATGCTTGCCTGAGCGAGTTCAAACGCAACTTGGGCGCTGCGACCTTGCCGAAAACGGCATCAACCATATCCTTTTAACGGGGTCTGGCGGTCCATTCCGCTACACAGAAGTATCTGAGCTGGAGTCGGTGACTCCGCAAAAAGCGATAGCGCACCCTAACTGGTCTATGGGGCCTAAGATCTCAGTCGACTCTGCGACTATGATGAATAAAGGCCTTGAGTACATTGAAGCGAAATGGCTTTTTAATGCATCTCAAGAGCAGCTGAAAGTGATTATTCATCCGCAGTCAGTGATTCACTCTATGGTGCAATACAAAGACGGTTCAGTATTGGCACAAATGGGCGAGCCTGATATGGCAACGCCAATCGCATTGACGATGTCTTACCCAGACCGTATCGATGCTGGTGTGAAGCCTCTCGATTTTACCAAAGTAGGTGAGTTGACTTTCTTAGAGCCAGATTTCGCACGTTACCCATGCTTAAAATTGGCCATCGAAGCTTGCTACCTTGGACAGCATGCTACAACAGCAATTAATGCTGCTAATGAAGTGGCGGTTGATGCATTCTTAAATGAAAAAGTGAAATTTACCGACATTGCTGTGATTAACGAACACGTTATGAACAAAGTCTGTGAACAGCACACGTCTGAAAGTCTAGATAGCTTGGAAAGCTTGCTAGAGCTAGATACTATGTCACGAAACCTTGCCGTTCAGTTTATTGAAGAGCAGTTGTTATGAGTGGAATTTTATGGAACTTCGTATCCTTCATTGTTGCGTTAGGGATACTGGTCGCAGTTCATGAGTTTGGCCATTTTTGGGTCGCTCGTCGCTGTGGCGTAAAAGTTGAAAAGTTTTCGATTGGTTTTGGTAAATCAATCTGGAGCAAAGTCGGAAAAGATGGCACAGAGTACAGCCTGTCGATTATTCCTCTTGGTGGCTACGTTAAAATGCTCGACGGTCGAGTCGATGACGTCACCGAAGAGCAGCAACAATACGCTTTTGATAAGAAGCCTTTGTGGAAACGAACGGCGATTGTGGGTGCTGGCCCAGCGTTTAACTTTTTGTTCGCCATTTTTGCCTATTGGTTAGTCTTTTTGATAGGTGTGCCTGCAGTTAAGCCCGTAATTGGTGAGGTGGCTCCGCAATCTATCGCTGCTCAAGCAGGAATTGAATCTGGAATGGAACTTAAATCTATTTCAGGAATCAAAACCGCTGATTGGGAATCTGTGAACATTGGTCTGATCTCACATATTGGTGATGACAGCATGACAGTGACCGTAGCTTCTCAAGACAATATTGGTCTAGAACAGAAGTTGACTCTCGATCTGACTCAATGGTCTTTTGACCCTGAAACAGAATCGGCAATGTCTACTTTAGGCTTCAAACCATTTTCTCCTGAAATCTCAACAACGCTTGCTCAGGTAATGGAAGATGGTGCTGCGTATTCAGCAGGCTTTGAAGTAGGTGACCAGATTGTCAGCATTGATGGCGTAGAGGTGAATGATTGGCCGATGGTGGTCGAAGCCATTCGCTCTAATCCTGAACAAGCATTGAATATCGCTGTCGACCGCAATGGCTATCAAACTGAGCTGACGTTAACACCGAAATCTCGTGAACTGTCTGATGGTAGTTCAATCGGTTATGCTGGTATTGCTCCAGAAGTCGCAGAATGGCCGGAAGACTATCGCTTTGAGCTGCAATTTGGTGTATTTGAAGCAGTAGGTAAGGCGATTGATAAAACGGGTCAAATCATTGACCTAACACTGACGATGCTTAAGAAGCTTATCGTGGGTGATGTAGGGTTAAATAACCTAAGTGGGCCAATCTCAATTGCTAAAGGTGCGGGCACCACAGCAGATTATGGCTTGGTTTATTTCTTAGGTTTCTTAGCTCTGATTAGTGTTAACTTAGGCATTATTAATTTAGTACCGCTGCCTATGTTAGATGGCGGTCATTTGCTCTTTTTCGCTATTGAGGCAATTACTCGTAAACCTGTACCAGAAAAGGTACAAGAGATGGGATACCGAGTGGGCAGTGCGATTATCTTCTCACTGATGGCCCTAGCAATATTTAACGACTTTACTCGTCTGTGAATGGTTCCTCACAGGCTTTGGTAGTAGCAAGGAATAATTAGAATAAGTATGGCGATTAAGCAAATTCTGTTCGCAAGTCTATTGGCCACAAGCGTGGCTGCGAATGGAGCAGAAAACTTCGTAGTTCAAGATATTAAGATTGAAGGTCTACAACGCGTAGCATTAGGTGCTGCTCTCTTGAAAATGCCAGTGCGTATTGGCGACCAAGTAGACGAAAGCGATGTATCTGAGATCATTCGTGCGCTTTATGCATCAGGCAACTTTGAGGACGTAAAAGTATTACGTGATGAAGGTGTGTTGATTGTTCAAGTTAAAGAGCGTCCAACAATCGCTAGTATCTCTTTTTCTGGCAACAAAGCGATTAAGGAAGAGCAACTTCAGCAGAACCTAGACGCATCAGGTGTGCGTGAAGGTGAAGCGTTAGATCGTACGACTCTGAGCAACATAGAAAAAGGGTTAGAAGATTTTTACTACAGCGTGGGTAAATACAACGCGACTGTAAAAGCGGTGGTAACACCTCTTCCTCGTAACCGTTCAGACCTAAAGTTTGTGTTCACTGAAGGTGTATCTGCGAAGATCCAACAGATCAACTTCATTGGTAATGAAGTATACAGTGATGAAGAGTTGCTGAGTCGCTTCAATCTAAATGTAGATGTTGCTTGGTGGAACTTCTTAGCTGACGAAAAGTATCAGAAGCAAGTGCTTGCCGGTGACATAGAAGCGTTGAAATCATACTACCTGGACCGTGGTTACTTAAAATTCCAAGTTGATTCTACGCAAGTCTCTATTTCACCTGACAAGAAGGGCGTGTACATTACGCTAGGCTTAGATGAAGGTAAGCCTTATAAGGTGAAAGACGTTAAGTTCCGTGGTGAGCTTATTGGTCGAGAAGCGGACTTCGAAGCGCTGGTACCGTTTGAAGAGGGTGATACCTATAACGGCTCCGCAGTGACCTCTCTAGAAGAGAACGTTAAGCGTATCCTAGGTGAGTCAGGTTATGCCTACCCACAAGTACGTACTATTCCTGAATTCGACGATGAGACCCAAGAGGTTTCTTTGGTTATTAACGTAGAAGCGGGTAGCCGTATCTACGTGCGTGATATCCGTTTCACGGGTAACAACTCAACTAAAGATGAAGTACTACGTCGTGAAATGCGTCAAATGGAAGGCAGCTGGCTTAACTCGAAGTCTATTGATACGGGTAAAAGCCGCTTGAATCGTTTGGGCTTCTTCGAAACCGTTGATGTTCAGACGGTACGTGTTCCGGGTACCGAAGACCAAGTTGATTTGGTTTACAACGTGAAAGAAGCAAACTCGGGTAGCATCAACTTTGGTGTCGGCTACGGTACTGAATCAGGCATCAGTTTCCAAGTTGGTCTTCAGCAAGATAACTTTGCGGGCTCTGGTAATCGTGTTGGTGTCAGTGCCATGATGAACGATTATCAAAAGAATGTGAGCTTGGACTATCGCGACCCATACTGGAACCTTGATGGTGTGAGTTTGGGTGGTAAGATCTTCTACAACGAGTTTGAAGCATCGGAAGCGGGTATTGTTGACTATACCAACCAAAGTTATGGTACCAGCCTGACTTGGGGTTTCCCTATGGATGAACTGAACCGTCTTGAGTTTGGTGTCGGTTACACCCACAACAAGATCGGTAATGTTCCTACCTATATTCAAGTTGAACAGTTTGCTCGAAGTATCAACCAATACGGTGATGAAAACATCCTTACCGATGATTTCGATATCAACATCTCTTGGACGCGTAACAACCTGAACCGTGGCTTCTTCCCTACCGAGGGTAACCACCAACGTGCTTTCGCTAAAATGACAGTACCAGGCTCTGACGTTAAGTACTTCAAGATGCAGTACGATGTAAAACATTACATCCCGCTGACTAAAAAGCATGAGTTTACGCTACTGATGCGTGGTCGTTTAGGCTATGGTAATGGTTATGGCCAGACAGATGGTAATGATAACCTGTTCCCATTCTACGAGAACTACTACGCTGGTGGCTTCACAACGTTGCGTGGCTTCGGCTCTAACTCTGCTGGTCCAAAGGCTGTTTACTCAAACAGCACGGGTAACAACCCGACTTACGATACAGCAACTGATGACTCAATTGGTGGTAACGCAATCGCACTTGCAAGCTTAGAGTTAATTGTACCTACGCCATTTGCTTCAGATGAGGCTCGCAGCCAGATCCGAACCAGTGTGTTCTTTGATATGGCAAGTGTATGGGATACAGAGTTTGTTGACCGTGAAGCGCCGAGTAACGGCTCTCAGTACTACTACGATTACTCTGACCCAACACATTATCGTTCTTCATACGGTGCAGCCCTACAGTGGATGTCGCCAATGGGACCACTGGTTTTCTCTCTAGCTAAACCAATTAAAATTTACGAAGGTGATGATGAAGAGTTCTTCACATTCACCATTGGTAGAACTTTCTAATACTTAAAGGACAATATTTTGAAAAATATGATGAAAGCAGCAGGTCTAGGCCTAATCGTTCTTAGCTCCTCTTTCTTTGCAACAGCTGCAGAAGCGGCACAGAAAATTGGCTACGTGAACACTGCACAAGTATTCCAAGCTCTACCTCAGCGTGAAGTTGTTCTTCAAAAAATGCAGGAAGAGTTCAAAGACAAAGCGGCTGAACTGCAAAGCATTCAAGCAGAAGCTCAAACCAAGATTGAAAAGCTAAAGCGTGATGGCGAGCTGCTTGGTCCAGAAGAAGTTGAAAAACTACGTATTGAAGTTGGTCAACTAGACAGCAAGTACAAGATTAAAGCGCAAGCGCTTGAGAAAGCGAGTCAACGTCGTGAAGCTCAAGAGAAGCAGAAGCTATTTAAAGTGATTCAAGAAGCAGTAGAAAAAGTAGCTGAGAAAGAGGGCTACGACATGATCGTAGACATCTCTACACTTCAATACGCGAAACCTGAATACAATATCTCTGAGAAAGTAATCAAATCACTGAAATAAGCTCTATGAAGAATCTGACTTTAGCCGAATTGGCAGAAATTACCGGAGGTGAGCTACATGGTGAAGGCAGCGTGGTTGTCTCTGCAGTAGCTCCAATGGATAAGGCACAAGAAGGGGATGTGACATTCCTTTCAAATGCAAAGTACAGCAAGCACTTAGCAGAATGCAAAGCCTCTGCTGTGATGGTAAAAGAGAGCGAACGCGAACTGTGCACAACTCACGTAATTGTGGTTGATGACCCATATGTTGCGTTTGCGAAAGTGGCACAAGCTCTTGATACTACTCCTGAACCGGCTTCGGCTATCGCAGATTCTGCAGTGATTGCTGAGTCAGCGGTTTTAGGTGCTAACGTATCTATCGGTGCGAATGCGGTGATTGAATCTGGTGTTGAACTGGGTGATAACGTCGTAATTGGTGCTGGCTGTTTCATCGGCAAAAATGCGAAAATTGGCTCAGGCACTAAGCTGTGGGCTAATGTGAGCATCTACCATGAAGTGGTGTTAGGTGAAGCGTGTTTGGTTCAATCAAGTACAGTGATTGGTTCTGATGGCTTTGGTTATGCGAATGAGAAAGGCGAGTGGATTAAGATTCCTCAAGTCGGCACTGTTCGCATTGGTAACCGTGTTGAAATTGGCGCATGTACGACGATTGACCGCGGTGCGCTAGATGATACTGTTATTGAAGATAACGTAATCCTTGATAACCAGATGCAAATTGCTCATAACGTTCACATCGGATATGGTTCAGCGTTAGCGGGTGGTACTATCATAGCTGGCAGCACAACGATAGGTAAGTACTGTATCATTGGTGGTGGTAGCGTTATCAATGGTCATATTGAGATCGCTGATGGCGTAACGATTACCGGTATGGGTATGGTTATGCGTAGCATCACTGAGAAAGGTATGTACTCTTCAGGTATTCCTTTACAGCCAAATAAAGAGTGGCGTAAAACGGCAACGCGCGTTCATCGTATTGATGACATGAACAAGCGTCTGAAAACTGTTGAAAAACTTATCGAGAAGGGCTCGGAATCATAATTCCAGCATTTCTAATTAAAAGGCTCGCGTCATGCGGGTCTTTTTCGTTTATAATCCCTTTAATTGACTAAAGAATACAAATAGGAATACGACTTTGACTACTGAACAGAAAACGATGAACATTACTGAAATTCAGGAACTACTACCTCATCGCTACCCATTCCTAATGATCGACCGTGTTACTCACTTTGAAGAAGAGAAGACACTGACAGCGATTAAGAATGTCTCTGTGAACGAGCCTCAGTTTACTGGCCACTTCCCACAACTTCCTGTATTCCCAGGTGTGTTGATTCTTGAAGCTATGGCTCAAGCAACAGGTCTGCTTGCATTTAAATCTTTTGGTGCACCATCAGAGAATGAGTTGTACTACTTTGCGAGTGTTGATAAAGCTAAGTTCCGCAAGCCAGTAGTCCCTGGTGACCAGCTTGTTATTGAAGTGGAATTCCTTAAAGAACGCCGTGGCATCGCATCATTCAATGGTGTAGCAAAAGTGGACGGTGAAGTAGTATGTTCAGCTGAACTAAAATGTGCTCGTAGAGAGTTTTAATATGATCCATGAAACAGCAAACATTCACCCAGCAGCGGTAATAGAAGGTGAGGTGACCATTGGTGCAAACGTATCTGTGGGGCCATTCACTTACATTTCTGGCAACGTAACTATTGGTGAAGGCACTGAAGTTATGTCGCATGTTGTGATTAAAGGTCACACGACAATCGGTAAAGACAACCGAATCTTCCCGCATGCTGTGATTGGTGAAGAGAACCAAGATAAAAAGTACGGTGGTGAAGATACAACGGTAGTTATCGGTGATCGCAACGTGATTCGTGAAGCGGTTCAAATCCACCGTGGTACGGTTCAAGATAAAGCGACCACAGTGATTGGTGATGACAACCTGCTTTGTGTCAACGCTCACGTAGCGCATGACGTTATTGTTGGTAACCACACTCACATTGGCAACAATGCTATCTTGGGTGGCCACGTAACGGTTGGTGATTACGCCGGTGTTATGGCGTTATCTGCTATCCACCCATTCTGCTCTATCGGTGCTTATGCTTACATTGGCGGCTGTTCTGCAGTTGTACAAGATGTACTTCCATATGTTCTTGCTCAAGGTAACCATGCGGCGCCATTTGGCTTGAACCTTGTTGGTCTGAAGCGTAATGGTTTCGAGAAGCCTGAGATTCGTGCGCTACAAAAAGCGTATAAAGAAATCTATCGTTCAGGTAAAACGCTAGATGAAGCAAAAGAGACATTGGTAGAGATGGCGAATGAATTCCCATCGATCAACCCAATGCTTGAGATGCTTGAAAGCTCAGAGCGCGGAATTATCCGATAGTAAAATGACAGGGTAAATGGCGTTTATGTGTGTATTCACAGTTTCATTTACCCATTAACAAAAAGATCGCTCTCACATAAGCGATCTTTTTTGTTTTAAGCCGTAAGGAATCAGGAAAGGTTTATGTCAGTAGAAACGATGCAATCAAACCACAATCAAGCGCCTTCTGAACGCCCATTAAGAGTGGGTGTTGTTGTTGGTGAACTCTCTGGTGATACCCTAGGTGAAGGCTTCATGAAAGCGATTCAAGAGCAGTATCCTAATGCGGAGTTTGTTGGTATTGGTGGTCCAAAAATGAAAGCCTTGGGCTGCGAGTCTCTGTTCGAAATGGAAGAGCTTGCTGTAATGGGTTTGGTGGAAGTGCTTGGAAGACTGCCACGATTGCTGAAAGTTAAGGCAGAGTTGGTGAAGTACTTTACAAGTAACCCACCAGACGTTTTTATTGGTATTGATGCGCCAGATTTCAATTTACGCCTTGAGTTAGACCTAAAAAATGCAGGCATTAAAACGGTTCACTATGTAAGTCCATCTGTGTGGGCATGGCGTCCTAAACGCATTTTTAAAATCGATAAAGCGACCGACTTGGTATTGGCATTCCTTCCATTCGAAAAGACGTTTTACGACAAATATAACGTTGCTTGTGAGTTCGTTGGGCATACGTTAGCTGATGCGATTCCTCTAGAACCAAATCAGGCACAAGCACGTGAATTGCTCGGTTTAGAGCAAGACAAGAAATGGTTAGCCGTGCTTCCTGGTAGCCGTGGCGGTGAAATGAAGCTGATTGCTCAACCATTTATCGAAACTTGCCAACGCATTCATGAAAAGTACCCGGATATCGGCTTTGTTGTCGCAGCCGTGAATGAGACCCGCAAACAGCAGTTTACCGAGATCTGGAAAGCAACAGCACCAGAGCTGGATTTTGTTATTGTGCAAGATACTGCGCGCAATGTAATTACCGCTGCCGATTCAGTCCTACTCGCTTCTGGCACCGTTGCGCTTGAATGTATGCTACTGAAACGCCCTATGGTGGTAGGTTATAAGGTAAATAAACTGACTGGCTACATTGTTAAGAAGCTAGCGATTACCGAGTTTGTTTCGTTGCCTAACATTCTTGCTGGCGAAGAGATCGTTAAAGAGCACATCCTTGAAGAGTGCCACCCTGATTTCTTATTCCCGTCGGTAGATGCCATGCTTTCTCGTGATAATACCGCTTTAATCGAGCGCTTTACTGAGATGCACCACTGGATTCGTAAAGATGCTGATAAACAAGCCGCGAACCAAGTGTTGAAGCTTATTGGCTGGTCAACGCAAGATTAAATAACAGATTACTAAATGCCCAAGAGAACACTATGGCAGTAAAAGATAAAAAAGAACTTCCTCCTTTCGAGTACCCTGCAGGCTACCAGTTGTTTGCTGGCGTTGATGAAGTTGGTCGTGGGCCTTTGGTCGGTGATGTGGTAACCGCAGCGGTAATTCTTGACCCAAATAATCCGATTGAAGGGCTTAACGACTCGAAGAAGCTATCAGAAAAGAAACGCCTAGCCCTATTACCTGAGATCAAAGAGAAAGCGCTAGCGTGGTCTGTAGGACGCTGCTCGCCTCAAGAGATCGATGAGTTAAATATCCTGCAAGCGACCATGGTTGCGATGCAGCGCGCAATCGCTGGTTTAAGTGTACAACCTGATATGGCATTGATTGATGGTAACCGAGTGCCTGATTTACCAATGGCAGGTCAAGCCGTTGTCAAAGGCGACCTTCGAGTTGCAGAAATCAGTGCAGCTTCCATCATTGCCAAGGTGGTGAGAGACCAAGAGATGGAAGAGTTGGACAAGCTACATCCAGAATTTGGTTTTGCGAAACATAAAGGCTATCCAACCAAAGCACACTTTGAAGCTATTGAAAAACATGGTGTGACTGAGCATTATCGTAAGAGCTTTAAGCCTGTAAAACGCATTTTAGGGCTTGATTAGCAGTCGCGTTGGCCAACAGAAACTCATAGAATTAACAAAACGTTGTTACCCCCTAGGCTTAGTCTAGAAATCAGGAAGAAGAATGTCAGATCCTAAATTCGTCCACCTTCGTGTTCATAGTGACTTTTCAATGGTCGATGGACTCTCCAAAGTCCCACCCTTGGTGAAAAAAGTGGCTGAAATGGGCATGCCCGCAATGGCGCTCACCGACTTTACCAACTTATGTGGTCTGGTGAAGTTTTATGGCACAGCTCATGGCTGTGGTGTAAAGCCTATCATTGGTGCAGACTTCCTGATGCAGTCTCCAGAGTTTGGTGAAGAACTTACGCGTTTAACCGTTCTAGCGACGGACAACAAGGGTTACAACAACCTAACTCTGTTGATATCGAAGGCCTATCTTCGTGGGCATGTTCAACACCACCCTGTTATTGATAAGGAGTGGCTGATTGAGAATGCGGAAGGCTTAATCATTCTATCTGGTGCGAAAGACGGCGAGATTGGTAAAGCACTATTGAAGGGCAATCAAGCTCTTGTTGATAGCTGTGTTGCCTTTTACAAAGAACACTTTTCCGATCGCTTTTATCTTGAATTGATTCGTACTGGTCGTCCTGATGAAGAATCTTATCTGCACTTCGCTCTGGATCTTGCAGAACGAGTAGAACTGCCAGTGGTTGCGACCAACGAAGTGGTCTTCATCTCAGAAGACTTGTTTGAAGCGCATGAGATTCGAGTCGCGATTCATGATGGTTACACTTTAGAAGACCCTCGACGCCCTAAAAACTACAGTGAGCAGCAATATCTTCGTAGTGAAGAAGAGATGTGCGAGCTCTTTGCTGACATTCCAGAAGCACTAGAAAACAGCGTTGAGATTGCCAAGCGTTGTAACGTTACGGTTCGTTTAGGTGAGTACTTCCTACCAAACTTCCCAACAGAAGGTCTGGCGATTGAAGACTTCTTGATTAAGAAGTCTGAAGAGGGCTTAGAGCGCCGTCTTGCGTTTCTTTTCCCTGATGAACAAGTACGTGCCGAGCGCAGACCAGAGTATGACGATCGTTTGAAAGTCGAACTTGAAGTAATTAATAACATGGGTTTCCCTGGTTACTTCTTGATCGTAATGGAGTTCATCCAGTGGTCTAAAGATAACGATGTACCTGTAGGTCCTGGTCGTGGTTCGGGTGCGGGCTCACTGGTAGCCTACGCGTTGGATATCACAGATCTTGATCCACTTGAATACGATCTCCTCTTCGAACGTTTCTTGAACCCAGAACGTGTCTCAATGCCCGATTTCGATATCGACTTCTGTATGGATAAGCGTGACCAGGTTATTGACCACGTAGCAGAAATGTATGGTCGTGATGCGGTATCTCAGATCATCACGTTCGGTACCATGGCGGCAAAAGCGGTAATTCGCGACGTGGGGCGTGTACTTGGTCACCCGTTTGGCTTCGTTGATCGAATCTCCAAACTCGTCCCGCCTGATCCGGGAATGACTCTCGACAAAGCCTTTAAAGCTGAGCCAGCATTGCCAGAGCTGTATGATGGTGATGAAGAGGTGCGTGAGCTGATCGACAAATGTCGTATCCTTGAAGGTTGTACTCGTAACGCCGGTAAGCACGCGGGTGGTGTTGTAATTTCACCAACCACCATCACGGACTTTGCACCTATCTATGCTGATGCCGAGGGTAACTTCCCGGTAACTCAGTTTGATAAGAACGACGTAGAAACTGCAGGTCTGGTTAAGTTTGACTTCTTGGGTCTGCGTACTCTGACGATCATTGACTGGGCGTTAGGGTTAGTAAACCCAAGACTTGAGCGCGAAGGCAAAGATCCAGTTCGTATCGAATCGATTCCGTTAGATGACCAAGCGTCGTTCAACCTGTTACAAAATTCAGAAACTACTGCGGTATTCCAGCTGGAATCTCGTGGTATGAAAGATCTAATCAAACGTCTTCAACCTGACTGTTTCGAAGATATTATCGCATTGGTAGCGCTGTTTCGTCCGGGGCCACTGCAATCGGGCATGGTAGATAACTTTATCGACCGTAAGCACGGCCGAGAAGCTATTTCATACCCAGATGAAACATGGCAACACGAATCGTTAAAAGAGACGCTTGAGCCAACCTACGGCATTATCTTGTATCAAGAGCAGGTAATGCAGATTGCCCAAATCCTCGCGGGTTATACGCTAGGTGGCGCAGATATGTTGCGTCGTGCGATGGGTAAGAAAAAGCCAGAAGAGATGGCGAAGCAGCGCGGTACCTTTAAAGAAGGTGCAGAAGCCAACGGAGTAGATGGCGAACTGGCCATGAAAATCTTCGACTTGGTAGAGAAGTTTGCAGGCTACGGTTTTAACAAATCTCACTCTGCTGCCTATGCTCTGGTTTCTTATCAAACTCTATGGCTGAAAACGCACTATCCTGCTGAATTTATGGCTGCGGTAATGACAGCGGATATGGATAACACTGAGAAGGTCATCGGCCTTGTGGATGAGTGTTTCCGTATGAAGTTGAAGCTGCTGCCGCCAGATATCAACTCCGGCTTATACCGCTTCAATGTAGATGAAGACGGGGCGATTGTTTACGGCATTGGCGCGATTAAAGGGGTAGGTGAAGGCCCGATTGAAGCGATCATCGAAGCCAGAAACAAGGGCGGGTATTTTAAAGACCTGTTTGATTTCTGTGCTCGTATCGACCTCAAGAAAGTCAATAAGCGTGTTATTGAAAAGCTCATTATGTCGGGTGCACTCGATCGTTTAGGTCCACACCGAGCGGCAATGATGGCTTCGCTTAACGATGCGGTGAAAGCGGCGAGCCAACATCACCACGCTGAATCGTTCGGTCAATCTGATATGTTTGGTGTGTTGACTGATGCGCCAGAAGAGGTCGAACAGAAATATACTCAGGTACCTAAATGGCCAGAGAAGGTATGGTTAGAAGGGGAAAGAGAAACTCTAGGCCTATACCTAACAGGTCACCCGGTTAATGCGTATATTAAAGAGCTTGCCAAATACACTAGTTGCCGCCTAAAAGATGCGACACCGACTCGTCGCGATCAGTCACTGACGATTGCCGGCTTAGTGATTGCGGCTCGAGTGATGACCACTAAACGTGGCACACGAATCGGCTTGATGACGATCGACGATCGATCTGGTCGAATGGAAGTGATGTTGTTCTCAGATGCGCTCGAACGCTACGCAGAATTGCTCGAAAAAGACAAAATTGTGGTCGTTTCCGGACAGGTCAGCTTTGATGACTTCAATGGTGGGCTTAAAATGTCCGCGCGCGAGGTCATGGACTTAGGAAGCGCCCGAGAAAAATATGCTCGCGGATTATCGATTTCTATCGATCAATCACAAATTAATGGTCAATTTTTTGAGCGTTTTAGCCAAATCTTAGAACCATATAGAGCCGGAACGGTCCCAGTCAATGTATACTACCAGCGTGCCGACGCTAGAGCGCGGTTAACATTGGGCACAGAATGGCGCGTAACGCCAAGTGATACATTGATAGATGAATTAAAACAGCTACTTGGAAATAGCCAAGTAGAACTCGAATTTAACTAAAATTCAGCTCTTGCTAATGGGAGCTGAGTCAACAAGGATTCATAGATGAGCCTGAACTTTCTAGAATTTGAAAAGCCTATCGCTGAACTTGAAGCAAAAATTGAAGCGCTACGTGACGTTTCTCGTCACGGTGGTGATGCTGCGGTAGATCTAGACAAAGAAATTGAACAACTAGAGAAAAAAAGCTTAGAGCTTAAACAGAAAATCTTTAGTGACTTAGGTGCATGGCAAGTGGCTCAACTTGCTCGTCACCCACAGCGTCCTTACACGCTAGATTACCTAGAGAACGTATTCACTGAATTTGAAGAGCTAGCGGGTGACCGTGCTTACGCTGACGACAAAGCGATCGTTGGTGGTATGGCTCGTCTAAACGGTCGTCCAGTTATGGTTATTGGTCACCAAAAAGGTCGTGAGACTAAAGAAAAAGTAATCCGTAACTTTGGTATGCCAAAACCAGAAGGTTACCGTAAGGCGCTTCGCCTAATGGAAACGGCTGAGCGTTTCAACATGCCAATCATTACTTTCATCGATACTGCAGGTGCATACCCAGGTGTTGGCGCAGAAGAGCGTGGTCAATCTGAAGCGATCGCGAAGAACCTAAAAGTAATGGCAGGTCTAACGGTTCCTGTTATCTGTAACGTTGTTGGTGAAGGTGGTTCAGGCGGTGCTTTAGCTATCGGTGTTGGCGACTACGTGAACATGCTTCAGTACTCAACATACTCAGTAATCTCTCCAGAAGGTTGTGCATCAATTCTATGGCGTGACTCAGACAAAGCACCACAAGCAGCAGAAGCAATGGGCCTAATTGCTCCTCGTCTAAAAGAGCTTGAGCTTATCGATGAGATCATCCCAGAGCCGTTAGGTGGCGCACATCGTGATCCTATCCAAATGGCTGAGAACATGAAAGAGACGCTAGTTAAGCAGCTTGAAGAGCTAGAGCAATTTGATAACGATACGCTACTAGAGCGTCGTTACCAGCGTCTAATGAGCTACGGTTACTGCTAATTGTGTATTGCCTGTAATAAAGCAGGCTCTAAACGTTTGAATGAAAGGGTTGGACTCAGTGCCAACCCTTTTTTATTATTATTGCATTACTCTCAACCGCCAAACTCTAATGTCTCAGCTATATCAAGCGTTCTCATCTGCACTCGAAATTCATTCATCTTCTATCAATCGAATTGTTATCGCATTCAGTGGCGGTGTTGATTCACGAGTGTTGTTAGAGTTGACTGCTCGTTATGGTAAAGAGCAAGGCATTGAGTGCATTGCCGTTCATGTTCATCATGGCTTGAGCACCAACGCCGATGTTTGGGTAGAACAATGCCAGCAATGGTGTTTAGAGTCAGCTGTTAAGCTTTATGTCGAGCGAGTCTCTCTAGATACTTCAAGCAGTGAAAGCCTAGAAAAGCTTGCTCGAGATGCTCGTTATGGGGTGCTAAAAGCACACTTGAGTAAGGGCGACATTTTGCTTACCGGGCAGCATCAAGATGATCAGCTAGAGACGTTTTTGCTTGCGTTAAAGCGAGGCAGTGGACCTAAAGGTCTGTCTTCAATGGCAAAAGTGATGCCGATGGGTGAAGCATTTTTGGTTCGCCCCTTGCTTGGTGTTTCTCGTCAAGAGATAGAAGCGTTTGCCAGTCAAAGTGGGCTTGAATGGGTCGAAGATGAAAGTAATCAAGATCAGCGCTTCGACCGCAATTTCATTCGTCATGAGGTGACGCCTAAGCTGGTGGCGCGCTGGCCCTCTTTCCCTGACTCGGTTACTCGCAGTGCGCAATTATGTGCTGAGCAAGAATTACTGCTCGATGAATTGCTGGTTCCCAAATTGAACCAAGCACTTGGCCATTATCATAGTTTGAAAATTGAAAGCTTGTCAGAGTGTTCAAGCTTGATGCGCGCACGGCTATTAAGAATGTGGCTCGCTGAAAATGGTCTAGTTATGCCAAGTCAGAAGCAATTAGAACTGTTGTGGAGTGAGGTCGCTTGTGCACAGCAAGATGCAAATCCAGTTTTGGTGTTAGGTCATGCCGAAGTGCGACGCTTTGACAACAAGCTGTTTATTATCGAATCTCGATCTTCATTAGAATCTTGGCAAGCTGAGTTACAAGTGGGGCTGTCTCTGAAATTACCCGATAGTCTAGGTTCCCTATCATTAAGCGTCATCGGAAACGAGTATTCGAAAGAGACAAAAGGCGCGCTCAATTTCTCATTGTCCAATGCTTCTGGCCCATTAAAAGTGATATTTAATCCTGAAGGTTTAGTGGCTCACCCTGTGGGGCGAGGGCATAGCCGAAAAATGAAAAAGCTGTTCCAAGAATATAAGGTACCGAGTTGGCTACGCAGAAGAACACCGATACTCATGGATGGAGAGCATGTAGTAGCGGTGATGGGACTTTTTGTTGATAAGCGCTACCAAGGCCAAGATTGTGAAGCTGTCTGGAGCAAGTAAAAGAACTTTGTGGCACAATTTAAAGGCACTTATATCAATAATAATCAATGGAATAAGCAATGAAGAAGATAGCAGTAGGATTTGTCCTTGGACTGGGACTATTAAGTGGCAATGCTCTAGCAGGTGATGTTGCAGCAGGTCAGGCAAAAGCAGCAGTGTGTGCAGCTTGTCACGGTGCTGACGGTATTGCAGTGATCCCAGGTTACCCAAACCTGAAAGGTCAAAACGAGCAGTACCTTGTTACATCAATTAATGCTTACAAAAACAAGCAACGTAATGGCGGCCTTGCTGCTGTGATGCAGGCTCAGGCTGCAATGTTAAGCGATGCAGATATCGCGAACCTTGCGGCTTACTATGCAAGCCTAAAATAGTTTTACATGTGAATGTGATTTCTAAGCCAGTGCTTGTTAGCGCTGGCTTTTTTCATTGAATGTTTATGATAGCTATTCGATAATGGGCTATTCGTAGAGTTTAAGGGATGAACATGAAAAAGATTGAAGCCATTATCAAGCCATTCAAACTTGATGATGTACGTGAAGCACTGGCTGAAGTGGGTATTACGGGCATGACGGTATCTGAAGTAAAAGGCTTTGGACGTCAAAAAGGCCACACTGAGCTTTACCGTGGTGCAGAGTACATGGTTGATTTTCTTCCAAAAGTAAAACTAGAAATCGTAGTGACTGACGAAGTGGCGGATCAATGTGTTGATACCATCATCGAGACAGCACAGACCGGTAAAATCGGCGACGGTAAGATATTCATTACCGACGTTGAGCGTGTGGTTCGTATCCGCACTGGCGAAGAAGACGAAGACGCCGTTTAAAAAAACATTTACCCTAAAAGGAGCGATTATCGCTCCTTTTTCATTTTTTAGGGCGTGGTGTATGTTGAAGAAAATATTGCTTGGCTTTGTTGTTGGCTCTGCGCTTGTGTTTGCGAGCTTTAAATTGATTTTCAAGATTCCTACTCAACCCAATCTTGTTACTGATTCTCCTACCATCAGCAATGACGTTTATAGCTGCTATCAAAACTCAGCACCACAAGCGCTAGATGTCACCAATGGGTTGAACGTGACGGTATGGAATATCTACAAACAGAATCGTGATAACTGGCGCACTGCCCTTAACGCATTGACCAATGAGAGCCAGTTGGTACTGCTTCAAGAGGCGAGTATGAGCGAAGAGATGCAATCTTGGATCACCAGTGGCTTATGGGGTAGCAATCGCGTTAACGCCTTTGAGGCATTTAATAAAAGCGCTGGGGTGCTAAATCTTGCCTCACATCTCCCTATTGAGGCTTGCGCTTACACTCATGAAGAGCCTTGGTTACAGTTACCGAAATCGGCACTATGGTCGCGTTATCAATTGAGTAATGGGGAGCAGCTTGCGGTAGTGAACATTCACGCGGTCAACTTTACTCTGGGCACCGAAGACTATGTACAACAGCTATCGGCACTGACATCAATATTGCGAGAGTACCGTGGTCCAATTATCTTTGCTGGAGACTTTAACAGTTGGAGTGAAGCCCGCTTTGAGGCTTTACAGAAAGCTTTGAGTGAGGTTGGTTTAGCTGAGGTTACTTTTACACCAGATCATCGAACTCAGTTCGTGACTGGGTTAGTGCTGGACCATATCTTCTATCGCGGACTGACCGTAAGAAACGCAAAAGCGCCCGAATCGGACGCTTCTGATCATAACCCTATGCAGGTTACGTTTGATGTTCAGTAATCAGACTGAATTAAGACACTAGAATATACAGCGCCCAGATCAGGTAGTAGCCGACCCAAGGCAGTGCCGAGATTACCAGTGCTTGACCACGTTCAAACTCAGTCCAAGTGAGTACCGCTGCGTAACCGAGTACGATGTACCAAGGCAGCAACAGTGGGAATGAGCTTGCAAACTGTGACCAATCATTGGTTAGTGGCAGCTTAATCAGACCATTAATGCTGTTCAGGTCAGCAGCGTAGTTCATTACCTGACCATGCTTAAGCAGCAGGCTTGCGTAGCTAGCAATATCGCCGATCACGGCTGGGAAGGTGATCACTGCAGAGGCAGCAAACCATTTCCAGTAGCCGTGTTGATGCTGGCTTGGTTTGGTTGCTAGGTTGAACCAGAAAGCCAACATTGCAATAGTCAGCGTACGACCAAAGACATCACTGATGATTTCACTGGCAAGCAGTGTATTGCTATCAAGTAACTCCAATTGATCCGGGTTAGTTTGTGCAAGTTGGCGAGTCAACTCTGCACTTAACCAGGTGAAATCTACGTTAGAAAAATAGGCACCCCAAAATAGAAATGGGCTGAGCATTAAGACAACGTAGGGTTGCCACCCCCAGGCTCCTCGCTGATACAGCGCTAGGAAACACGCGGTTGGAGAACGGAAAATATCCAACAGCATTACGAGTGGGTTACTTGACGGGTTCATACACTTACCTTAGTTACATCAACATACAGCTTGAGCTTTTGGCCTGGCTGCAAGTACTTCTTGTTTTGCAAAGTGTTCCATTTTACAACATCCGAAGTTTTTACTTTGAACTTTGATGCAATACCGCTGACTGTGTCACCAGATTTTACGCTGTAGTAGACAGTTCGTATGATCGCGCCATCAGAACTGTTCTTCCAAATGACTAGATTTTGACCAATGCGTAGTGTGTCTCGTGGCCCCATGCCGTTCCATTTAGCAAGAGATTGATGAGAGACTTTGTTGGCACGTGCAATCGTCCATAGGCTATCGCCACTTTTTACAGTGTGGGTCAGTTTGTATTGGCCACGGCTTTTCGACTGTGTACTGGCCAAGCGGTTAGAGGCGCTCAGGGCATAGACTTTGTCATCTTTGGTTGATGATGGGATCATTAGGTGCTGACCGACGCGGATGTTGTTGTTGGACATGCCATTGGCACTGCGAATGACTTTGCTGGTGGTGTTGTAACGCTGAGCAAGTACGCTGATGCTATCGCCGGATTTCACCTTATAGCGGACCAGTTTCATGCCTTTACCCTTGTTCGCAGCCACTTCTTTGTTGAACTGTTCAACCGAATTGATTGGAAGAAGGAGTTGTTGGTGTTTCTCCGGCGCAGTTGCCCATTGGTTGTAAGCAGGGTTGTAACTTTGTAGTTCTTTTACTGGGATGCCCGCGTAGTTGGCCGCAATCGCCAGATCAAGCTGCTCTTGAGGGTTTACTAGCTTAAGAACGGGTTTGTTGGCAATAGGTGGAATATCGATGCCGTACTTTTCTTGGTTGGCAATCACATCTGCTAGAGCCAGCAGTTTTGGCACATAGCCACTGGTCTCTTTCGGAAGGTCGAGAGAGAAGAAATCTGTCGGCTTACCCAACTTCTTGTTCTTGCGGATCGCGCTATTTACGCGACCACCGCCGCTATTGTAAGCAGCAATAGCGTGGCTCCAATCACCATCAAAGCGCTTATTTAGTGATTCTAAGTACTCAAGAGCTGCATCAGTTGACGCTGCAACATCTCGGCGGCCGTCGTACCAGAAGTTTTGCTCCAGACCATAGTATTTACCGGTACCTGGGATGAATTGCCACAAACCGGCAGCACTACCATGAGAGTAGGCAAACGCGTCAAATGAGCTCTCTACGACCGGGAGTAGAGCAAGCTCAAGCGGTAGGCCTTTCTCTTCAATCTTTTCTGTGATCAAGTAGAGGAAAGGTTCAGCTCGTTTCGATACGGTTTTTAGGTGGTTAGGGTGCTTCAAATACCAAGTGCGGTAATAGTCGACTTTTTTGTGGTTAGGTACATCCATTTCAAGTTGCATCGCAATGCGTTTCCAAACATCTTGTTGTGTTTGTGGAGTAACGACAGGTGCTTCAACTTTCGGTTGTTCTTTTTCTGCTTTGGATACGGAAACTTCTGATTGAGAAATCTCTTTTGCAGGGGAGGTGTTGGTTTGCTCGGAAGCTTGGTCTTGATTATCTGGCTGAGTTAATTGGCAACCAGAAAGTAGTAATACCAAAGCCCAGCTGTACTTAACTCGCATGTTACAGCCTTTTTTTTAAACGGCTGCTGATAATACTTGTCACTCCCTATGAGTGACAAGTCTCTAATTGTTAAAATTCGTTCTTCCACGCACGTAGCGCTGTAAATACTGAAAGTGCATCCGTTTGCTCAGTTCGATTAGACACTGATTTAATTACACTTGGTTCGCTGTAGCGAAGGAATGGGTTGATCCACTTCTCTAAACGCAAATTTGTCGGAATGGTCGACTTATTTTGTGCGCGTAAACGGTTCACGTCGTCGCGGTACTGCTGAAGTTGCATATTGTCAGGTTCAACCGCAAGGGCAAACGCGATGTTAGCTGCTGTGTACTCATGGGCGCAGTAGACCTCAGTCTCTTGAGGCAGTGCAGTGATCTTATTTAAGGCGTCAAACATCTGCTTTGGCGTACCTTCCATGATACGACCACAACCAGCAGAGAAGAGTACATCACCACAGAATAACTTACCGTCGCCCACATAACCGATGTGGCCTGCAGTATGGCCACTTAAGCCAAGTACTAAGAACACTTCGCCGAACAGTTCTAACTGATCACCATCGTCGACTGGATGAGTTAGGGTTGGGATAGGCTCGTTTTTAGGGCCAACAACATCAATGGTTGGGAATTGTCTTACTAGCTCTGGAACGCCACCGATGTGATCGTTGTGGTGGTGCGTAATTAAGATTGCATCTAAAGTTAGCTCATGGCGCTCTAAGTATTCAAGCACTGGAGCCGCATCACCAGGATCGACAACAGCACAACGACGATCGCTATTTTCAATCAGCCAGATGTAATTGTCATTGAATGCAGGTATGCTTTTGATATGTAACATTATTGGTTCTCCAGTCACTTTTAGTGCGACAGAATAGTGAGACAGATTATTGATGAAGCCAGCACGCAGCCGTAAGAAATTTGAGCGACCTTATACTTGGGAACAATTACACAATGGCCCTTGGCTCCGCGAGTCTATTCAAACTCGTCTGGATGAATGGTGCCCTAAGCTGTTTGGCTATCATATGCTCAAGCTCGGCGGTCTCAGTTGCGAGATATCCAGCTGCACGTGCAATATTCAACATCAAGTAAATCTAGATATCCAGAACCCTTTACATAATGTGATTGCAGATGACTATAATTTGCCCTTTTTAGAGAAGAGCTTTGATGTTGTCGTCCTCAGTCATCAATTAGATTATAGCAATGACCCTCACCGGGTGTTGCGGGAAGTCGATAGAGTGATGATGGATGATGGTTATCTGATTGTCACTGGGTTCAATCCATTCAGCTTTACAGGGCTCGCAAGCTTATTGCCGTGGCGCAAGAACAGTCTACCTTGGAGCGGCAGAATGTACACGCCAAACCGAGTTAAAGATTGGTTAGGCGTCCTTAATTATCAAGTCATTCATTGCGATACCTATGCGTTATTCCCAATGAGCCGCTATCGCGCGTTTTGGACATGGCTTGAGAACAGCCTCGGCAGCTGTGCTTCGGTAGCGGGTAGCCAGTACTTTATTGTGGCGCGTAAACGCACATACCCAATTAAGCCGATTAAACCTCACTGGCACCTTAAGAGACGCTTTTCTCCTGTTGGTGCAAGCTTCAGAGCCGGAGTTCGCAGCACGTCTCTTGAGCCTTCTTCATTATCCAACGGCAATAAAAAAGCCGACTGATGGTCGGCTTTATTACGTTTACGTTTTGTTAGATCTTCGTGCGGTCAGCTAATGTTATTGGAATGAACGACTAATCGAGTTAACGAGCTTGTTCAAGAAGCTTAGCTCGCTTGGTAACCCGTATCTTCTTCAGTCGGGTTTTCTGCAGCTGTGCGCGCTAGCTCATCACACATCTCATTCTCACGATGACCCGCATGGCCTTTAACCCAGCGCCAGTCTACTTGATGACGTGCAGTCTCTTTATCGAGGAGCTGCCAGAGGTCGGCATTTTTTACCGGCTTTTTATCAGCAGTTTTCCAGTCGCGCTTCTTCCAATTGTGGATCCATTGGGTGATACCTTGACGAACGTATTGGCTGTCGGTAGTCAGGATAACAGCACAAGGCTCTTTTAAGGTTTGCAGAGCGACAACCGCAGCCATCATCTCCATGCGGTTATTCGTCGTTAACGAATAGCCCTTTGCGAGAGTTTTTTCAGTCTGCTTATAACGGAGTACAATCCCATAGCCGCCAGGGCCCGGATTTCCGAGACACGAACCATCAGTGAAAATTTCAACTTGTTTCGTCATGATTTGATACTATTACCTCAAGCACATTATCGGCATAGTCTGACACAGTTATCCTTATGAATACCAGTAACAATTCTGAACACCACTCAAACGCTGAAAATAAGCGTATTGTTGTACTCGATACCGAAACCACGGGTATGAACACCGAGGGTGGACCGCATTACCTAGGGCACCGCATTGTCGAGATCGGTGCAGTAGAGATCATTAACCGTAAACTGACTGGGCGTCATTTCCACGTCTATATCAAGCCCGATCGTGCGATTCAAGAAGAGGCGATTGGCGTTCATGGTATTACCGATGAGTTCTTGGTTGATAAACCTGAATACCAAGATGTTCATAAAGAGTTTCTCGAATTCATCAAAGACGCGGAACTAGTCGCGCACAACGCGCCCTTCGATACCGGCTTTATGGACTACGAGTTTGAGAGACTCGACCCAAGTATAGGCAAGACCGACGATTACTGTAAGGTCACCGATACCCTTGCTATGGCGAAGAAGATCTTCCCAGGTAAGCGGAATAATCTCGATATTCTCTGTGAACGATACGGTATTGATAACTCTCACCGAACGCTCCACGGGGCTTTGCTCGATGCGGAGATCCTAGCCGACGTTTACTTGTTAATGACAGGTGGGCAAACCTCACTGCAATTCAATGCGGGTCAGCAAGAAGGTGTAGCTGAAGGGATCCGTCGTGTCGAAAGTGGACGAAAATCGCTAAAGGTTTTGCGTGCAACGGCCGATGAATTAGAAGCGCATAAAAATCGTTTAGATCTCGTCGAGGAGAGTGGAAGCTGCCTCTGGCGTCAGTAGGGAGAGAGTATGTTTAAGGCATTGGCTTGGAGTTGCTTGTTACTTATTAGTATCGGTGTACAGGCGGCAACAGAGTCCTCAATTCGACTCTTGGATAACCGCTTTAGAGTAGATCCAAGTATTGAACAGATTACATTTGTTATCTATCGAGCCGACAATTCTCAACCTGTAGTATTGGTGCGTCCGGATGGTAAAAAATACTATTCGTGGCGCAACGCAGACAATGTTCGTTGGTACCAAGAGTCATCAATGGACATTGTCTCGATTGATCACCCTATGCCGGGGCCTTGGCAGGCTGTAGGGAAAGTCTCCCCAAAGAACAACATTAAGTTGCTTTCTCATCTGGTGCTTGATGCCAAGCAGTTCCCAGACAAACTTTATCAAACCGAGGTTCTGAAGTTCACGGCTCGTCTGACTTCCGATGGCAAGCCTCTAGTACTTCGTGATTTTTTGGATAGAGTCAATCTCAAGGTGACCTTTACTAAATATATCGAAAACGAAGATGCTTTGGTTCGAGAAGCTCGCCCTGTGCCTGTTGTCATGGGGGAATTTGCCGATAACGGTGAAGATCTTGATGAGGAAGCGGGCGATGGCGTATTCACTGTTGCGTTACCGATTGATATTGAACCGGGTAAGTATCGTGCTCGAATTACATCTGGAAACGGGGTATTCCTTCGAGCTCAAGAGCAGCAAGTTCTTGTTTATCCGTCACCGATCTCAACCACATTTATCCAGTCTCGCAAAGAGGGCTCACCGCACACGATTATTGTATCCGGCGAGCAGGGCATGATTGCACCAAGCTCGTTGGCCACTCATGTCGAGCACACTGCGCCAGACGAGTATGTCTCTTATCAGCAAGGACAAGCAGCGACTGACGGTATGAAAGTCTCGATGGAGGTTCCTTACGTTGGTGAACTGGGAATTTACTCTTGGTCTGGACGTGTATTTGCAACGGACGCTTCAAGCCAACGTCCGCTGATGTTCCCAATTAAACAACAAACCTACAGTGTCGTTGAAGATATTGATTTGGCGGAGTCTCGTCGCCTACAGGAAGAGGCTTTAGCTGAGCAAAAACGTATTGCGGCTGAGCAGCTGTTGTTGAAGCAGCGTGAAGAAGAGCGACAACGCAGCATGATCATTATCGGTGTTGGTAATGTTGTGGCTATTCTACTTGGCCTGCTGATTTGGTTTGTTGTTCGTAAAATTAGAGCCAAGAAGCAAGCACAGCCAGAGATGCAGTTATCGGTACCTAAGTCTTAGTCGTTACAAGCTTAAAGCTGTCTTTGATGTTATTACTGCAAGATAGCGTAGTGATCTTTTGATTGCCGCTATTGGGTGTTACTGTTTGTTAGCGCTCAAACCAGTTGAGCTGGTGGGGGATTCAACGCAGATTATTACCTCCTCTGATAGCTCTTCAATTTGCCAAAATTAAGTATAAAAAAACGGGACTCAATGAGTCCCGTTTTGCTTCTAATATCAACTGTTATAACTAGGCAACATTAACCCTACGCGACGTTATCAATCGATGTCTCTGGGTATTGAGGCTTTGCTGCTAGTTCCTCAGGAGCGAAGTCGTCAACGTTAATGGTGTACAGACGATGTTCTTCAGCACTCTTCAGTAGAGCAGCCTCTTCGTTAGTTAAGATACCTTTATCTAAACCAATCTCAGCCACTAGGTCTAAGCGTAGGAATGGACGTCGCTGACTCGTTTCTTTACACACTTTATCAAATAATGGCTCAGCCTCTAGAATCACTTCTAGCGCACGCTCAATCTTACCGACCGCGTTGTGTTCAGTTGGTGCAAGGAACTGTCCGCGACCAAGGCGAGAGCGAGTTGCGCTTGGAGTTTGGATGATTTGAGCCACTTGGCTATCTAGCTTGTCACTTGGAGCACGGCGAATACGGCCAAATGGCAACAAGATAACGCGCAGTAGACGACCGACAACTGGGTTAGGGAAGTTCGCTAGGAACTCATCAATAGCAACTTCTGTTTGACGAAGGCTGTCTTGCATACCCCAGTGAACCAAAGCCAGATCTTCTTTATTGCTTCCTTCACTTTCAAAGCGTTTTAGAGTCGCTGAGCCAAGGTATAGCTGACTCAAAATGTCACCTAGACGAGCAGATAAACGCTCTCTACGTTTCAGTGAACCACCCAGTACCGCCATCGAGATGTCAGACAGTAGTGCTAAGTTGGCACTGTAGCGATTCAGTTGCTGGTAGTAACGCTTAGTATCTTTATCTGCTGGTGTGCTTGAACCGCGACCATCAGTTAAACCAAACCATAGGCTGCGGACTAGGTTACTCATGGTGAAGCTAACGTGTCCTGCGAGTGCGCTATCGAACTTATCTAGTGCATCACTGCTTTCAGAGTAGGCAGCATTCATCTCTTCCAGTACATAAGGATGACAACGGATAGCACCTTGACCATAGATGATCATAGAGCGAGTTAGGATGTTGGCACCTTCTACGGTGATCGCAATTGGCGAACCTTGATAGCCACGTGCTAAGAAGTTCGATGGGCCTAAGCAGATACCTTTACCACCTACGATGTCCATTGCATCAATGATGCTGCGTTGGCCACGGTGAGTACAGTGGTACTTAACGATAGCTGAGATAACCGAAGGCTTTTCACCTAGGTCGATACCTGCAACGGTTAGATTGCTTGCCGCATCCATGACGTAGGCGTTACCCGCCAAGCGTGCCAACGGCTCTTCGACACCTTCCATACGACCGATAGGCTGTTTGAATTGGCGACGGATACGTGCATAAGCACCGGTTGCGAGAGCTGCCGTTTTCAGGCCACCTGTTGAGTTTGACGGTAGTGTGATACCACGTCCCACCGAAAGACACTCAACCAGCATACGCCAGCCTTGGCCTGCCATTTTCTGTCCACCGATGATGAAATCCATTGGCACGAATAGATCTTGAGCTTGAGTAGGGCCATTCTGGAACGGAACGTTCAACGGGAAATGACGGTTACCAATCTCAACACCCGGAAGGTCGGTTGGGATAAGTGCACAAGTAATGCCAAGGTCTTGTGTGTCACCGAGCAAGCCGTCAGGGTCACGCAGTTTGAATGCTAAGCCAAGAACCGTCGCCACAGGTGCTAGAGTGATGTAGCGCTTGTTCCATGTTAGGCGCATACCCAGTACTTCTTCACCTTGCCACTCTCCCTTACATACGATGCCGTAATCAGGAATTGAGCCAGCGTCTGAACCTGCCTCTGGGCTTGTCAGAGCGAAACAAGGGATCTCTTTACCTTCCGCTAGGCGAGGTAAGTAGTGATTCTTTTGCTCTTCAGTACCATAGTGCTGTAGCAATTCCCCCGGACCTAAAGAGTTAGGCACGCCTACGGTTGATGATAGAACGCTAGAAACACCAGTCAGCTTTTGTAGTACCAGTGATTGTGCGTAAGCTGAGAACTCTAAGCCACCGTATTTCTTCTTGATGATCATCGCGAAGAATTTTTCGTCTTTCAGATATTGCCAAACTTCTGGTGGCAGATCTGCAAGCTCATGAGTGACTTGGTAATCACTCACCATCTCGCACACAGTATTTACTGGGCCGTCTAAGAAAGCTTGTTCTTCTGCGGATAGTTTAGGGTCTGCGATATTCTGTAGCTTCTTCCAATCAGGCTTGCCTTTAAACAGCTCTGCTTCCCACCAAACTGTACCCGCTTCCAGTGCCTCTTTTTCTGTTTGAGACATCGCTGGTAGCACTTTCTTAAAAACGGTCAGTGCTTTTTGGCTAATGAGTGTTTGTCTAATTGCTGGAATAGCAAAAATAGCGACAGCAAGTAGGTAGCTCAGCCAACCCGTCATGCCGACATCCGCGGCGAAGGTCAGAGCAAACATAGTGGCAGTTAATGCCACGAGTGCACGAGTGATGGTGACTCGATGGTACAGGCAGACACCTAGTACGATGGTCATGCACAGTAGAGAGAGCAGTATGTTCATGATCGATTTCCTTTTCAGAGATCACTTATTGTTTTGGTTTAGGTAAGAGGTCTAACCAGTTAAGTGTAAACAAAGTATTAAATATTTGTAAAACTCTAATTTGAGCAAAAAGTGATCTCTGTAGAGTTAAAGTTCTAATTGTGAGAGGTGTGTGGTGAATAAATGTGCGAATTGAAACCAGAACAACAATAAAGGTGGCAATCTTGTGGCTTAACTGTCGACACTCTTAAATGTTTGTGGGTAAACTCAAGTAAAAGGGGGAAACAACCTCCATTCTCATTTCGCGTATGCTTAAGTGACGCACAAACATATAAGAGATAAGCCTTATGTACCAAGACCTAATCAAAAGTGAATTAAACGAAGCTGCTGAGGTTCTGAACAAGTTTTTAAGTGATGATCACAACATCGCGCAAATTGAAGCAGCCGCTAAGATGATTGCTGATTCTTTCAAACAAGAGGGTAAAGTACTTTCTTGTGGTAACGGTGGTTCACACTGTGACGCTATGCACTTTGCGGAAGAGCTAACAGGTCGCTACCGTGAAAACCGTCCAGGTTATGCAGGCATCGCTATTTCTGACCCAAGCCACCTTTCTTGCGTAAGCAACGACTTTGGTTATGATTTCGTTTTCTCTCGCTACGTTGAAGCGGTTGGCCGTAAGGGTGACGTGTTATTCGGTCTATCAACATCTGGTAACTCAGGAAACATCCTGAAAGCAATTGAAGCAGCGCAAGCGAAAGGCATGAAGACAATTGCTTTAACGGGTAAAGATGGCGGTAAAATGGCAGGCTGCGCGGATATTGAAATCCGAGTTCCGCACTTTGGCTACGCTGACCGTATCCAGGAAATTCATATCAAGATTATTCACATCATCATTCAACTTGTTGAAAAAGAGATGGAATAAAAAGTAACAATAGATTGGAGCTCTTTAAGTTGAGCTCCATGTTTGGTTGAAGAGGGAGTAGGTTTAACCATGTGTGAATTGCTCGGCATGAGCGCTAATGTGCCAACGGATATTTGTTTTAGTTTTACTGGCTTGATGCAACGTGGCGGTAAAACTGGCCCACACCGAGACGGCTGGGGCATTACCTTCTATGAAGGAAAAGGCTTTCGTACTTTTAAGGATCCGAATCCAAGCTGCGAGTCAAAGATCGCAGAGCTGGTTCAAAACTATCCAATTAAAAGCTGTGCTGTTGTCAGTCATATCCGTCAAGCAAATCGTGGTGGTGTTAACCTAGAAAATACTCATCCTTTTACTCGCGAGTTATGGGGTAAGTACTGGACCTTTGCTCACAATGGTCAGTTAACCGACTATGATGACCTTGAAAGCGGCCGTTTTCGCCCGGTTGGTCAGACAGACAGTGAGCTATCATTTTGTTGGCTACTAAAGCAGTTAGAAGACCGTTTTCCTGAGCCTCCTCAAGATATGATGGGGATGTTCCGCTTTGTTGCTGAGTGCTGTGACAAGCTGCGTGAAAAGGGCGTATTCAATATGCTGCTGAGTGATGGCGAGTATGTGATGACGTACTGTACCAATCACCTTTACTGGATCACACGGCGCGCCCCGTTTGGTAAAGCGAGCCTGATTGATGAAGATGTAGAGATCAATTTTCAGGAAGAGACCACGCCGAATGATGTGGTGAGTGTCGTCGCTACACAGCCATTAACGGATAATGAAGAGTGGGCGCGAATGAAACCTGGCGAGTTTGCACTGTTTCATTTCGGTGAGTTGATTGAGTCTAACCATCAAGCTTTGGTTGATGTGGCTTACGCTCCTAAAAAGGTGGCAAGCCAAGCTCCGACCGAACCCTTAGAGTAATCATTACACCAAGCTCCAAATAACAAAGGCCGCAATGCGGCCTTTTTAGTATTCGAATTAGCATGTTTTATTAGCTATGAGCACGTTTCTAGTCTTGTGCGTAGCCATGCTTGCCAAGCGTGTTTCCATCGAGTTCAGCACAACCCTCTTTCATTACCAGTCTATCATCACAGAACCACTGACACACCAATGGGTAGATTTGGTGCTCTTGTGTCAGTACTCTGCTTGCCAATTCGTCTGCATCATCCTCTGCAAAAACAGGCACCTTAGCTTGTAAGATCACAGGTCCACCGTCTAGCTCTTCCGTGACAAAGTGGACACTGGTTCCGTGCTCTTTATCTTTGGCATCAATGGCTCTTTGGTGTGTGTGTAGCCCTGGATACTTCGGCAGCAGTGAAGGGTGAATGTTGATCATTTTCCCTAAATAATGACGAACAAAATCAGCACTCAGAATACGCATATAGCCAGCGAGAACAATTAAGTCAGGTTGATAGGCATCGATCTGTTGCATTAGTTCGCGATCGAAAGCTTCTCTTGATTCGAATGATTTTGGATCAAGAGAGTGTGCTGGGACTTCTGAAGTACGTGCACGCTCTAAGCCATATGCCTCTGCTTTATTTGAGAAAACTGCTTTGATAGAAGCATTAATGTGCTGGTTCTGACAAGCATCAAGGATGGCTTGGAGGTTGCTTCCGCTTCCGGAGATCAAAACGACGATGTTTTTCTGAGGGGCATTATTTTTCATAGAGGTATCAAACGCGATGAGTGAGAGTAAATAACAATTTACCTACATATTCTAAGGTTTTCTGGGGCGTAAATAGCAGAATGAGGACCTAAAGTCCTCATTCTTAATCGTGCGAGCTAGCAATCAAGCTTAGTTGATTTCAACTTGCTCTTCACCTTCAGCGGCTTGTGCAATTTCACCAATCACCCAAGCGTTCTCGCCTTCAGCTTTTAGCAGCTCAACAGCCGCTTCAGCTTGCTCTTTTGGAAGAGCAACGACTAGGCCAACACCACAGTTGAAAGTGCGGTACATTTCAAATGTCTCCACGTTACCTTTCTCTTGTAGCCAGTTGAAGATAGCTGGCCATTCCCAGCTGTTGCCGTCGATGACTGCTTTTGTACCTTCTGGAAGTACGCGTGGGATATTTTCCCAGAAACCACCACCTGTGATGTGCGAGATAGCATGAATATCATGCTCTGCAATCATCTTAAGTGCTGACTTGATGTAAATCTTAGTTGGTTCTAGTAGGTGTTCACCAATGGTGCGACCTTCTAGCTCTTCGTTCTTATCTGCACCAGATACTTCTAGTACTTTACGAATCAGAGAGTAACCATTTGAATGTGGGCCGCTTGAGCCTACAGCGATAAGCGCATCGCCCGCCGCAACTTTAGTGCCGTCGATGATGTCTGCTTTTTCAACAACACCAACACAGAAACCAGCTACGTCGTAGTCTTCGCCTTCGTACATGCCAGGCATTTCAGCAGTTTCACCACCGATAAGCGCACAGCCTGATTGCACACAACCTTCAGCGATACCAGAAACTACGTCTGCTGCGGTATCAACGTCTAGCTTGCCTGTTGCGTAGTAGTCTAGGAAGAATAGAGGTTCTGCACCTTGAACGATTAGGTCGTTCACACACATTGCCACTAGGTCGATACCTATGGTGTCGTGTTTTTTCATATCCAAAGCAAGGCGAAGTTTAGTACCTACACCATCTGTACCAGAAACCAGTACGGGCTCTTTGTATTTAGTTGGTAGTTCACATAGGGCGCCAAAGCCACCAATGCCACCCATTACTTCTGGGCGACGAGTGCGTTTTACAGCACCTTTAATACGATCTACTAGTGCGTTACCTGCATCGATATCAACACCAGCGTCTTTGTAGCTTAGAGAAGAATTATTACCGCTCACGGGATAGTCCTCGGTCTTAAGTTGGATGTGAAAACGGCGCTATTCTAACAGGGCTTGCCAAATAAGAGCAAACGTTTGCGTAAATTTTTTGCCAAATAAACATACTGAAAATGTGATAAAAACGATGTATAATCTGTGGGTTTATTTAAATATTGCCGGAGTTGGAAATGAAAGTTGTTGAAGTAAAACACCCGCTAGTTAAGCACAAGATTGGCCTGATGCGTGAAGGCGAAATCAGCACGAAGCGTTTTCGTGAACTAGCAACAGAGGTGGGTAGCCTTCTAACATATGAAGCGACAGCAGATTTCGAAACTGAGCGTGTAGAGATCAACGGCTGGAATGGTCCAGTAGAAGTTGACCAAATTAAAGGTAAGAAAGTAACAGTTGTGCCAATCCTACGTGCTGGTCTTGGTATGATGGATGGTGTACTCGAGCATATCCCAAGCGCACGTATCAGTGTAGTTGGTATCTACCGTGATGAAGAAACACTTGAGCCTGTGCCATACTTCAACAAGCTAGCGTCTAACATCGAGGAGCGTATTGCTCTTGTTGTTGACCCAATGCTAGCAACGGGTGGCTCAATGATCGCAACTATCGATCTTATGAAAGAGAAGGGTTGTAAGCACTTTAAGATTCTTGTTCTTGTTGCTGCGCCAGAAGGTATTGCAGCTCTTGAGAAAGCACACCCAGATGTAGAGCTTTACACTGCGGCAATCGATGAGAAGCTAAACGACAAGGGCTACATTGTTCCTGGTCTAGGTGATGCTGGCGATAAGATCTTCGGTACTAAGTAATTCGATTGGTTGTAGCGATATTTGCTATGACCAATAATGAAAAAAGGGAGCGTATCATCAGATACGCTCCCTTTTTGTTTGTTCTCGATTTATTCGATTACTTGATTTGCGCAGTGTCTACAGAGTGGTTCTCACCTAGCTCTTCCGGCAATACAAGGTTTAGTAGGATTGCTACGATACCACACAAACTCACGCCTTGAAGGCTGAAATCGCCAATACCAAAAGCCATGCCGCCGATACCAAATACCAGTGTTACACCAACGATCACTAGGTTACGTGATTTGTGTAGGTCAACTTGGTTTTTGATGAGCGTATTTAGGCCAACTGTTGCAATAGAACCAAACAGTAGAATCATAATACCGCCCATAACTGGAACTGGGATAGTTTGCAGCAAGGCACCTAGCTTACCAACTAATGCAAGCACGATAGCGGTGACCGCAGCCCAAGTCATGATTACTGGGTTGAAGGCTTTTGTTAGCATCACTGCACCCGTTACTTCACTGTAAGTTGTGTTCGGCGGAGCGCCCAGCATTGAAGCAGCAATCGTTGCCACGCCGTCACCGGTGATGGTGCGGTGTAGACCTGGTTTTTTAAGGTAATCTTTACCTGTTACGTTCGAAATAGCCAGCATGTCGCCAACGTGCTCAACAGCAGGTGCGATAGCAACGAACACCATGAAGAAGATCGCATTGATGTTGAACTCTGGTGCCACAAAGTTAGGCATAGCCAACCAAGAGGCTTGAGCTACCGGAGTAAAGTCGACCGCGCCGTAGACTAGGCTTGTGATGTAACCAGCTACGATACCACCAAAGATTGGCAGCAGTTTTAAAAAGCCTTTAGCGAATACGCTAATAATGATGGTAACAATCAATGAAATCGCTGAGATCCAAAGAGCCGCATCGGCATCCACCAGCTGTACTGCGCCGTCTCCAGTTTTACCTAGTGCCATGTTAACGGCTACCGGTGCTAAACCAAGACCGATAACCATGATCACTGGGCCAACTACCACTGGTGGTAATAGCTTATGGATAAAACCAACACCGCGAACTTTAATTAGGCCACCCATCAGCACATAGACCACACCTGCTGCCATTAGGCCACCCATTGTGGCACCTATGCCCCAAGTTTGTACGCCAAACATGATCGGTGCGATAAACGCGAAAGAAGAGGCTAAGAAAATTGGAACCGAACGGCGAGTGATGACTTGGAAGAGGAGGGTACCAATACCAGCACCGAACAGTGCAACATTGGGATCTAAACCGGTAAGTAGGGGGACTAATACCAGTGCACCAAAGGCGACAAAGAGCATTTGCGCACCTTGCAAAGCATTTTTCATGATAGGTCCTTGAGCTAATCGTGAAGTAAAAAATAAAATTCGCGGGATTTTATCACCTCGCAATCGATTGCTATATAGGTTATGTCAAATTTATCGCTCATTTGCCGAAAATATGTGCATTATCACTTAAGTCTTCACTAATTTTCCTTAATTGCTATATATCACCCCGATAATTCTCGGTTATTCAATCGAGTATCTGCCATCGTCCTTGCCCAGTTACCCATAGTTGCTTATCATCAGGGCACAAGATTTTAAGACTAGGATCGATATGCGTTATTTAGCATTGTTGATGGGACTTTTGGCTGCGCCGAGTTATGCACTGACTCAGGTGGATATTTTCAGTGCCGAAGTGGCTATCAATTCAGAACAGAAAGAGCCAGAGAGAGCGGCTAGAAATGAAGGCATGCAACAGGTGTTGGTCCGTGCAACTGGCCAAACAGACGTTGCTGCTAATGAGACGGTAAAAAAGGCGATGCGTCAAAGCGCTCAATACCTGTCACAAATGAGTTTTGGCGAAGCAAGCGAGCAAACTACGCTGCGTATGCGCTTTAATGGCGCCCAGATTCGCAACCTATTGACTCAAGCTCAATTACCTTACTGGCCTGAAACACGTTCCAATGTATTAGTGTGGCTAGTCGAAGAACAAAACTACGACAAGAATATCGTTTGGGAACACTCGAATTCTGAGCTAGCGGCAGGCATTCAACAAAATGCGAAACTGCGTGGCCTACCAATTACGCTACCTGTAGGTGATTTCGAC
Organism: Vibrio sp. D420a; assembly: GCF_030248625.1. Taxonomy (NCBI): domain Bacteria; kingdom Pseudomonadati; phylum Pseudomonadota; class Gammaproteobacteria; order Vibrionales; family Vibrionaceae; genus Vibrio; species Vibrio sp. D420a. Next base: position 15,738 of record NZ_JAHGAN010000011.1, on the reverse strand, counting down.
GACATCACAGGTATTGCAACGTCTGATCTGTGGGGTGGCTTTGTTTCACCTATCAGTCAAGCAAGTCAACGTTATCCTGTGGATGCGGTGCTGGTTGTGCGTGCTCAGCCGTCAGGTCTACGTTGGACACTTTACGATCAGCAGCCTAATCAGATAACCAGTTCACCAAAATCACCGGTAACGGGGTCTGTTTCAGGCAGTGGTGCTTCTGCGTCTCAGTCATTGATTAACGAGATCAGTAACTACTACGCTAATAAAAGTGCGGTCACAGTCGCGAGCGAGTCTTCGGAGTCAATTCTTGCGCAATTCATTAGCTTGAATAATGCACAAGACTTCTTCCAGCTAGAGAATGCATTAAAAGCACTTAACTCTGTAGCAAGCTTAGATATCCTGAAGATTCAGAATCATGAAGTGACGTTTAGAATTCACCTGTTATCTACTCAAGATGAATTTGAGACAGAAGTGGAGCGCCTACGTTCAGTGGCGAAAGTTGAAGCAGCTTATATAGAGCCAGAGCAGATGCCTGAATTTGAAGCGCAAGACAACACCTTGTCGGTGGGTGGCGTGGAACCACAATCGGAAGCTGAGAATGCGCCACAAGTGGTCACTCCAAGTAACTTATCTGCGGAAGTCAAAGCGTCGGACGCAGAGTCAGAGACGAATGCTACTGACGAAGACGAAGCAGCCGTAGAAGTCGCAGGCAGTGAAGTTGTTGAGACTACCAGTGCTCCAAAACCGCTAAAGCCAAGCCTGGTTTATGAGTGGATTCGATAATCGAGCTTCAAAATGAAGAAAGCCCTGCAATGCAGGGCTTATTTATGGCTGTTGTAATCGATAACGGCACTAACGAAGAGAGCACCTACCAATTACTGTTCAAACTTGGCTTTCTCTTTCTTTTCGACTTCAGATAGGCGTTTAAGCTTAATGCCCAGTTCTCTCGCTCGGAAACGAGCAAATAGAATGTTCCCAGCGAAACCTAAGGTCGTGAGCAGAAGCTCAACTGCCGCGAGCATGCGCTCACCTCCATCGACATATAAAATCGTTAATGCATGTAGAAAATAGAGCATCAAGATGAAGTTAGCCCACGCATGGGTGTAAGGCTTAGCCGCCAAAATACCCGGTAGCGGCAATAACAGTGGTACCGCCCATGCAATCGCTAGCGTGACATTGTCTAAATGAGGGTGCGGGGAAAGGGTCATCTGCCATGCAACTACCCAGCCCAGAAGCAATAAGTTACCCACCAAAGCAAAGTAACGAAATAGCTTAGTCTTGGGAGACATCGCTTTTTCAGACATATACATAATCAAGATATTCCTTTCTGGTTTATTGCCGTTCTCGCCAAACGCTTTCCAAGATTTTGTGCCAGTTCAATCTCTTCTTTGCTCAACGTGCTGTTTTCACCGGCGCTGCTTGCTCCATAGGGTGTGCCACCCGTTTGAGTAGTGTGCAGAGCAGGTTCAGAGTAGGGAATTCCCATAACGAGCATGCCATGATGCAGTAACGGTAGCATCATCGTTTGCAGAGTGGTCTCTTGACCACCATGCAAAGAGGAAGAAGAGGTAAAGACGCAGGCTGGTTTATCGATGAGATCACCGTTAACCCATAGCGGGGTCGTGCTATCCCAGAAGTGCTTCATCGCCCCTGCCATATTACCAAACCACACAGGACTGCCTAGCGCTAAGCCATCACATCCTTTTAGGTCTTCAAGGCTAGCGCACGGGTCACCAGTTGTAACATCATTACGTGGAGAGGCATCGCTGGTGTGGATCTCTTGCACTGTTCGTAACACGGCTTCACAACCAGAGACTGATTCAACGCCACGCGCGATCTGTCGAGCTAATGCGAGTGTGTTGCCGTGACGACTGTAATATAAGACCAGTATTGAAACGCTCATAAAGCCTTATAGGATCTCTAGTACTTGCTCTGGTGGACGACCGATTTTTGCGCGGTTATTGGCAACAACAACAGGGCGTTCAAATAGTTTTGGGTTATCCGCCATCGCTGCGAACAGTTGCTCATCGGTTACAGAATTATCGCCTAGGTTCGCTTCTTTGTAATCCGCTTCTTTTGTTCTCATCATCTCGCGAACGGTTTCAAAACCTAGTTGGGAAAATAGAACCTTTAGTTGCTCAACAGACAAAGGCGTCTCTAGGTATTTGATGATTTCTGGTTGAACACCATTTTCTTCAAGAATCGCTAGAGTTTGACGGCTCTTTGAGCAACGAGGGTTATGATAAATTACGACAGACATGGTTCTTCCTCGGTATTATTTTTAGTTTATTTCTGTGAGGGCGACACATTGGTCACCCTCACAGGTTGAGTCTTGCTTAAGGTGATTACTATTGTAGTGCCAAGAAGCGTTCACGTTGAATCATTAATTGGTCAATACGTGCGTCGTAACGCGCTTGTTTAAGGCTGCCTAACTCGGCGATTTGACTGGCTTGAGTGTAGTACTGGATTGCTTTATTCCAGTTCGCTTGCAGAGCCAAAATCTCAGCTCGTGCAGCTAGGTCTTCATCACTGTTGCCTAAGTCGATGTTAGCCTTCGACAATAGGTGCCAACCGTTGGTGTCATTTGGGTTGTCGTGAGTATAACGCTGTAGCACTCGGATCGCTTCTTGCTGCTCCTGGTTCTCAAGTAGCGCATTAGCGTAATTGATTGTCAGCACTGAGTTATTTGGTTGACGTACTAATGCCGCCTTCAGCTCTTTGATCGCTTTTTGCGGTTTTTTCTGTTCGATGTGCAGATCCGAGATCGCATCGAGATAGAAAAGGTTGGTCGGGTCATTGGTGATTAGCTTGTTTAGAATCGGCTCGGCTTTATCAAGCTTCTTCGTATCTAGGTATACCAACGCCTGTCCGTACTCTAGAGATGGGACCATAGATTTCGGAGCCTTTTTCAACTTACGCTCAAACCAATCTAATGCCGCATCGCCATCAATACCTGCATAGCGAGCAACAATGCGCGCTCTGGCCAAATGGTAGTCAAGTGATGGTGCGAGTTTGAGAGGCGGGTAACTGCGAGCACGTGCGCGCGAGTCGGTAATACGGTCCTCTGGTAATGGGTGAGTCAGCAACATTGGTGGTGGTGTACTTGCATAACGGTACTCGTCAGCAAGACGGCCAAAGAAGCGTGGCATTGCATTCACATCAAATCCAGCTTTAGCCATGGTACTGATACCAAAGCGATCGGCTTCTTTCTCGTTGCTACGCGTGTAGTTGATCTGGCTCTGCATGTTTCCAGCTGTTGTGGCTGTTAGAGCCGCGATACCTGCTTCTGGTGCAGCGATTGCCAACAACACCGATGCTGCGAGTGCAGCAATGGTTGCCGGCGATCGACGCGCTTGGTCTTCCATACTTCGTGCTAAGTGGCGCTGAGTCACGTGTGCGATCTCGTGAGCCAGTACCGAAGCCAGTTCACTCTCAGATTGAGCGTGCAGGAAAAGACCAGAGTGCAATGCGACATAGCCACCAAAGAAGGCGAATGCGTTGATGTTTCTGTCGCGAATCATGAAAAAGTTGAACGGCGTTTTTACGTCGTTGGCATTGGCGACGAGTCGGTGACCTAAGCTATCAATGTATTGATTAAGCACGGGATCATTAACCACAGGCTGACTGCTACGAATGATGCGCATGTAAGCATCACCATAGATCAACTCTTGGTCTATGGTCAGGGTGCCGCCGGCCGCCGTTCCGATATCGGGAAGGTCCAAACTATTTGCTTGAGCCAGTAATGGGGTGCCGAGTGTTGTAGCGATGCATAAGCAAGCTATTGAGCGAGCGCGTTTAAACATATTAGTCAGTAATACTCCGTTTCTTCTGACAGTAAGACAAGGACAACACGAAATGGTTCTTTATCTGTTCTCACCTTTGTTTAAGTACGTGCGTTAAACTAAAGGTTGCGGAATGAAAGATGGCACGTTTTCAAAAACAGATTACAATACGACCCTTATAATAAGCATCGAGCTAGATAATGAAACCTAATATTCTAGATTTACGCCAAGAGCGCTGCCCAATGGCGTTATTATTAGCCAAGCGTCACAGTGTTAAGTTAGAAAATGGTCAGTCCTTGTTGATACATATTGCTGATCAGAGCTCAATGACCGATATTGTAAGCTTTTTATCCAAGCATGCCTTTAGTGTAGAAGTTGAAGCTTGCTCTGGTCATCACCAAATCCAAGTTACAAAAAAGGAATTGCAATCAAATGCTTGAAATGATGAATCGTTGGTATAAACGACGTTTTTCTGATCCACATGCAGTCAGTTTGGTGGCCATCATTTTATTTGGTTTTATTACCATCTATTTTTTCGGTCATTTGATCGCACCACTGCTGGTGGCGATTGTGCTTGCCTACCTACTTGAGTGGCCAGTAACACAACTACAGCGTCTCGGTTTGCCAAGAACACCTTCAGTGATGTTGGTTATTTTGATGTTCTTCAGTGTGATGCTGATAGCCCTATTTGGTTTGGTTCCAACTATTTGGAATCAGGTTGGCAACCTACTTAACGATATCCCGAACATGTACCTCGGGCTGCAAAAGTTCATCGCGACGATTCCTGAACGTTACCCAGAACTGGCTAACCTACAGATCGTAGAGTCAGTGATGTCGAACGCGAAAAACAAAGTGTTAGGCATGGGTGAGAGCGTTGTGAAAGGCTCTCTGGCGTCACTGGTGAGTATTGCAACGCTTGCGGTATACCTAATCTTGGTACCACTGCTTATTTTCTTCTTGCTGAAAGACAAAGAAGAGATGATCAGAATGGCGAGCGGACTACTGCCTCAGAACCGTCGTTTGGCAACTAAAGTATGGGTTGAGATGAATCAACAAATCTCAAACTACATTCGCGGCAAGGTACTTGAGATCTTAATTGTCGGCGGTGTGAGCTATGTGACCTTCGCTATCTTAGACTTGCGTTATTCAGCACTGTTAGCTGTCGCGGTTGGTCTATCGGTGTTAATTCCATACATCGGTGCAGCGGCGGTGACCGTGCCGGTTGCTATCGTTGGTTTGTTCCAGTGGGGACTGGCGCCACCGTTCTACTGGCTGCTATTGGCGTACGGTATCATCCAAGCGCTTGATGGTAATGTTTTAGTTCCAGTGTTGTTCTCAGAGGCAGTAAACTTGCATCCGGTGGCTATCATTGTCGCGGTATTGGTGTTTGGTGGTCTATGGGGCTTCTGGGGCGTCTTCTTCGCGATTCCTCTCGCAACGTTGGTGAAGGCTGTGTGGAACGCTCTACCAAGCCATGCTTTAGAAGATGAGATAGAACAAGCGTAGCTTGCTTGATTCAAAATACGAACAAAAAGAAAGGCCGAATATTAAAGATATGCGGCCTTTCAATTTTATTGGACTGAAACAGTTTCAGAAGCTGGTTTAGTCTTGCTTGAAGTAATCTAGAACCACTTCATGGTGCGTTTTGGTCTTGAACTTGTTGAATACGTGTTCAATAACACCTTCTTCGTTGATTAAGAAGCTGATGCGGTGCAGGCCATCGTAAACCTTACCCATGAATTTCTTCTCGCCCCAAACACCAAATTGTTCAGCTACGGCGTGGTCTTCGTCAGAAAGCAGTGAGAAGTTAAGTGATTTCTTGGTAATGAAGTTCGGTAGACGTTTAACTGGGTCGATGCTTACACCAAGAACCACAACGTTTAGTGCATCTAGCTCAGCCTTGATGTCGCGCAGACCTTCTGCTTGCACAATACAACCCGGCGTCATCGCTTTTGGGTAGAAGTAGAAAAGGACTTTCTTGCCTTTGAAGTCACCAAGAGAAACGATGTTGCCATCTTGATCTGGAAGAGAGAATGCAGGTGCTGGAGTGCCAGCTGTCAGCGTATTCATGACATTTCCTTTTTAAAGACTGTTTTTGATAAAGTTGAGCGAGCCTTGGACTGATAGGCTCTGACACAGCGCGTTAAATTCTTCTTGTAGCTGCATCAGGTTACATTCTGATTGGACAGAAGCGGTAATTGAAATATGGAATTGATCGTTGTCGAGTTGTACTTTCGACTTGTTGATGGTCTGCGCGCTGAGCGAGTCCAAACCAATCTCTCTATCGGCGAAGAACTGAGTGAATTTTTCGGTAAGACCAAGTCTATCGTCAGATTCGATAAACACTTCGAGCGTATAGGAGTTCTCGATATGATCATGCGGGGACGTTCGCTTCATGATAGTAATCAGGTCATGCTCCTGACCAAGCAAGGGTAGTGTCGTCTCCACACGCGTAATATTGTTGGCTTTGCCTGATAACAGCATGATGAGAGTAAACTCTTCACCAAACATCGCGATGCGGCTGTCGATAATATTACAGCCTGATTGGGTGACTAACTGAACCACTTGGTTACAAATACCCGGGCGATCTGTGCCCACTGCAGTGATTACTAGATGTTGAGTCATAAAATCACGTCTCTTTATATTCCATTGATGAGAGCATGTTAGCACAGATACAGGAACTAATGAGTGAAGGTCGGGGTGTTTTTATGAGTCACTTAGACTTAAGTGGGTACTCAATGAGCGGAGTATGACACTTCAGTTTGAGAACATAGTGAGAAAAGCCTACCACTAACCGAGCGCTGACAAGTTAGGTGTTAAATCGGTTACATTGGGTGTAAGCAAATCATTTCTAGCATTGAACCTGCTTATAAGTCGTTTGACCTCTAACATACGACAATATTTCATACAGTTGTGGCCGCGAAGCGACTTTAATCGCTTGTGTTTATTAATCGGCTTACAGTAACATGCAAAAAGAACAAATTAAGGGAGATAGACATGTTTTCAGGAAGTATCGTTGCGCTGGTTACACCATTTAATTCTGACGGTGAAGTGGATTTCGAAAGCCTTAAAAAACTGGTCGAGCACCACATTGCTGCAGGTAGTGATGGTCTAGTAGCAGTAGGCACTACGGGTGAATCTTCTACATTGACTATCGAAGAGCATGTCAAAGTCGTTACTAAGATGGTTGAGTTTGCTGATGGCCGTATTCCTGTGATTGCAGGTACGGGTGCAAATGCAACTCATGAGTCAGTACTGTTCAGCCGTCTGCTCAATGGTTCTGGTATTGCAGGTTGTCTAAGTGTGACACCTTACTACAACAAACCAACACAAGAAGGTTTGTACCAGCACTACAAAGCGATTGCAGAAGTGAGCGACGTTCCTCAAATCTTGTACAACGTACCGGGCCGTACGGCAGTAGACCTATTGCCAGAGACTGTGGCCCGTCTTTCAAAGATTGAAAACATCGTTGCACTTAAAGATGCGACGGGTGATCTAGACAGAATTGCAATTCATCGTGAACTTTGTGGCGAAGATTTTATCTTACTAAGTGGTGACGACCTCACAGGCCTAGAATTCGTAAAACGTGGCGGTGATGGTGTTATCTCAGTAACGAATAACGTTGCAGCAGCTGACATGGCTACTATGTTTAAGCTGGCGAAAGAGGGCAAATTTGAAGAGGCAGAGATTATTAACGAGCGTTTAATGCCACTTCACAAACATTTGTTCATTGAATCTAATCCAATTCCAGTAAAATGGGCGGTTCATAAAATGGGTTTGATCGCTGAGGGCAGTCTTCGACTTCCGCTGACAGAACTGTCAGAACCAGCTCAACCTATCGTTGCGCAAGCAATGACAGAAGCGTGTATTTACTAAATGTTTGAAACAGTGCCGAAGCTTGTCTTCGGCATTTAGGAGTATAAATGAAGTATTCTCACCAGCTAGTGATCGGCTCACTGGCTGTTTTCGTTCTTACAGCATGCTCTGGCAGCCCGACTCAACGTCGTCAAGCCAAGGATGACTTCGAATACTTAGAAACCCCAGCGTTGACTCAATGGCAACTGCCTGAAGACGCTACCCCTCAATTCTACCCAAACTACGATATCCCTAAGGGAGAGTTTGCTGGTGGTATTGGCCGCGATGTTGATATTCGCCCACCACAACAGGTGTTGGAGCTTATCCCAGGTGCGCGTGCTGAGCGTCAAAACGGTGAAGTCACTCTTTGGTTACTGCGTGCTGAAGAAGCTGACCGTGTGTGGCAAACCGCCGTGGACATGCTAACAGAGCGTAACATCGGTATTCGTGAGCAGTCTGATAAAGAGATTGAGACCGATTGGGTTACTTGGGTCTCTGAAGACGAAGAAGTTGAGATCGGCAGTCGTTACACTATCTCTCGCTTTGAGGCGAATAACCGTCACGGCTTTAAGATTAACTTGATTGATTGGCGTGAGGGTTCTGAAGAGAAGCCTGTTTCAGCGACCAATAAAGAGCGTTACAACGCCTTCATGACCAACTTGGTGATGGCGAAGTATGACGAGAACTTGCGTGCCGAAGCAGCATTGAAAGCACAAGAGCTGGTTAAGAAGATCCCAATTTCTATGGGCTCAGACCGTAGTGGATTCCCGGTGATAATCGCACGTACGCCTTATAATGTACTGTGGCAGCGTCTGCCTAAGCTTCTGCCTCAGATGGGCTTTGAGCTAGAGGAACGTAACCAGTCACAAGGTACCGTGAAAGCGAAATATGCGTCTCCAGATGACGAGTTTTGGGATGAGATTGGTCTTAAGCCGATCGACCTAAGCCCGGGTACATACACCTTCCTATTTGGTGATTTGGGTAACCGTACGTCTATCAACGTGACTGATGCTTCAGGCAAACCAGTGGAAGAAGAGCTATTGAAGTCTCTGGTTCCTATCTTGGCGCATGTAGCAGATCAAACTAAAGATACCAAAGAGAAGTAACTTAGCTGATACGTTACTGTCTCAATGACATCAATTAAAAAAGAGGACGCTATGTCCTCTTTTTTGTGTCTGTTAGCTTGAGAATGACGGCTCGGTATCGTCTATTCGTTACTTGTCGTCGAGGTTTTCTCGATTGAGTTTGTCTAAACGGTTGAGCTTGTCGAGATCACTCTCTTTTTTCAATTTATCAGCCTTGCCGACGTTCATGTTTGCCGTGTACTTGAGTGCTGCAATGTTACCAACGACAACACTAACCACGATAAAAATGATGACCCAAGGGTTGGTTAGCCATTCAAGCATATAAGCTCCTAGTTACTGATATTCGTTATGAAACGATCATAGATGGATTCAAGGTGCTCCATAACGACCTCATACCCTAATATTGGCTCAGACTGAAGTTGATTGCCAAGTAGGGGACACGATAACTGTGATAGACAAAGCTGCGCAGTGCGTTTATGACTAATGTGCCACGGCTCCACAGCCACGCCTCCTAAGTCCTTGCGATATGGGAAGAAAAAACCAAACTCATCAGCGTTAGCTTCTATCCATTGATAAAAGCTGTGTTGGTGGCCTTCGAAGTATTCCCAAGGCTCTAACTGCAGTTGGGTGTCAGCGGGAAGATAATTGCGAGCAAAGACGTCAAAATCAGTCCCCCAGTGGTGACGACTGGCACCGGGTAGGGCAGACCAGCGCAAGATAGCCCACAGTTTTTCAGTATCCGTTAACTGAGCGGCATCTAACGGTTGACTATCGCTGTCTAAAATAGCGGTTTCTCCTGCGTATTTTCGATTCCAGATCAACGACTGACGCTGATAGCTTCGAAAACCACTGGCGATCTCCATTTTGTAACCTGCTTGCTCGGCGGCAGCAATTAAGCGGCGAAGATCTTGGGCGACCTCATGATGTACAAGAAAGGTTTTACTTCCAATTAATGTCTCTGCTAAATGAGACTCTACTTGTCCGGTTAACTCTTTAGGTGTCATGAGGTTGCCCAACTTTATTGTTGTCTTTCTGGTTTTTAAAGACTATGAGTTTGCTAGTAGATTCACCAGTGTACATTGGTACATATCAGTCAGCTTCTCTAGATCAGCGACTTTCACACACTCGTTCACTTTGTGAATTGTTGCATTCACCGGGCCTAGTTCCACAACCTGTCCACCCATGCGTGCAATGAAGCGGCCGTCAGAAGTACCACCAGTGGTTAACAGCGCTGGTTTTACGTCGTTTACGTTGTCAACGGCATCAACGATGGCATCCAGAAGAGCACCAGTATCAGTCAGGAACGGGTCGCCATTGAATGTCCACTTCAGGTCGTATTCAAAGTCGTACTTGTCTAGAGTGCTCGTGATGCGCTCTACAATGATGTCGTTGCTCAGTTCAGTACTAAAACGAAGGTTAAACTGAACATTGAATTCACCAGGAATAACGTTTGATGCACCTGTGCCTGCACTCACGTTTGGAATTTGGAAGCTAGTTGGTGGGAAGTAATCATTACCTTTATCCCACTCGGTTGTTGCAAGTTCATGAATCGCAAGCAGAGAGCTGTGTACAGGGTTATTCGCTAGGTGCGGGTAGGCAACATGGCCTTGTGTACCTTTGACTGTAAGATCGCCTGTGATTGAGCCACGGCGGCCATTTTTCACTACATCACCGACGAATTCTGTACTTGAAGGTTCACCCACGATACACATGTCGATATTCTCGCCACGAGCCATCAGTGTTTCAACAACGCGTACAGTACCGTTAATGAATGGTCCTTCTTCATCCGAAGTGATCAAAAAGCCGATAGAACCTTTGTGATCAGGGTTTTCCGCGATGAACTGTTCAACGGCAACAATCATCGAAGCCAGTGAACCTTTCATGTCCGCTGCGCCACGGCCGTGAAGGTAACCATCAACAATCGTTGGTTCGAATGGTGGCGTATCCCAAAGCTCTGCAGGACCAGAAGGAACGACATCTGTATGACCTGCGAAAGCGAACAGCGGTGCTTCTGTGCCACGGCGAGCCCAAAAGTTGGTGGTGTCTTCGAATACCATCACCTCGATTTCAAAGCCGAGAGCTTTGAGGCGATTGATCATTACTTCTTGGCAGCCAGCGTCTTCTGGTGTTACTGATTGACGGCTAATGAGATCTTTTGCCAGAGCCAAAGTTGGGCTGTCTGTCATCCTTGAGTTCCTTGTTCTACTTGTCTTTTGTTTTTTTAAAAAACGTGGCGTTTGGTCACCACGTTTCTAAAGTTGTGTTCAGTGCTAGTGCAAATGAGGATTAAGCAAAAATAGCGGAATATTGATCAGCTTTGAAGCCAATATGCAGCTTATCTTCAACTTTTAGAATTGGTCGCTTAATCATTGCAGGTTGTTCAACCAAAAGAGCGATGGCATTTTCTTCATTTAGACCATCTTTTTGTTCTTGAGTGAGCTGGCGATAAGTCGTGCCACGCTTGTTAAGCACTTGTTCCCAACCTAGCTCCTCACAGAAGCCGCGGACTAGCGCTTCATCGACACCTTGTTTGCGGTAATCGTGAAATTCGAAGCTGATCTCTTCAGCTTGTAGCCACTTCTTAGCTTTTTTGATTGTGTCGCAGTTCGGGATACCAAACATTGTGATAGTCATTATTCTTCCTTTTGGTGATCTTCTTTCATTGTTATGTGTGGAATCCTATCAGGAACTCGGAATTCAGACAAAACAGAGTGAGGAATATTTCAAAGAACGAAAAAAAACAGTAAGAAAATGTCACGAATGGAGACTTATTGATCAACCTCAACATGTCGGATGAGAAAAAAGAAATAATTAACTGGCACATATATAGGAGGTGTCAATGGAGTTGAGTCCTGTTTTTGCAAGGCGGCTATATTTAGCGTTACTCGTCGAAAGCCTTGAAAGGCCGAATGTGCCTAAACTCATCGAAAAAACGGGTTGGCCTCGTCGTACTATTCAAGATGTACTCAAGGCGTTACCGGGGATCGGTATCGAACTTATGTTTATTCAAGATGGGCGACGTCATAATGATGGTTACTATCAGTTATCTGATTGGGGACCATTCGACAGTCAATGGGTTCTGGAACGTAAGAGTGATATAGCGTCCAGTCTTGGATTTAGTGCATAAGCCAGCGAAAGCTGGCTTTTTCTTTTCTATCAACTCGTTTTCAATCTAATGTTATCGAAAGCGTGAAAACACTATGGGCAGTCATAAGCAGCGCCAAGCATGGTCACCGATGTCGCGAAGTCTTGCGGTAGCGTAAAAATGACGGTGTCTGCATCTAGCGCGATAGCATTAGATTTAAGCTCGTTCATCGCTCCTTGAACCAAGGTATCATTCGGGAAGAATAGATAGCTATACCAATGCCCCTCGCTCCCGGTTATCTCCCCTTTGTATTGGCAACCACTGATGTCAATAATGCCATGGTAGTCCATCTTTACTAGGTGAGCGTTCTCATGCGGCACTTTAGTCGGGGTTGTGCACCCTACTAATAGGCCGAGGGTCAATAACCCCAATGTTAGTCGTTTCATTTCATCATCTCACGATTGAGTAATGTAGGCAGCGAAGCCAAGCCAACTCACAATTAATAGTACCCACGGTAGCATACTTTGTTTTTGTACCGGTTCTGCGGCGGGCTCGGTGGCGACCTCTTTGGCTTGAGCAAGGTTTTGCTGCTTCTCTTTTTGTTGCTTCTTTTTAGCCTTATCGGCCTGACGGTTTCGCTCTTTTTGCTGTTTCTTGTACTGCGCGATGCCTTTCTCGATGCCTTGAGCAATGAGTTTAGTCTGCTCTTTGGTTTGCCCTGGCTTTTGAGTTGCTTTGGCAATTTTGAACGCTTCTTGTTGGGATTCAACAGAAGGTGTCTGTGTCTTCTTTTTCATGCTGAGATAATCGTTAATACCAATATGTAGATAAGATAACGTAAACCTAGAGAAGTATGAATGATTTGCGTTAAAGTGTCTGTTTTCTAATAAGCTGAAGTGAGAGCTGTGCGGTATTCTTTAGAACAATATGATAAACACGGCTTTCTTAAAGCTCCGATTTTACTGTGGCTGGGTTGGTTGTTTTTGGCCAAGGCCTTGGTCGTGTTTGTTGTGGCTGGTGCTAGTCGAGAGTCAGGAGCTAAAATACTAGAGATAGTTTACCCCGACCATCAAATGTTTTATGTGGGAATTGCTCTCAGTGTGCCGAGCGTTCTATTGATGTGGCTGTTTGGCCTGAGATCGCCGGAACGTCCGTACATTAATACGATTGTCTCTTGGGGGCGATGGGTCACCCTTTTCGCTGTTTTAAGTCAGTTTGCACATACCGTTTATCTTGTCTATCTCGATCACGGTGTGTTTCATTGGTTACATGGTGTCACACTGACGCTGTTATTGTGGTTTTTAATCTATCTCATCAAGAGCAATACTGTACGAGATTGTTTTATCACCGTTGAAGCTGAAGACTGACAATAATCAAAAATAATTAATACAATCATATTTATACTAGAAGCTAAAAATGAAAGGATCGAACTATGCTTAACTCTTCAAATGAGCAGCCTCAAGCGCAAGGTGCTATTTTACCTGAAGCTGGGCCTTTCGCTCTGTATGTGCAGCTAAAAGTCGTAAACAATGCACCACAAGTATTAGAACAACTAAAGCAGCTACCTTCTTTAGTTGCAGAACTGAACGAGACACAACCAGAGTCTAACCTGACTCTTTCATTGGCTTTCTCTAAAACATTCTGGGACAAATTTGAACAAGCGGCTCCGGCTGACTTAATCGCGTTCCCGGCACTTGGTGAGGGTGACATAACGGCACCAAGCACAGACTCTGATGTGCTGCTTCACTGCCACTCTAACCGCCACGATTTGCACTTCTATGTGATTCGTAAGTTGCTAGAGCAAGTGTCTGAAGATGTAGAAGTCGTTGATGAGACTTACGGCTACCGCTATCTAGATTCCCGTGATATGACGGATTTTGTCGATGGCACTGAGAACCCGAAAGATGCTCAGCGTGCTGAAGTGGCACTTATCCCTGAAGGTGAATTTGCGGGTGGCAGTTACGTTATGGTTCAGCGTTTTATCCATAACCTACCTGCTTGGAATCGCCTAAATGTTAAAGCGCAAGAGAAAGTAGTCGGCCGTACTAAGCCTGATTCTATTGAGCTAGAAGATGTGCCTGCAGCATCGCACGTTGGCCGTGTTGATATCAAAGAAGAAGGCAAAGGTCTGAAAATTGTTCGTCATAGCCTGCCTTACGGTAGCGCGACAGGCGATCACGGCTTGCTATTCATCGCTTACTGTAATGTTCGCCATAACTTTGATGCAATGCTTGAAAGCATGTATGGCGTAACAGATGGTAAGACTGACCAATTGCTTTGCTTTACCCGTGCAGTGACTGGCGCTTACTACTTCGCACCGTCACAGCAGATGTTGGCTGAACTGTCGATTAAGTAGCGATAGCCGTAGCGACAATTAAATAAACACAAAAAGGGGCGTTATGCCTCTTTTTTTGATTAAAGAGTTGGCAAAGTTGGTCGATATAGAAGCAACGATTGACTTTATTACCTCCCAACGGATAAGCGAACATCTATGGCTATTACGGTAAATACCAATGTTTCAGCACTGGTGGCACAGAGAAATCTCTCTAATGCCAGCAACATGCTGAATCAATCTTTGGAGCGACTGGCTTCAGGTAACCGTATTAATAGCGCTAAGGATGATGCTGCCGGTCTACAAATCTCAAATCGACTTGAAGCGCAAATGAGCGGTATTGACGTTGCGGTTAGAAACGCTAACGACGGTATCTCTATTATGCAGACCGCAGAGGGTGCGATGAATGAGACCACCAATATCATGCAACGCATGCGTGACCTTTCTTTGCAGTCAGCGAATGGTTCGAACAGTAAATCTGAGCGAATTGCTATCCAGGAAGAGATTACTGCTCTTAATGACGAGCTGAACCGAATTGCCGAAACGACTTCATTTGGTGGCAAGAAGCTATTGAATGGCAGTTTTGGGAATACCGCTTTCCAAATAGGTGGTAGTTCTGGTGAGGCGGTACAAGTAGGCCTAAAAAGTATGCGAACGGATGGTATCGACATGGGCGGCTTTAGCTATGTTGCTAATGGTATGGCTGATAAGAGTTGGGCGGTGAGTTCAGGTAATACTGAGTTCAATATGTCGTTTACCGATCGTTTTGGGCAATCTCAATCCATCTCGATCAATGCTAAGGCGGGTGATGATATTGAGCAGCTTGCGACTTATATTAACGGCCAAACAGACCAAGTATCTGCATCGGTTAATGAAGATGGGCAGCTACAAATCTACATGGCGGGCGATCAAACGTCAGGAACAATCTCCTTTTCAGGTTCTCTAGCGGATGAGTTATCCATGTCATCAGGTCGCTACGAATCGGTCAATGATATTGATGTAACTAGCGCTGGTGGAGCGCAACGAGCGGTATCTATTCTTGATACAGCAATGAAGTACGTAGATAGCCATCGCTCAGAGCTGGGTGCGATGCAAAATCGATTTGATCACGCGATTAATAACCTGCAAAACGTACATGAGAATTTGGCGACCTCAAACAGTCGCATTAAAGATACCGATTACGCCAAAGAGACCACCCAGATGCTCAAGCAGCAAATCTTGCAGCAGGTGAGCACAACTATTCTTGCTCAAGCCAAACAGGCGCCTAATTTGGCGTTAACTCTGCTGGGGTAAATTGCCACGTCTCTCGGCAACACTTCTGACAACTTTAGTGTTTTTTCTCCTTTTTTCTTATATTTACCCCACCAATCACGTTTTTTCATTCAACCGAATTTATTTCTGAATTTTCTCATTTTTTCTCTAAAGGTTTCAGATTTAGCGCCGTTATTAAAAGTAACTTTGAGAGAACTACTTGGTTTTCCGAGACGTCGGAAACCGCAACACCGGAAAATCAATTGGAGAAATCACCATGGCAGTGAATGTAAATACCAACGTTTCAGCGATGACTGCGCAACGTTACCTAAACAACGCAAACAGCGCTCAACAGAC